>DASZFK010000502.1:0-4008 GCA_035939855.1 Candidatus Angelobacter sp.
TCCTATTGACGCCGCGTTCTGAACGTAAGAATTATTCACAATCACTCGACTGTGATTACCGGACTCAAAGCCCTTGTTGGTATCCTCGACCCGCACATTTTCGACTCCCACGCTCACAACACCCGTTGTGGTCGTTGCAGCAACGCCGGTGCCGCCAATATTCTGGATATTAGTGTTTGTGACGGACGCTTGGGCACTGGCCCCGAGAGCGATGTCAACGCCATTGTTATTAAAGCCAAAGATTTCGCACTTGTCGACGATCAACGTTCCGCCGGAAATGAACCGAATGCCGCTGAGCCCAGCGTTGGCGTTGCCGGCGCCGCGAAGACCATCGAAGCGAAGGTTTCTCAGGATGACAACGTCGGCGGCTGCCGCCGCGACAACGATTCCGTTGGTTCCCGCAACCAACACCGAGGCAACCTGGCCTCCCCCTCCGTCAATCGTAATGGATTTGGTAATGGTAAGTGCGCCGAACCCGCCTGGATCAAGAGCGTCGATCTCGCCACCCGGGGCAGTTTTGGAAATTGCGCCCGCGAAGGTCTTGCATGGCGCAGTGCGGCTACAAGGATTGGCATCGTCCCCTACACCGGAGACCCATGTTCGAGTCGCCTGAGCGCTCATGATTGCGCTACCAAGCAACAAGACCCCCAACAAGGTAATTGCATTTCTCTTTTTCATCTTTAGATATTCCTTTTCTTGATGTGATTTGTACCCGGTCTTGACAAGCCGTCGAGCTTTGCCGAATGTTCCCCGTCGTGGGCAAAGATAAACGCCTGTCTGGTGGTGGCAAGCAGCCCAATGCAAACCTGGAACTTCCTCTCCTCCCCCACCTGGTTCTTACTTCGTGATATGTAACGCAACGTTACCCCATTTCCCCTTACGAGTACATAAAAAAATTCTCAAGAGAAGAGGTGATTTCTTGACCGAAAGACGCCAGCGAAAGTTAAAGTACAATCGCGTCTACACCTCATTAACTTATTTATTTTCGGCAGTTTGCTTTGCCAGGTTTAATCAGAAGAAAGCACAATTTGATTGCTGGGATGCGGGGTCTAAGGTTCTAAGGTTTTATCCCACCGCAACCGTTTCCGACATTTCCGCGGCCAGCGCTTTAAGTTTACCCAAATCAAGCTTGCCGGTGCCCAGGTAGGGTAGCGTCTCTACATGGAAGAACTGGTTAGGACGGGGCTTCCATAGCGCGGGCAGATCGGATTGCGCCAGCTTTTCAACCACCGGCGCAAGCTTCTCCGGAGAAAGCGTATGCAGCACAACTAATCGTTCACCACGCTTCTCATCGGGCACAGATGAGACAGCAAAAACCTGTTCCGTGGCTTCCATCAGTTCATGCAGCTTTTCTTCAATTTTGATATGCGGCACCATTTCGCCGCCGATCTTGCTGAAACGGCTCATCCGGTCGGTGATCACCAGGAATCCACCATCCTCAACGGCAACAATATCGCCGGTTGTATACCAGCCATCCTTAAGGACCTCCGCAGTTTTATCAGGACGCCCCAGATAGCCCTTCATGATATTGGGACCTTTGACCTGGAGCAGGCCCGGCTCATTTCCCAAAATCGGCTGTAGGGTTTCCGGATCGACAATGCGAACGCTGATCCCAGGCAAGGGATGGCCCACCGTACCGCGTCTCGCTCCAACCTGGCGAATGCCGGGACCACGATAATCCCTGGTATTCACGGCTACCACCGGAGCACACTCGGTGCAGCCGTAACCTTCGATCGGACGAATGCCAAAGATATCTTCGAAGGCCAGCGCGACACGCTCTGACAGTTTCTCCGCGCCTACGATGACGAAGCGCAAGCTGCCAAAATCTTCAGGCGAGCATCGGCGCATGTAAGCCTGCAGAAACGTTGGGGTGGCAATAAGAAAGGTAGCCCGATACTTCCCTGCCAGCTCGCTGATCACCGTGGCGTCGAGTGGATTGGCATGGAAAACAACTCCAACTCCATAGATCGCTGGAAGCCAAAGCGTGGCCGTAAATCCAAATGAATGAAAGAACGGCAGGATGCCGAGGAAGCGATCATCCTTTCTTAAAAGAAAGACTTGAGCCATCTGGCGGATGTTGGAAAAAATGTTGTAATGGGTGAGCATTACGCCCTTGGGTTCGCCGGTGCTGCCACTGGAAAAAATAACCGTAGCCAGATCCTCAGGGTTGCGCACCGGACCACCCAGCGCGCGCTTCAGCAGCCGATACGGCAGCAGCCATGCAAGGCCCAAGGCAGCCAGCTTTTCCGGCGATCGGGGTTGGGCAAGCGCGTCTTCAAGAAAGATCGTGCGCCCAGGTATCTCCATTTTGGGAAAGCGCTCTACAAAAGCCTTCGCCGTGATAACAGTTTGCAGATTACATTGCGCCGCACAGGAGGCAATGGTCTCGTTGCTGGCGGTGTAATTTAGATTGACCACCACTTTTCCGAGCAGAGCGGCGGCAATGTTCACCAACGTTCCTCCAACGGAAGGTGGCAAAAGGATGCCGACCATCTCCTGGTCCTTCCAAACCTCCCTCAACCTGCGCGCCACGAAAATGGATTTGATCAGCATTCCGCCAAAACGCATCTTGGGAACACGCCCATCGCCGATGGCGAAATGCAGCGGATGGCGGTGGGCGCAGCGCACGAACTCTTTGTCCAGAGTTGTATGGGTTTGGGGATCGGTGATGAATGCCGTGGTTTGCAATTCCTGGACGGCGCGACGAACATTGGCCGCGGTAGCGGTGGCCGGCAGCCACGCTCCAAAACTTACCGTAACCGGATAAGGCAATCGTTGCGGCAGCTTCCATACGAAGCGATTTCGCTCGAAGCTGAAGACGCTCCCCCACACGCCGTGTAGATTCACCGGTACGATGGGAGCATCCACACCTTTCATGATCCTCTCCATGCCACGACGGAAAGGCAGCATCTGGCCGGTGCGGGTGATCTGGCCTTCGGCAAAGATGCATACAATCTCGCCATTGCGGATGGCATCGCTGGCGGTTCGCAACGAGACGATCATGTCCCGCGGACGCAACTCCGAGGAAACTGGAATGGCTCGCATGATGCGCGCGAATGGCCTCATGAAGCTGCGGTCATAAATGTCTTTGAGCATCAGGAAGCGGATCGGCCGGTCGGTGGAGGCCATCAACAGCAACACGTCGACAAACGACATGTGGTTGGAGACAAACAGAGCGCCACCCTTTTCAGGAACGTTATCACGCCCCAGCACGCGGATACGGTAAACCGTGTGAACAACAAACCACAGGAGCAGCCGCAGGAACCAATCCGGCAGCAGGAACAGCACATAGATGGTTCCGAACAGAGTAATGATCGATGTGGCCAGGAAAACACCGCGAGCATCCAGATGTCCGACGTTGGTCAGCAGGAAATAGACCCCGGAAGCCGCAGCCACACCGACAAATGTCAGCAGGTTGGCAGCGGCCAGAATGCCGCCCTTGGAGTCCGCAGCCGGACGATGCTGAATCAGCGTATTTACCGGCACTACGAAGAAACCGGCAAAGAACCCCAGGCCAGAAAAGACGCAGGCCACGCTCACAAATGAATGAGGAAAGATTGCTGCGGCAGCAGCCATGATGGTCATGCCGAAGGAGCCTAGCGGAATCAAGCCGTATTCGATCCTATTGCTTGATAGATAGCCGGCAACCAGGCTGCCAATGCCGATACCAAGGGCCAGCGCCACATCCAAGAGTGAGTTTTTGGTCGGTTGAAGGTGCAACAAATCTCGTCCATAGACGATCGCCGTAGGCAGATACAGGGCGCCCAGAAACCAAAAATAGGTATTGCCTAAAACTGCCAGGAATAGCGGCCGGTCCTGGCGCATCTGCTTGATCTGCGCAATCAGATCGGCAACAAAATTGATGCGAAACTTCTTTTGGGGTGCGGCCGCCGGAACCTTGGAAATTCCCAGGCTGAAAAGCAATCCTACAACAGCCAGCGCGGCCAGTATTCCACCCACATAGGCTTCACGTTTCTGGAACAACTCCGAAAGCCAGCCACCCGCCAT
>DASZFK010000503.1:0-25564 GCA_035939855.1 Candidatus Angelobacter sp.
TCAAACGAATATCGTGGAAGAATGGTCCCAGCTCTGTGGAATAGCACAACACCCCAACCTCGTTTCTTGACAATTTCGGAAGTAGTAGACTGCAGATCCGGTGGCATCATTGTCACGACAGACCGGGGGCCCACGCCCTAATACTCAGAAAGCTGAGGCATCCTTGCAAAAAATTCTGGCAGCGGTGATGGAAAAACCGTTTGTTCCGGTACAGGTGCGTGAGTTTGAAGAACCTGAACTGGAAATGAACTCAGCAGTCATGGATGTTCGCCTGAGCGAGGTCTGTGGCACAGATATCCACTTGCATGCTGGGCACCTGGCTGGTGTGCCTTATCCGATCATTCCCGGGCACGTCTCTGTGGGCGTTCTCCGCAAAATACGTGGAAGCCTGGTTGACTCCGATGAACGCAAGTTTCGCGAGGGGGATGAGGTCACGTTTCTCGATGTGCATGGAACATGCGGTGTGTGCTGGTATTGCGCGGTGGCAAAAGCAAGCACGCGGTGTCCGAAGAGGAAAGTTTACGGGGTCACTTATGGAGTGGCGGATGGCTTGGCAGGTGGATGGGCACAATCGATTTATCTCAAACCGAATACGCGCTGCCTGAGCCTGGAGGGTGTTGATCCACAAAGGTTCATGGCCGGGGGATGTTCCTTGCCCACTGCCGTACACGCAGTGGAGCGTGCGGAGGTCTCGCTCGGAGACATCGTGCTGGTGCTCGGAAGTGGACCAGTAGGTCTATCCATCGTTATTTGTGCATTGCTACGTGGCGCGCATCGCGTTTTTTGCCTGGGCGCCCCGGAAGCCCGTCTGCTGGTTGCCCGGCAAGTAGGCGCACATGAAACGAGGGACTTCTCAGCCTGCACAGAAGCCGAAAGATTCGACTGGATCCGCGATCTTACCGATGGAAGAGGAGCGGATGTGACGATAGAAGCCACAGGCAATCCGCACGCTGTCGTTGATGCAATGCGCTTCACGCGCGATGCCGGACGCGTGGTCATTGTCGGTCAATACACGAATGTGGGCGATGTATCTATCAATCCGCACCTGGATTTGAACAAGAAGCATCTCGACGTGCGAGGCTGCTGGGGCTCTGACTTTTCCCATTTCTACAAATCCGTACGGCTGATGACCGATCCCTCACGCTCCGCCGCCTGGTCAGCAATCCCTTTGAGATTCCATGGCTTGAGTGAAGTGAATGCCGCGCTGGAGGACGTAGCTGCCGGCATGGCGTGCAAAAGTTTGATCAATCCGCAATTGCGTTGAGCGGAGTTCAGAGAGAATCTCTACAGAAACGGCCGCACGCCGTTGAGAAAAGTTTCAAGGGATTTCATTCTTTTTTAATGCGACAACTGCGCACCGGTAATCAGGACTAGGTGTATTATGTTCGGTCACATCTCATCGCATTAGAAAATCTAGTCTCCGCTTTGATCTAACATGTAATAATCGCTCCTCAACAATCCCCCGGTATTTGGGCATAAATACCACAATGTGACATGCGGGGCGGTATGCTCGTCGATCTTCAGTCGAGAGCTGGATTTTTTTGGAAAATCAGCTCGAAAGATTTTAGTTTCTAAAATGTCCCCTGAAAGAGCTGCGTTGAAAAAAGATCAGGTAGAAGAAGAGCGAGAACTGCTCCGTCTTTTGCTCCAGAAAGAGGGCGTTAGCTCTGAAAGCTGGGAGATTAGCTCAGCAGAAACTGGCGAGCGTCTGCCGCTTTCCTGGGCGCAAAAGCGTCTCTGGTTTCTCGACCGTCTGCAACCGGGCAGCGATTTCTACAACATTGCGCTGGCGTGCGAACTGCATGGGGATTTGAACGTGCCAGCGCTGGAGCGGAGTCTCAAGGAGATCATCCGGCGGCATGGGGTGTTGCGGACGCGGTTTGTCGTGGAAGACGGCGAGCCCGTGCAGAAGGTTGAGGATTCGATCGAGTTCGGGCTGCAACTACTGGATTTGAGCAATCAGGAGCACGCCGAGAACAGAAAAAAACGGGCGCAGGAGATCGTAACGCAGGAATCAGCAAAGCCGTTCGACCTGGGAATCGCGCCCTTGCTGCGTGGAATGCTGATCCGGCTGGGAGAACAAGAATACATTCTGGCGCTAACCATTCACCATATCGTGGTGGATGAATGGTCCTTGGGAATATTGCAGCAGGAGATGGCTGTGCTCTACGCAGCTTATGTGCAGGGCCAGGAATCGCCACTCAAGGAGATGCCACTCCAATATGCAGATTACACCCTGTGGCAGGTCCAGTGGCTGCGGGGTGAAGTTTTTGTCCGCCAGATGGAGTACTGGAAGAAACAGTTAAGCGGGATGCCGGAATTTTTGGAGTTGCCCACGGACAAGCCACGGCCAGCCATACCCCAGCATCGTGGCAGCACAGAGTGGGTGATCATTGACAAAGAATATTGGGAAAAAATGAAGTTGTTCAGCCGACTGGAGGGCGCCAGCGTTTTTATGACAGTGCTGGCGATCTACCAGGTGCTGCTGTCGAGGTATGCGGGGCAGACGGATTTTGGAGTGGGAACGCCGATAACGAACCGCAGGGGCGTGCGGATGGAAGGCATGATTGGATTTTGCGTGAACACTCTGATCATGCGGGCTGATCTGAGAGGAGAACCAATTTTCAGGGAAGTGCTCAAGCGTGTGCGGAAAGCAACGCTGGAAGCATTCGATCATCAGGACTTGTCTTTGGAGAAGCTGGTCGAGGAATTTTCGCCGGAGCGGCACGTCAGTGGCTCTCCCCTGTTTCAGGTGATGTTTACATTCATGGAAGGCAAGGCTGCACCGCTTGAGCTTCCAGGTGTGGGGATGCGGCCAATTGTGCCGGAAATCACCACCTCAAAATACGATCTTGGGCTGCTTGCGGTAGACAGTGAAATTCCCAAACTGGCATTTAACTACGACACCGAGTTGTTTGAGGCCGACACAATTCGCCAGATGCTCCATCATTTTGGGTTTTTGCTGGCCGGCGCAATAACCACACCCGAGCTTCGAATCTGGGACCTGCCGATGCTCACTCAGGATGAAATCCGGCAGCTTTTAGTGGAGTGGAATCCGACGGAGATTCAAAGTGGGCAGAAGTGCGTGCATGAGCTATTCGAAGAGCAGGTGAGAAAAACTCCGAATGCGCCAGCGATTGTATTCGAAGATATTTTTTTGACCTATAGAGACCTGAACCGCAGAGCGAACCAGTTGGCGCATTACCTCAGAACCGGGGGAGTGAAGCCGGAAACGCGAGTCGCGATTGGCGTGGAACGTGGATTGGAAATGGTGGTGGGGATGATAGCGGTGTTGAAGGCGGGGGGAGCATACCTGCCGCTGGATCTCACGTATCCTCTGGAACGCTTACAGTTCATTTTGCAGGACAGTGCTCCGGTGGCGTTGCTGGCGCGAGGTGATTTCCAAAGCCTGCCACGTGGAATTAGCAAAGATCTACACGTTATAGATTTGGCGAATGAGGCTCTTTGGGGGAATCTGCGGGAGACGAATCTGGATAGGAATGAGACGGGGATTGATCCAGAATGCCTGGCTTATGTGATCTACACCTCGGGTTCGACAGGGGAACCGAAAGGCAGCGAGGTTCCCCATCGCAGTATTCCGGGATTCATTTTTGGAACTGATTACGTGCGCTTCGACGAAGAAACGGTGCTGTTGCAGCATTCTTCCGTAAGTTGGGATGCATTCACGTTGGAGCTGTGGCCAGCGCTGTTGACCGGAGGACAAAGTGTGTTAGCGCACAAGCAACGCGTGACAAGTGATGAAATCCGGCAGTATGTGCAGGGCAAAGGAGTGAACACTCTGTGGCTGACGGCCGCCTTGTTGAACTCGATTGTGGAAAGCGATGTGAAATGCCTTGGAGGCGTGAAGTATCTGATGACTGGGGGCGAGACGGCCTCGGTAACACACATCCGGCGTGTGTTGCAGGAGTTGCCGGGGATGCGGGTGGTGAACGGGTATGGTCCTTCGGAATGCACGGTGTTCAGCAGTTGCTACGTAGTCCCGGCAGATTTGCCGGAGAGAGTGATCTCACTGCCCATCGGCAAACCGATCGGAGACCGGCGGATGTATGTGCTGGATCAATGGATGAACGTGGCGCCGATCGGAGTGGTGGGAGAGGGGTTTATAGGCGGGGCGAGCGCAGCGCGAGGGTACATGGGGCGGCCCGACATGACGGCCGAGCGATTTGTACCGGACCCGTACGGCGGGCAGGTAGGAGGACGGTTGTACCGGACTGGGGATCTGGTGCGGTGGCGGCGTGAGGGGACGATTGAGTTTGTAGGACGGAATGACTTGCAGGTGAAAGTACGCGGCTTCCGAATTGAATTGGCTGAGATTGAAGCGCGGCTGTTGGAATATGACGGAGTGAAGGAAGCGGTGGTAGTTGCGCAGAAGAACGAAGATGCGAGCAAGCGTCTGGTGGCGTATTACACAGATAAGCACTCAGCAGTCAGCACTCAGCACTCAGCCCCTGACCAGTGTGGCTCGTCCGAACAGTTTGGTGGCCGAACAAGAGGTTCGTTCGGAGCAGAACAACTGCGCAGCTATCTGGCACAAAGATTGCCGGAATATATGGTGCCGGCGGCTTACGTACGGCTGGAAGAATTCCCGCTTACGCCCAACGGGAAGCTGGACCGGAAGCGGTTGCCCGTTCCGGATGGAAATGCGCTCGCGGTAAGCGGATATGAGGAGCCACAAGGCGAAATTGAAACAACGCTGGCGGCGATTTGGCGAGAAGTGCTCGAAGCAAAAAAGGTGGGACGGCACGACGACTTTTTCGCGCTAGGTGGGCACTCGTTGCTTGCGGTAGGGATGATAACGCGAGTGAGGGAAGCGCTGGGACTGGAAGTAGAACTGGGCGACGTATTCGAACATCCCCGTCTCGTTGAATTTGCGAGCAAGATCGCAGGCGGCAAACAGGCGCAATTCCCGCCCATCACAAAAGCCGATCGCACTCAACCTATTCCACTTTCGTATGCTCAGCAACGGTTGTGGTTCCTGGCGCAGATGCAAGGAGTAAGCGAGGTCTATCACATCCCCTTTGGCGTACGTCTCGAGGGCAAACTGGATCGCCGCGCATTGGGCCTGGCCTTTGATCGGCTCATCCATCGTCATGAAGCCTTGCGCACCACCTTTGCCGCAAAGGATGGTGAAGCTGTGCAGCAGATTGCGACCGTTGAAGACAGCCGGTTTTCATTGCTTGACTATGATTTGCGAGATCAGGATTTGCGCCAACAGGCAGACCCTGAGGCTGGACTGCGGTCAATCATGGAAGAAGAGGCGCATGCCAGGTTTGATCTGGAAGCTGGCCCCCTGATTCGCGGTCGGTTGGTCCGGCAGGCAGAGGACCAATATGCACTGCTCATTACCATGCACCACATCATCTCCGATGGCTGGTCGATAGCGGTGCTGCTCAACGAATTGAGTGCATTGTACGGGGCCTTCGTGCGCGGGGAAGCCGATCCGTTGCCGGAATTGGCGGTGCAATATCCGGATTACGCGGTGTGGCAGCGAAATTGGATGCAGGGAGAAGTCCTGCGGCAGCAAATTGAGTATTGGAAAACGACGCTGGCAGGGGTGCCGAACTTGCTTGAACTGCCGGCGGATCACGCGCGACCGGCGGATCAGGATTATGGAGGCGCGTGGAGCGAGGTGACGCTGGATGAAGGATTGACAGCGGGGCTCAAGCAATTAAGCAGCGAGCATGGCGCCACCTTATATATGACTCTGCTGGCAGGGTGGGCGGCGCTGCTGGGGCGGCTATCGGGACAGCAGGACATATTGATTGGCACGCCGGTAGCCAACCGGCGACAAGCAGAGCTTGAAGGGCTGATCGGATTCTTTGTGAACACCCTGGTGCTGCGAGCGGATTTGTCGGGCAGGCCCGAGGTAGGGGAATTGTTGCAACGAATGAAGAGCCAATCATTGGGGGCGCAGCAACATCAAGACATTCCTTTTGAGCAGGTGGTAGAAGTCGTGCAGCCGGAACGCAGCCTGGCTCATAGCCCCTTATTTCAGGTGATGTTTGCCTGGCAGAACGCTCCCCGGGGAGGGTTGGATCTGGTTGGATTGAACGCGATGGGATTAGAGATGGCAACCCATCGTGTAGCACGGTTTGATCTAACCGTGTCTTTATGGGAAACCGGGGAACGGATTGCAGGTGGCGTCGAGTATGCCACGGCGCTTTTTGAGAAAGAAACGATCGAGCGCTATATGGGATATTGGGGTCGCATACTGCAAGGGATGGCCGCCGGGAGTGGGCAAACGGTTGATTGTCTGGAATTGTTGTCAGAGGGCGAGCGCAACCAACTTGTGCATGAATGGAACCGGACCAATGCGGTATACCCGCAAAAGTGTGTGCATGAGTTGTTCGAAGACCAGGTGAGAAGAAATGCGGAAGCAGTAGCGGTGGAGTTTGAAGGGCAGGGGCTGACTTATGCCGAGCTGAACCGCAGGGCAAATCAGCTAGCACATTATTTAAAAAGAGCGGGGGTGGGTCCGGAGATGCGGGTGGGCATCTGCATGGAACGCGGTCTGGAGATGGTGATCGGGCTGCTGGGGATTCTAAAGGCAGGCGGGGCTTATGTGGCGCTCGACCCTCACTATCCGGCAGAACGTCTTAAGTTCATGGTGGAGGATTCATCCATAGCGGTGTTGATTACTCAAAGCGGCTTATTCGAGCAGGCCCCGGGATATGCGAAAGTAATTTACATAGACCAGGAACTGGTTGCGACAACGCCGGAGTGTGAAGAGAATATTGGCCTTCCGCTTCACGCGGAAAATCTTGCTTACGTGATTTACACATCGGGATCCACGGGCAAGCCCAAAGGGGTGGCTATTCGGCACAGTAGCGTAAACGTGCTGCTTCAGTGGGCGCGGGAGATCTTCCCGATAGAGGAGTTGCAGGGAGTGTTGGCCTCTACCTCGATCTGTTTTGATCTTTCGGTATTTGAGATTTTTGCTCCGCTCAGTTGGGGTGGAAAAACAATCGTGGTACGGAATGCTCTCAGTCTGGCGGAGATGGGGCAGAATTCGGGAGTGAGCTTGCTCAACACAGTGCCATCTGTAATGGCGGAGCTGCTGCGAATCAAAGGCGTACCCGACTCGATTCGAACAGTGAACCTCGCGGGCGAAGCCCTGTCGCCGAACACGGTAGAGCAACTGTACAAAGAATCAAAGGCGGAGCAGGTTTTCAATCTGTATGGGCCATCGGAGGACACCACGTACTCCACTTACGCATGTTTCAAACGAGGAGCGGCAACTGCAAGGGCCCCGATTGGCAAACCGATCAGCAATACGCAAGCTTACGTACTCGATAGAGAGTACCAGCCCGTACCGGCAGGGGTTATCGGCGAGTTGTGCCTGGGAGGCCAGGGAGTCGCCCGCGGATATTTAAACCGGCCAGAGCTCACCGCGGAAAAATTCGTTCCCAACCCTTTCGTTGAACACGGCGGAGAGAGGATGTACAGAACCGGCGACCAAGTGAAATGGGGGCAGAACGGAAACTTGGAATTCCTGGGCCGGCTGGATCATCAGATGAAGGTGCGCGGTTACCGCATCGAGTTGGGAGAGATCGAAGCAGCTTTGCAGGCACATCCCGAAGTTGAAGCGTGTGCCGTAATCGTCCGTGAAGATCAACCCGCAGAAAAACGAGTGGTCGCTTATGTAGTTACGAAAGGCCATGCGACGGCGACGTTCAGAGAATTCCTCAAGGAGCGATTGCCGGATCATACAATCCCATCCGCTTTTGTGGAGATGGAACGATTGCCGCTGACGCCAAACGGCAAGCTTGACCGCAGAGCATTGCCGGTTCCAGGAAGAGAATGGAGCGAAAAGAGAGGCTATGTAGGCCCGCGTAATGGCGAGGAAGAAATATTATGTGGGCTGTTTGCGGAGGTATTGAACCGGGATCGTGTGGGCGTGCATGACGACTTCTTTGCCATCGGCGGACACTCGCTGCTGGCAACGAAGTTGGTAAGCCGAGTCCGCGACACTTTGGGAGTAGATGTAGCGTTACGCAGCGTGTTTGAATCGCCCACCATTGCCAAATTAGCACCTCGGCTGCAAGGCAGCAGCAAGGCCAGGAGTTCAATACAACGCCATCGTAAGGGTGAGCGCGCGCCATTGTCGTATTCCCAACGGCGGCTGTGGTTCATCAATCAATTACAAGGCAGCAGCACGGAATACAACATGCCGGAGGCGCTGCGGTTGCGTGGTCGATTGGATGTAGACGCGCTGCGCCGCACCGTCCAGTCTATCGTCGATCGCCATGAGAGCCTGCGCACCCAGTTTGCTGAAGAGCAGGGAGAGCCGGTACAGATCATCACGCCCAGCGTTACTGTTGAAATTCCGATGGAAGACCTCAGCGGGCTTTCCGAAGCGGAGCAGCAGCGGCAGGTGACTGCGTTCCTGAACAATGAATGGTGTGAACCATTCGACCTGGCTCATGGTCCTGTGCTGCGGGTGAAGCTGCTTAAGCTTACGGAGGAAGATCATGTTCTCATGCGAACATTCCACCACATCGTATGTGACGGATGGTCGCTGGGCGTGTTCATGAGGGAGTTCAGGGATTTGTATGAGGCTTACTCGCAGGGCCGCGAGAACCCATTGCCGGACCTGCCTCTTCAATTCGCGGATTTTGCTTTGTGGCAGATGCAATGGGCAAGCGAGGGACTGCTGGATGATCTCCGGTTCTGGAAAGAACACCTGGTAGAAATACCAGAAGAGCTGGAGATTCCACGGGACAGGGAACGCCCCCCCTTACAGACTTTCGCTGGCGATGCTTATGCAATAACTTTGCCCGCGGAGAAAGTAGCAGTATTGAAACAGTGTGGCCGCTCCACCTTATACATGACTTTGCTCGCGGCTTTTGCGGTCCTGATGCACCGCTATAGCGGACAGGATGACATCGTAGTTGGCTCTCCCATCGCCAATCGTGAGGATGAGCGACTTGAGGGCCTGATCGGGTTTTTTGCAAACATGCTAGTGATGCGAGTGCGAATCGATCCAAACGCCAGTTTCCGCGAGCTGCTTGATCAAGTGCGGGAATTTGCGTTGGAGGCCTACCGGCATCAGGACATCCCGTTTGAGCGGCTGGTTGAGGAACTCTCAGTAAGCCGCAGCTTAAACCGGACACCCATCTTCCAGGTAATCTTCGCCCTCCAGAATGCTTTCTCAGGAACTCAGGAACTCCGAGGACTGGAAATTGAGCCATTACCAGCAGAAGATTGGCGCGTGCGCTTTGATTTGGAAGTTAACGCCGTGGAGCGCAATGGGCGGCTCGACATTGTCTGGCTCTACAACGTGGATTTGTTTGACCGCTGGCGGATCGAGCAAATGGCGGCACACTACGAGCGATTGCTGACCGCGGCAGTACAGGATTTGGAGCAACGTGTTTGCAATCTGGGAACGCTGAGCGCAAGTGAAATACAGCAACTAAAGATTCGGGAAGCGCCCCCCGCCGGAAAGGTCGATCGGAGACCTGTACGGCAAGCACCTGCGGAAACAATATATGTGGCGCCGCGGACTGCTATGGAGCAAATAGTGGCAAGTGTTTGGCAGGAGGTGCTAGGGATTGAGCGAGTGGGGCTCGATGTCAACTTCTTCGACCTTGGCGGACATTCGCTGCTGGCAGCCCGTGTACGTTTCAATCTGCGCCAGAAACTGCAGAAAGAGATAGCTCTCGTCGATTTCTTTTCCTATCCCACAGTACGCCTGCTGGCCGAGAAGCTGGAGCATGGAGGAAGAACGATCGACATCGCAGACATTCGGGAGCGCGCCTCCAGGCAACGCGCCAATGTGTTGCGAAGCCGGAAGGATGCTCACAGGCAGGATGGCGAAGAGCAAGCCAGTGAGTGACGATTGTAAACTTTTCATAAAGGGTTTTTAGAGAAATGTCTTCAGGAAAAGCTGTCGTGAAGAAGGATCGGTTGGAAGAAGAGCGGGAACTCCTGCGGCGTTTATTGGAGAAGGAAGGCCTTAACGCTCCAAGCGCGCAGTCAGCGCAACGTGCGGAGCAGGAGCAACGGCCTTCTTCAACGGAAGCTTCCTTTTTCCCGCTCTCCTATCAGCAGGAGCAGCTTTGGTTTCTGGACAGGTTTCATCCCGGCACTGCGTTCTACAACGTACCTATGACCTGCCGGCTCAAAGGCGCCCTGGATGTAGCCACGCTGGAAAGCAGTCTGCAGGAGGTGGTTCGGCGGCATGACATCCTGCGGACCTGCTTTGTGATGGACGAACAGGGAAACCCAATGCAGAAGGTTGTGGGGGAGAAGTTTGATGTGCGGTTGCCGGTGGTGGATTTGCGACAGGTAGAGCCGGGCGCTCGAGAGGAGCAGGCAAAGAAGGTTGTTGCAGAGGAAAATAGTAAGGCATTCGATTTGAGCCAGACGCCTTTATTCCGGGGAGTGTTGGCGCGTTTGGAAGAAGGAGATCATGTTTTAGCGCTGACGCTGCACCACAGTATCTGTGATGAGTGGTCGTTGGGTGTGTTGATGGACGAGTTGGAGCAGTTGTATGAGGCTTATCGGAAGGGAGAAGAATCGCCGCTGCCGGAATTGGAAATTCAATACGGGGACTATGCGCTGCAGCAGAGGGAAGAGCTGCGCGGAGAGAAGTTTCAGCAGCAGATGGAATATTGGAAAAGACAGTTGGATGGCATGCCGCAGGTGCTGGAGTTGCCGACAGACCTTATGCGGCCGGCACAGATGAGTTTTCGCGGAGGAATGCAGGCGCGAGACCTGGAAACCAGCCTGCTGCAAGGTCTGAATGCACTGGGACGAGGAGAAGGGGCCAGCTTATTCATGACTTCGCTGGCTGCGTTCCAGGTGCTGATGATGAGATACACCGGGCAGCAGGATTTTGGAGTTGGCACCTCCATAACCAGCCGTATCCGGACAAACACGCACGGACTGATTGGTTTTTTCGTGAACGCGCTGGTGATACGCGCAAATATGAGCGGAGGGCCGGCGTTCCGCGAAATCCTGCGGCAGGTCCGGCAGACAGCGCTGAGTGCGTATGAGCATCAGGATCTGCCATTTGAAAAGCTGGTAGAAGAATTGGCTCCCGACCGTGACCTTAGCCGTGGTCCGTTAGTTCAGGTAATGTTCACCCTGCCCAGACCCACGGATTCGAAATTTGGGCCATTTCAGTTAAGCGAGTTCGAAACCGATATTCGAACATCCAAGTTTGACCTCGCTATGTATCTCGAGGAGTCCGAAGAGCCAAAGATCGCGCTCAATTACAGCACTGACCTGTTTGAAGCAGAGACCATTGAGCGCATGCTGGGCCATTATGAGCGGCTGCTGAAGGCCGTAGTGGAAAATCCGGAGCAACGGGTTTGGGAATTGCCTCTATTGACCGGCGAGGAAAGGGATCAACTGCAAAACTGGAGCCGAACTGGCAGCGACTGCGTCTGCGACAGGACCGTCGCAGAATTGTTCGAAGAGTGCGCGGCCAGAATGCCCAACAGTGTGGCGGTGGAATACCGAGGCGAAGAGTTGACCTACGGAGATCTGAACCGCAGGGCGAACCAGTTGGCGCATTACCTGAGAACTATCGGGGTGAAGCCGGAGACACGAGTGGCGATTGGGGTGGATCGTGGACTGGAAATGGTGGTGGGGATGGTGGCGGTGCTGAAGGCGGGAGGAGCTTATGTTCCGCTGGACCTATCTTTTCCAGAGCAACGCCTGCAGTTTATTTTGCAGGACAGTGCTCCGGTGGCGTTGCTGGCACGGAGTGATTTGCAGGGTCTACCGAGAGGAATTGAAGCAGGTATACAGATTGTTGCTGTGGACAATGAGCTTGCGTATGAGGATCTGCCGGAGACGAGTCTGGGCAGGGCCGAGACGCAGGTTGATCCTGAATGCCTGGCTTATGTGATCTACACCTCGGGTTCGACCGGGGAACCAAAGGGCAGTGAGATACCCCATCGCAGTATTCCGGGATTCATTTTTGGCACTGATTATGTGCGCTTCGACAAAGAAACGGTGCTGTTGCAGCATTCTTCCGTAAGTTGGGATGCATTCACGTTGGAGCTATGGCCAGCGCTGTTGACTGGGGGACGGTGTGTGTTGGCGCACCAGCAGCGAGTCACAAGCGTCGAAGAAATTCGGGAGTATGTGCAGGGCCAAGGAGTGAATACACTGTGGCTGACGGCGGCCTTGTTCAACTCGATCGTGGAAAACGATGTGAAGAGACTGGAAGGCGTGAAGTATCTGATGACCGGGGGCGAGACGGCCTCGGTGACGCACGTCCGGCGCGCGCTGGATGAGTTGCCGGGGATGCGGGTGGTGAACGGATATGGCCCATCGGAATGCACGGTGTTCAGCAGTTGCTATGTGGTACCGGCAGATTTGCCGGAGACCCTGATCTCGCTGCCCATCGGCAAACCGATAGGAGACCGGCGAATGTACGTGCTGGATCAATGGATGAACGTGACGCCGATCGGGGTGGTGGGAGAGGGTTTTATAGGAGGGGCGAGTGTAGCGCGAGGATACTTATCGCGACCGGAGATGACGGCTGAACGGTTTGTGCCTGATCCGTATGGCGGGGAGGTGGGAGGGCGTTTGTATCGGACTGGAGATCTGGTGCGGTGGCGGAAGGATGGGACGATTGAATTTGTAGGACGGAATGATTATCAGGTCAAGGTTCGCGGCTTCCGAATTGAGTTGGGAGAAATTGAGGCAATCCTGCAACAGCAGAATGGGGTACGGGGCTGTGCTGTGGTGGCGAAGGCAGGTGCGAATGGAAGTAACCGGCTGGTGGCCTATGTGGTTGGGGAGCGGAATCGTGAGGAATTACGGCGGGATCTGAAGGGTAAGCTTCCGGCGTACATGATTCCCAGCGCCATTGTGGGCTTGCCGGAGTTGCCGTTGACGAGCAATGGGAAGCTGGATCGCCTGGCATTGGAAAAGCTAGAGGATCTGGATGCGGATGATTCAGGGGAGTTTGATGCTCCGCGCACTCTGGTCGAGGAACAACTGGCCGAGATTTGGGCCGCAGTGCTGGAAGTCCCGCGACCCGGGAGACATCGCAATTTCTTTGATTTAGGTGGGCACTCACTGCTGGCAGCCTCCATGGCATCGAGGTGCAAGAATGTATTTGGACTGGACGTTCCGGTACGAACGATATTCGAATCACCAACGATTGCGGAGCTGGCAGAAATAATAGAGCTGGAGTTGAAATCACAGGGAAGGAAACCTGGAGAGGACAACGCGGCGATACCAACGCAGAAATCTTCTGCCCCAAGACCTTCCGTCTTCCCTCTTTCTTACCAGCAGGAGCAGCTTTGGTTTCTCGACCAGTTCCAGCCCGGCAGCGACTTCTATAACGTGCCCTTCGCCTGGACAATCAAAGGCGGCCTGGATGCCCTCACGCTGGAGCGGAGTTTGCGGGAGGTGGTGCGACGGCATGAAATGCTGCGGACCTGCTTTGTGATGGACCCACAAGAAGGACTGAAGCAGAAAGTTGTTGAGAAACTCGATGTGCGGTTGCCGCTAATGGATTTGCGGCAGCTAGCGGCAAGCGAGCGGGACGAACAGGCGAAGAAGATTATAGCCGATGAAGGTAGCAAGCCCTTTGATTTGACCCAGACGCCTTTGTGGCGCGGAGTGCTGGTGCGGACGGAAGAAAGAGAACACGTTCTGGCGTTGACGCTTCACCACATTATTTCTGACGACTGGTCCCTCAGAATATTGATGAGCGAGTTAGGGAAACTGTATAAGGCATTTCAAAAAGGAGAAGAGTCGCCGCTGCCGGAATTGGAGATGCAATACGGCGACTATGCGTTAGAGCAGAGGGAAGGGCTTGGTAGAGGAAAATTCCAGCAGCAGATGGAGTACTGGAAACAACAGTTGAAAGGCATGCCGCAAGTGCTGGAATTGCCGACGGACCACGCGCGGCCGGCGCGCGAGAGTTTTCGCGGAGGGATAGAGCAGCGAAGTCTAAGCAGCGAGCTGTTGGAAGGTTTGAATGCGATCGGAAAGGAGGAGAGGGCCAGCTTATTCATGACGTTGCTGGCCGTGTTCCAGGTGCTGCTGATGAGGTACACCGGGCAGGAAGATTTTGGTGTGGGCACCGTGGTAGCCAATCGCAAGCGGGCAGAGATGGAGCCAATCATCGGCTTCTTCCTGAATACGCTGGTGATGCGCGCGAACCTGGGCGACGAGCCCACCTTCCTTGAGGTGCTGCGGCGGGTGCGGACGACGGCGCTGGCGGGGTACGAACATCAGGACGTCTCATTTGAAAAATTGGTAGAAGAATTGGCCCCGGACCGCGATCTCAGCCGTAGCCCCATATTTCAGGCGCTGTTTACAACACTGGGAGAGCCCGACGAATTGGAATTCGGGGAATTGGAGTTGTGCGGCTTCGAGATAGATATTGGGATGTCTAAGTTCGACCTCGTCATGAGCGTTCAGGAAGCCACGCCGGGCGCGGCGGTCACGATCAACTACGCCGTTGACTTGTTTGAAGCGGAGACCATCCAGCGGATGGTGGGACACTACGAGCAGTTGCTGAAGGCGGTCGTGGAGAATGCGGCGCAGCCGGTATGGAACCTGCCTTTGTTGACCGGGGCAGAGAGGGCGCAACTGGAAAGATGGAACCAGACAGCGCAAGACTTTCCGCGCAACAAATCCCTCGCAGAATTGTTCGAAAAACATGCCGCAACTGCGCCGAACACCGTAGCGGTGGAGTACGAAGGGCAACAACTAAAATATGGTGACCTGAACGGGCAAGCCAACCGGCTGGCGCATTACCTGCGAACCTTGGGGGTGAAGCCGGAAACACTGGTAGCCGTATGCGTAGATCGCAGCCTGGAAATGATCGTCGGTCTATTGGCCGTAATGAAGGCGGGAGGGGCTTATGTGCCGCTGGATCCTGCGTATCCTCAAGACCGATTGCAGTTCATGCTGGAAGACAGCCGGCCGGCGGTATTGCTAACGCAAAGCCATCTTCGCGGATTGTTCACGGAAATCAGAGCGGACCTGAAGTTAATTGACCTGGGAAACGCAGAGGCGTGGAGTAATCAACCCGGCTCGAACCCGGAGCGCGCCACCATTGGATTGAGCGCCAAAAATCTGGTGTACGTGATTTACACATCGGGTTCTACTGGCCAGCCCAAGGGCGTTGCCATGCCGATGGGCGCCGCTCTGAACATGATTGCGTGGCAGATGAATGAATCAGCGTGGGCCGGATCACAGCGCACCTTGCAGTTTGCCGCGCTCGGTTTTGATGTTTCATTTCAAGAGATCTTCAGCACGCTATGCGCGGGCGGGACTTTGATCCTGATCGACGAACAGAAGAGACGCAATGCCGCAGACTTGGCGCGCTATGTGATGGAGAAAGGCGTTCAGCGCTTGTTTCTTCCTTTTGTGGGGCTGCAAATGTTTGCCGAGGGCGTGGCCGAAATTGGGGAGATTTTCGATTGTGCGCTCCAGGAAATCAACGTAGCCGGAGAGCAACTGCGCATCAATGACAAGATAAAGGCACTCTTCAAACGTATGGAGCACTGCCGGTTAAACAACCATTACGGTCCAACCGAAACCCACGCTGCAACCGCATTCAATCTGGGCACAGAGAGTGACCGTTGGCCTTTGTTGCCGCCGATCGGGCGGCCGCTTCCCAACGCCCAAATTTACATATTAGATAAGCACGAGCAGTTCGTTCCCGTGGGAGTGACCGGGGAAATCTATATCGGGGGAGCGGGCGTGGCGCGAGGGTACTGGAACTGCCCCGATTTAAACGAAGAACGTTTCCTGAAGAATCGGTTTACCAAAGATAAGGAAGCGCGGATGTACCGGTCAGGGGATCTTGGGAGATGGCGTCCAGATGGCACGATCGAGTATCTCGGACGCAATGATTCCCAGGTAAAGATACGCGGCTACCGGGTGGAATTGGGTGAGGTTGAGGCGATGCTGCAACAGCAGCGTGGTGTGCGGGGCTGTGCCGTGGTGGCCAAGACGGGCGCAAATGGAAGTAAGAGACTGGTGGCTTACGTGGTTGGAGAACGGGATGGTGATGAGGTGCGGCGGGATCTGAAAGGTAAGCTTCCGGCGTATATGGTTCCAAGTACCATTGTGGCCTTGCCGGACCTGCCGCTCTCTGGCAACGGGAAGGTAGACCGGGAGGCATTGGAAAAGCGGGAGGACTTGGGTTCAGGAGCCGAGCACTACGAAGCTCCTGGCACTGCGGTAGAAGCGCAACTGGCAGAGATTTGGGCCGAGGCGCTGGAAATCACGCGAGTTGGCAGACACGATAATTTCTTTGATCTGGGTGGGCATTCATTGCTTGCGACATTGGTAACGACGAGGCTGGGAAACACGTTTGGAACACACGTTCCCGTGCGAGCATTATTCGAGTCGCCCACGATTGCGGAACTGGCAGAGGTGATAGAAGCTGGTTTGAAGTTGCCGGGCAGGAAACCCCTCGGTGAGAGGGGCACGGTACGAACTTCGGTAATTTCTGGTCCAAGACCTTCCCTTTTCCCGCTGTCGTACCAGCAGGAGCAGCTTTGGGTACTGGACCGGTTCAACCCCGGCAATGCGTTCTACAACATTCCCATGACCTGGAGACTCATGGGTGATCTGGATGTATCCCGGCTGGAGAGAAGTCTGCGGGAGGTGGTGCGGCGACATGAAATCCTGCGAACCTGCTTTGTGATGGAACACGAAGAACCAAAGCAGAAAGTTGTAGAGGCGACACTGGATGTACGGTTACCGGTAGTGGATTTGCGGCAAGCAGAGCCGGGTGAGAGGGAAGAGCAGGCAAAAAAGATTGTTGCCAGGGAGGCAGGCAAGGCATTTGATTTGAGCCAGGCGCCCTTATTGAACGGAGTGTTAGTGAGGACGGAAGAAAGGGAGCACGTTTTAGGGCTGACGCTGCACCATATTATCTCTGATGATTGGTCGTTAGGGCTCTTGATGAAGGAGTTGGGGAAATTGTATGAGGCGTATGGAAGAGGAGAAGAGTCGCCGCTGCCGGAGTTGGAAATGCAATATGGGGAGTATGCGTTGGCGCAGAGGGCGGCTCTGAGTGGAGGAAAGTTCCAGGAGCAGATGGAATACTGGAAAAAACAGTTGGAGGGGATGCCGCAGGTGCTGGAATTGCCGGCGGACCACGCGCGGCCAGAGAGAGAGAGTTTCCGCGGGGCGTCAGAACAGCGAATTCTGCGCAGCGGTTTGCTGGAAGGCTTGAATACCCTGGGGAGAACAGAGAAGGCAAGCTTGCTTATAACTATGCTGGCGGCCTTTCAGGTGCTGCTGATGAGGTACAGCGGCCAGCAGGATTTTGGAGTTGGCACGGTGGTGGCCAACCGCAAGCGGATGGAGACAAAAGACCTGATTGGTTTTTTCCTGAACACTCTGGTGATACGCGCGAACCTCGGCGGCGAGCCGGTCTTCCGCGAAGTGCTGCGGAGGGTGAGGGAGGCGGTGCTGAGCGGGTATGAGCATCAGGACTTGGCATTCGAAAAGTTGGTGGAAGAATTGGCGCCGGACCGTGATGTAAGTCGCAGCCCTGTTTTTCAGGTGGCGTTTACGTTGCGAAGATCCATCGAGGGCAAGTCGGAATTAGGTGGGTTGGAGATGGTCCCCTTCGAACTGGATCCCGGCACGTCGAAGTTCGATCTCATTATGGGTATAGAAGAAGCTGGGCAGAACGCAGTGATTGGCCTTAACTACAGCAAAGACTTGTTTGAGGCAGAGACCATCCGGCACATGCTGGAACACTATGAGCGTCTTCTGGAAGGAATCGTTGCAGACGCTGACCAGCCAGTCTGGGCCTTGCCCATGATGAGCGCGATGGATGAAAAGGTCGTCTCCAGCTTGAATTGCGCGAGGGCGAGTTCTCCTGAAGAGCAGAACATTGTCAAGGTCTTTGAAGTCCAGGCAGAGATCCAGCCGCAGCAACCGGCTGCAATCTTCGCTGAAACGCAACTCGGCTACGGGGAACTGAACACCAGGGCCAATCAGATAGCGCATTATCTTGCTTCTATGAGAGTAGGGCCAGAGTCGCTCGTGGGTATTTTCATGCCACATTCGAAAGAAATGATGGTGGTTATCCTGGGAGTGCTGAAAGCCGGTGGCGCCGGGCTGCCTTTGGATGTCCAGAATCCCAAAGATCGTTTGCGGACTATCATTGAAAGTTCAGAAGTTGCCGTGTTGCTGACCGTGGCGGGCCTGCGCAAGCGCCTCCCAGAGACCGATACACCTGTGGTTTGTCTGGATTCGGAATGGGAGAGGATCGGGCAGCACCGCGCAGCCAATCCTGAGGTTCAGATCAATCCCCAAAATCTCGCCTGCGTCATCTATACCGCCGCCCTGGAGGGACAAACCAAAGGTCTGATGCTGGAGCACCGAGCGCTGATGAATCTGGATGCCGCTGATATGGCCCATCAAAATGGGCACGCCAAGATTGTAGGCAAGAGTGGTTCGGAAATCTGGCTGCGTTTGACATCGAGTTCGTTCTTGCTCTCCACCTCTGCCGTACTCACACCCGTTGCAGAGGCACAAGGAAGCAAATTCAAGCCACGGGGCAATGCAGAAATCTATATTCTTGATCCGTACCTCCAGCGTGTTGCCATTGGGGTTCCGGGGGAACTGTGGATGAGCGGATCTGCCGCGGGCCGTGGTTATGTGGGCCGGCCTTCGCTGACAGCAGAAAAGTTTCTTCCCAATCCCTTTACATCCGAAATGGGCGGACGAATGCGCAGGAGCGGGGAGCGCGCCCGGTATAGAGAGGATGGAACCATCGAGCTTATGGGCAGACTTGATGACTGGGTAGAGATAGAAGGCGTCCCGGTGGAGTTGGGAGAAATTGAGGCCACTCTGGCGAACGATGAGAGCGTGCAGGAGGCCGTGGCAGTTGTGCGTCCCAATAGCGAACTGGTGGCTTATGTAGTGGTCTCGAGCGGAAAACGATTGGCCCAAAACGAACTGCGGAGCTTTCTCGATGACAAGCTGCCTCAATACATGGTTCCGAGCGCGTTTATCACCTTACAGGAGTTGCCTAAAAATTCGAGCGGTGAAGTCGACCGCGCCGCGTTGGCTGTTCTGGGGCAGGAGCAATTAACCAGGGAATTTGTGCTCCCGCGGACCGAATTGGAAAAAACCATTGCGGCTGCCTGGCAGGTCGCGCTCGGCATTGATCAGGTGGGGGTATATGACAATTTCTTTGATCTTGGCGGGCATTCGCTCCGCATGATCCAGATCCATCAGAAGCTGCGGACCGAGCTTTCGATTGATATCGAGCTTCTCCACCTCTTTCAATTTCCTACCATTGATTCTCTCGTCCGCTTTCTTCACGCGGGTTACAACTTCGATGGGAAGTCACAAGAAACGCGGGACCGTGCCGGACGGCAAAAAAGCGCTATTCAAAAGTTAAGAAGGACGCACACACCATGACCAGAGACGCGCTTGACGGAATAGCAATCATCGGCATGGCCGGGCGATTCCCCAAAGCCCCCAATCTCCAGCAGTTCTGGGAGAACCTCTGCCAGGGAGTCGAATCGATCTCTTTTCTCTCGGAACAGGAGCTGGAACAAGCCGGAATCAGCCCAGAGCTGCTTCGCCATCCGAATTATGTAAGAGCCGGATCAGCGCTGGAAGATGCTGATTTGTTCGATGCCGGTTTTTTTGGTTACTCCCCGCGTGAAGCAGAATTGACCGACCCGCAGATACGTCTGTTTCTTGAGTGTGCGTGGGAAGCCCTGGAATCCGCGGGATGGAACCCGGAGAAATTCCCCGGCATGATCGGTGTCTATGCCGGAATGTCATTCAGCTCTTATATGTGGCAACTTGCGGCAGAACATACGGACGCAGACTCAGTGAGCGCTTTTCGTATCCTCATGGGCGGCGGGGAGAAAGACCATCTGGCGACCACCGTCTCTTACCGCCTGAATCTGCGCGGCCCGAGCCTGAACATCCAGACTGCCTGCTCCACCTCGCTGGCTGCCGTGCATGCGGCTGCCCGAGCGGTAATGACCTACGAGTGCGATATGGCTATTGCCGGCGGATCGACCGTCAATGTGCCCCAGCATAGCGGCTACCTGTACGAACCCGGAGGCATTGCTTCGGCAGATGGTCACTGCCGCAGCTTCGATGCCGAGGCGAGCGGCTCAGTGAGCGGTGATGGAGTGGGAGTTGTCTTATTGAAACGTCTGGAAGACGCGGTTGCCGCCGGAGATATGGTGCATGCGGTCATCAAGGGTTCGGCGATCAACAACGATGGCCGCAGGAAAGTTGGTTTTACCGCCCCCGCAGTGGAAGGGCAAGCGGAAGTTATTGCCCTGGCGCTGGCCGCAGCCGAAGTAGAGTGTGAAAGCATTGGCTACATCGAGGCCCATGGCAGCGCCACACCTATGGGAGACCCGATTGAGATTGCCGCGCTGAATCAGGTCTACGGTCAGGGCGGCCTCAAGCCCGCAAGCATCGCCGTGGGATCGGTGAAAAGTAATCTTGGCCATTTGAACTCGGCCGCCGGAGTGGCTGGATTACTGAAGACCATTTTGTCCCTCCAGCATGGCTCGATTCCCGCCTCATTGAATTTCCGGCAGCCTAACCCTGCGATTCCTTTCGCGCGCGGCCCTTTCCGTGTGAACCACACGCTCGCGCCATGGCCGCACAACAATAAACCGAGACGGGCAGGAGTAAGTTCATTCGGCATCGGCGGCACCAATGTTCACCTGATTCTGGAGGAAGCGCCGGAGACGAAGACCAAGCCATCAGAACCGGCAAAGCCCTGGCAATTGATCGTGATCTCTGCCAGAAGCCGCCAAACTCTGGAACGAGCTACGGACCAATTAGCCACACATCTGCTCGAACATCAGGAACAGAACTTTGCCAATATCGCATTCACTTTGCAGGAAGGCAGAAAAGCTTTTGAGCACCGGCGGATCGCGGTCTGTCGCGATGCCTCTGCCGCAGCCGGCGTTTTGCAGTCCCGGCCCCCTTCTGATGTATTCACTGCTCTCGCGCCCTCCCGGCGGCGGCCTGTTGCGTTTCTGTTGCCCGGTTTAGGGGACCAATATTTAGATATGGGCCGCGGCTTATATGAATCTGAGCCCGAGTTCGCGCGGCATATAGACCATTGCTCTGCGCTTCTGCAGCCGCTTCTGGGAGTTGACTTGCGCAAGACCATGTATCCCGAGCCAAGAGTGCGGCAGCAGAATGAAATCGGGACGGAAGAACGCCTGACCTTCCGCGACCTAATACAGCGCGCGCGCGAAGACAATTCCCCAACTTTGCAGGAAATTCACCGCACGTTATGGGCGCAACCCGCGCTGTTTGTCATCGAGTACGCGCTGGCTAAACTCTGGATGAGTTGGGGCATCGTTCCTGAAAGCATGATGGGCTATAGCATTGGGGAATATGTGGCTGCATGCCTGGCTGGCGTTATTTCTCTGGAAGACAGCTTGCACATGCTGGCGGTCCGGGCGCAGAGAATTGAGGCGCTCGCTCCCGGCGCCATGCTGGCCATCGCAGCCTCAGAAGAGGAAGTCCGTCCGCTGCTCCCCCCGGAAATCTCTATGGCGGGCATCAATGGCAGATTACTGTGCGTAGTTGCGGGCACGGTGGAGGCGGTTGATGCATTGCAGCAGCGGCTGGGGCGCGAAGGCGAAGTGGCATGCAGGCGGCTTCTTGCAACTCATGCTTTTCATTCACCGCTGATGATGCCGGCGGCCGAGGAATTGACCAGAATGGTGCGGTCCATTCGTTTGAGCGCTCCCAGAATTCCTTATATTTCCAATGTGACCGGCAAGCCAATTACCGATGCTGAGGCTACAGATGTCACATATTGGGCGCGGCATCTGACGCAGCCGGTCCAGTTTGCGACAGGCTTGCAATCGATGTGTACGCCTGCCGCGCCGGTATTTCTGGAGATTGGTCCCGGCCAGATGTTAACGTCTCTTGCCGAACAGTATCTAGCCGCAAAGGGGTTGGCGGACCGCGTCGCGCTGCCCTCTCTGCCGCATGTTTCAGACGCGCAGCCCGATCGCGCTTTTATTCTCAGCACTCTTGGAAATTTGTGGCTGGCCGGCATTGAACCAGATTGGGCCGGCGTCCACCGCCATGAACACCCAAGCCGCGTCCTGCTTCCCACGTATCCTTTCGAACGGCAACGCTATTGGCTTACGCCACGCAGGCGGCCGCAGCAAAGGCAGGAAGCCGAGTCTGCTTCGTTCACCCAGGAAATAGTTTCGTCAAAGCAAGGCATCAAGCCGGAAGACAACGGTGTGGCGAATTCACGGTCACATCTGGGAGCCGAGTTTGTCGCGCCTGGCAATTCCACCGAGCAAAAGATTGCGGAAATTTGGGAAGAGTTGTTGGGAATCCATCCTATTGGAATTCATGACGAGTTTCTCCGCTTAGGCGGCAATTCCCTGCTGGCCATACGCGTAGCAGCGGAGTTGCGTGCAGCATTCCAGATCGAGTTTCCCCTTGCTGCGCTTTTGCGATCTTCTACCGTGTCTGAGATTGGCCTGCTGGTCGAGGACGCCCTGCTGACCATGATCGAGAACATGGACGAGTCTGAACTGTCCGAAATGGAGACCAACGATGTCCACCCATCCGCCACTGATTGACAATAAGCAATCTGGCGAAAATCCCGAGCTTCCCCACCTTGAAACCATAGGTGTGATTGGGGCTGGAGTCATGGGGGTGGGCCTGGCCCATGCGTTGGCGCAGAGCGGATTGCGCACGTTGTTGATCGATATCTCGGATTCCATTCTGGAGTCCGCTCTCCGACAGATCAGAAACAATATTCGCTTCCAGACCTTATTTCACAAGAATCCCGCCAGCGCCCCTGAAGAAATCCTGGCGCGCATCAAGCTTTCTGCCGACTATGACGTTCTGCGGGATGCTGACTTCGTAGTAGAAAACGTGACGGAAAAACTGAAGGTCAAGACCGATGTGTACCGCCGGTTGGATCAGATTTGTCCTCCACAATGCATCTTTGCCGCCAACACCTCTGCGATTCCCATAACCCGGATCGGCGCGATAACCCGCCGTCCCACGCGCGTGCTGGGGATGCACTTCATGAACCCGGTGCCGCTGAAGACTGCGGTTGAAGTGATTCGCGGTTATCACACCAGCGACGAGACCATTGCCACGGCCACCAGGCTGCTCAATCGTATGGGCAAGCGGCCCATCGTCGTGGCTGATTCACCCGGATTCGTTTCCAACCGCGTGCTGATGCTGACTATCAACGAAGCGATTTTCCTGGTACAGGAAAAGATCGCCTCCCCCGAGGTGGTAGACGATATCTTCAAGAATTGCTTCGAGCACAAGATGGGCCCGCTCGAAACCGCCGACCTCATCGGGCTCGACACCATCCTGTTTTCGATTGAGGTATTGTACGACGAGTTTAAGGACAGCAAGTTCCGCCCCTGTCCACTGCTCCGGCAGATGGTAGACGCCGGCTTGCACGGACGTAAGAGTGGCCGCGGTTTTTACAACTACAACGATTAAGGGAATTCATGGAGCAAGCGAAAGAAAAACTAAGGGCTTTCCTGGCGCGTCATATCGCTGGCCGGACGATTGCCGATGAAGACCAGATTTTTGCGGCCGGCTTTGTCAACTCCATGTTTGCCATGCAACTCGTTTTGTTCCTGGAAAAAAACTTCAAGATTGCCATTGGCAATGAAGACCTGGAACTGAAGAATTTTCAGAGTATTAATGCCATGGCAGAGCTGATCGAGAGAAAGACGTCACACGCGCGCAACGGTTCGAATTCATGATTGGTTTATGGAACTGACTTCAGAACAGCAACGGCTACGAACCGCATTCCGCGAATTTGCAGATGCCCATATCGTACCCCATGCCAATGCTTGGGACCGGGCCGAACACATGCCGGCGGATGTGGTACGCCAATTGGCCAGCAAGGGCTATCTCGGTGCGGTACTGCCCGCTGATGGCGGCGCCGGCTTCAATATGGTTGCGTATGGGTTGCTGAATGAGGAGTTAGGGCGAGGTTGTTCCTCCGTCCGTAGTTTGTTGACCGTGCACAGCATGGTTGCTTTGACAATCTGGCGCTGGGGAACGGAGACGCAAAAAGCCCAATGGCTCGAAAAGCTGAGACAGGGCCAGGCAATAGCTGCATTTGCCCTCACCGAACCCGAAACCGGGAGTGACGCGGGAGGGATCAGAACGGAGGCCGTCGTCAACGGTGATGATTTCCTTCTGAGCGGACACAAGAAATGGATCACGTTTGCGCAGACTGCAGATTTGTTTCTGGTATTCGCGAGAAGCCAGCGGGGATCATGTGCCTTCCTGGTGGAGCGAAACACGCCCGGCTTGGTGATCTCGCCCGTGCATGGCATGTTGGGCACGCGCGCTTCCATGATGGCTGAACTTCACCTCGAGCAATGCCGTGTTCCAAAACAGAACCTGGTTGGTGCTCCCGGATTCGGCCTTTCTCATATCGCCTCTTCAGCCCTGGATTGCGGTCGCTATAGTGTGGCCTGGGGCTGTGTAGGTATCGCCCAGGCATGTCTGGAAATGTGCCTGCAATACACAGGCCGGAGAAAACAGTTCGACACTCTCTTGCGCGACCACCAGTTGGTCCAACGCATGATCACGCGTATGGTCGTTGGTGTGAAAGCGGCCCGCCTGCTCTGCTACAACGCCGGACAACTCAAGGATGCAGGCGATCCAAGCTCAATGATCGAGACCTCGATTGCCAAATACTTCGCCTGCAAGACCGCGGCGGATGCTGCCCGCGATGCAGTTCAGATACACGGCGCAAATGGATGCAGCAGCGAATATCCGGCAGAACGCTTTTACCGCGACGCCAAGATTATGGAAATCATTGAAGGAAGCAATGAGATCCAGGAGATCACGATTGCGCAAAGCGCCTATGAGGAAGTTGCAAGCAGCACGGGCGATAGAGCATTTTCAGGGATCGTATAGCGGTGGAAAAAATGAGCTTTAGCCACAATAAATGTTCAGTTAAGGAAAGTCCTTAAAAAAACGGACCGTCATCCTGAGACTCAACACGTGCGCCAGCACGGGTTGAGTGGAAGGACCTTGCGGTTGCCATTGCCAAGGAAGGTTCTATAAGCCTTAAGTGAACAGTATTGGCTTTAGCCTCATGTCACTTACATAGAAAATGCCTCTCTGTTCCACGACTCCCTCTCACCCTGTCAAACGTAGCGCCGCAAAACTTCCGTTCTGGTTGAGCTGCTGATACTCGGGGACGAACGATGCGTTCTGGTGGAAGCGAACGTCGTTGTTAATGGTCGAGACATCAGCCTGAAACCATCCACGGAAATGCAGACGAGGTGTATCGAGATAGCTCATGAGTGAATTAGTAAATCTTGGGAAGGATACGTCACGACCGAACGATGCACAATAGGATTTCAACACGCGTGAAAGACAAGTTCTTCAAAACCGCGACCTGCGATTCGTGGTAAAGTTCCTTATGGTCGTAACCATCAACATCCCTGATGAAATAGCTGTCCAAGCAAAGGCACGCGGCCTGTCTCCTGAAGCTTACGTTCAGGAGATTTTGGCACAACAGGTCGCGCGTCCGGCGGAAACTCGGCAATCCCGAACCCCAGAAGAAATTCGC
>DASZFK010000504.1:0-3207 GCA_035939855.1 Candidatus Angelobacter sp.
GCAAACGAAGTCTTTTCCATATCCCCCAGAATGTTGGGAATCTCTGTCTGCTTGGGCGAACCGTACGGCACGAAATGTCCCGTAACCCGATATGTTTCATTAATGGGATACCACTGCACTCCGGTAAATTCTTTGCGGATCTTACTGTTCTTGTCTTTCACGCGGATGCCATAACGAGCGCCGCTCGCGTGCACGAAGAGGGTCAGGTCTCCAATGGTCAGCACGTCATCGGAGTCGGGCTGCAGTTGCGCTCCATCGGCCGCCTTTCCCTTCAACAAAAGCGGCACACCCGGATTCAAACGCACAACGGTCTTTCCGCCGTGAAAGTCAAAGGACCCTGCCACGGCGGGGACAGCCTCGGAGGGCAAAACGATGTCGTTCAGGGGATCTGAGCCGAAATGGTTTTCGCCTTCGTGCAGCCAGAAAAGCGCGGCGACGGTGAGCCAGCCGGTATCGGACTTGAGGCGCGCCTCATACTCCTGGCGCCATTTCTCAACCGATTGCTGGTATTGGGAATCAGCGTACGCAGATATCACAACAACGAATGAGAAAAATATTCCAAGCAGCAAGCTCTGCGACCTCATGGGAATTGATACTCCATCCGAATTGATGATATCGCACTAATCTGCTGAAAACACCAACCACGGATTGTGCCGCGTACCGACTGCATACCCGACACTGCCTAAAGTAGCTGCGCAAATAGACCACTCGATTTACAGATAAATCCCTCGATTTTGAGATCACCCGATCACCGGATCACCCGATCGCCCGATCTCAACGGGTTGGGAACTAATTGTCCCAGTGCATCGTACTTACTGATAGCATGAGGTGCTCGCCTTGCTGAGGAGATAACAAAATGTCTGAATTTCGTCGCGGCTCCATGGTGGGGGCAATTTTACTGATCGGGCTGGGCGTGCTGTTTCTGTACAGTAACCTGCGACCAGGGTTGGATCCCTGGTGGATCCTGGCGCGTTATTGGCCGTTGCTTCTGATATTTCTCGGCCTGGGCAAACTCTGGGATTATTACCAGAGACGTTCTTCGCCGGATGCCGCGAACCGAAGATGGCTGGGCGGAGGAGAGCTTGCCATCATCTTACTGGTCGCCCTATTTGGCATTGCGCTCACTGTGGGTCGCGGGCATGTAAACTGGTCGTCAGGACAGCATCTCCACGACGTTGCATCGGTTGAGCTTCCGGGGGCCGAATCAGCCGATATCCATATCCAAATGCCCGCAGGCCATCTCGATCTTTCCGGCGGAGCCGCCAAAGCCATTGAAGGCACATTTGACTATTACGAAAGTGAAGGCAAACCCACGATCTCCCATGAAGTGCATGGCAGCCAGGGCGAAATCTCGATCACGCAAGAGGGCACTCGTACGCATTTCATGCGGCACGGCGGAAATAACTGGAGCCTGCACCTGAATAAGGACCTGCCGACGGACCTAAGGATCGACGTAGGAGCCGGCCAGGGTGAGTTTCAACTAGGTGGCCTTGCCCTTACCGGCCTGCGGCTCAGCATGGGCGCCGGACAAGTCAACGTCGATCTCCGCGGTGATTGGAAGAAGGACCTGGAAGCAACGATCCAGGGCGGTGTTGGACAGGCAACGATCCACTTGCCAGGCAACGTAGGCGTGCGGGTCCACGCCACCAGCGGCATCGGTGCGGTAACCACATCGGGCCTTGAGCATCGTGACGACTACTACGTCAACAGTGCTTATGGAAAATCTCCGGTGACCTTGCACTTGAATATTGAAAAAGGAATTGGAACGATAGAGTTGGTCGCTGATCGTCCGACCTCCTCTTCGACAAATGAGTAGAGCGTTTTCAGTCAGGGCCAGCCCAACGTCACTTACTTTTGTGTCATTGATCCTATTGGAAAAATCGTCATCGCGAGGCGCTCCCGGCGCGAAGCGACGGGAGTGCGGAGCGACCTTGCGTTTCGCCGCAAACTACGACTCACAAATTGGTTTGTGAGCTTTTTTTCCTACGTGCCATGCTCTTTTCGGTCTGGGTTGGTTGGTTCCGATTCCCACAAATTGTTAAGTTCTCAGTAGGAGATCCATGGCGTGCAGCCGGTTAATGCTTATCACTTTTCAAAAGGCATGGCGCTAGTCTCAGTCACCACGATGAAACGTGCTGCCTGGCCGCGATAGATTGTCTCCCTGTATTTCACTTTGAGGAAAAGCACTTTACCGTCTTTCCTTAGGCAGCGCCAGAGTGTTTCTCCTTCGGGCGCAGGCTCTTCTGCGGCATGGTGAACGGCGCTTGCGTCCTCAGCGGGAACCAAGTCAACCACAGACTTGGCCAATATCTCCTCTTCAGGATACCCAAGCAACTTGCAGGTCGCATCATTCACCACCACCACGGTGAGTTTTTTCATCTCCACCAGCAGTGAGGGCACGGGATTGATCTTGACCAACTCCGCAATCGGATCGTAGGACTCGCTGTATTTGAAAGTAAGAGACAAGAAAAATTTCCAATTTCTAATTTTTAATTTCTAATTTGGACCGAAGCACGCAGGTTTTAAAATTACAAATTAAAAATTAGAAATTAGAAATCTCCTCAGCTTCTTGCCAGAACCACCGAAAACCATCGCTGCGGATCATTCCAGCGCTTCTCAAGCACAAAACCACTTTCCTGCAACAGGCTGTTGATCGTATTGGCGGAGAACTTGTAACTGTTCTCCGTATGAATCGTTTCGCCCTCGACAAAGTGAAAGCTCTTTTCCAATTGTTCAATCCAGACGTTTTGTTCTTGCAGGCTCTCGAGATGCATCTCGATGCGTGACCTTCGGCGGTTCCAGAAGGCAACATGCCGAAACCGATCGACCGCGAAAGCTCCGCCGAGTTCAGAGTTGATTCGGACCAGCACATTCTGGTTAAAGCGGGCGGTTACTCGTTGCGAATCATTGTAGGCAGCATGGAGCAGCCGCGGGCTTTTCACCATGTCGAATCCCAGCAAAAGGGCATCGCCTGAGCGCATGGATTCGCGGACGGATCGCAGGAAGTGAAGCGCTTCGCCGGGTTCAAAATTGCCGATGGTTGAGCCAATCAGCAGCACCAGTTTGCGTCCACTCAAAGAAGCCAGTTGGAGAAGACCGTGAGAGTAATCGGCGACGATCGGCCGCACATGCAAGCGTGGGAAAGAGCCGTTGAGACTGGAAACAGCGCTTTGCAGGGCGGCCGCGGAAACGTCGACCGGATAGAAT
>DASZFK010000505.1:0-2938 GCA_035939855.1 Candidatus Angelobacter sp.
CGGTCCATCGGCACGCGGGAGTACTTTGATGAGGTTGAGGCGCGAAAGTATTTCGTGGAGCCGCACATCCACCGACTCGTCCAATTTGAACGGTGGCGAGACAAAAAGGTGCTGGAGATTGGCTGCGGTATTGGTACCGACACTATCAATTTTGCTCGCCACGGCGCCGCGGTTGTCACAGTAGATCTATCACCGAAGTCGTTGGAGATTACACGTCGGCGTGCAGACGTTTACGGATTACAAGACCAGGTCCTATTTTATCATGGCGACGCGGAGCAGCTCACAAAATTTGTTCCGGTCCAACCATACGACTTGATCTACAGCTTCGGCGTTGTTCACCACACGCCGCACCCGGAACGCGTCATCGAGCAGATGCGTCGCTACGTGAAACCGGGCAGCACGGTGAAGCTCATGGTCTATCATCGTTATTCATGGAAGGTCTTTTGGATTCTGCTTACGTACGGCAAGGGACGGTTCTGGCGCCTTCGCGAGCTCGTTGCTCGGTATTCTGAGGCTCAGGAAGGATGTCCGGTCACTTTGACTTTTGCTAGGAGAGAGCTGGTAGAACTGTTGACCCATCATGGTTTCAGAGTGACTGAAATTTGGGTTGACCATATCTTTCCCTACCGCATATCGGATTACCTGCAATATCGGTACGTCAAAGTTTGGTATTTTCGATGGCTGTCATCGGCCCTGTTTCGTTGGTTAGAGAAAAACTTTGGTTGGCATCTGTGCGTGACGGCAGAGGTGTGAATTTTCAATGCTGACCTGTTTTTCAATCCCTAAAGCATTTCGAGGCCACACCGGGATAATCCAGCACAACGCCATAAAAAGCTGGACGCTGATGCGACCGCGACCCGAGATCATTCTGTTCGGCGACGACGAAGGGACTGCAGAAGCGGCCAAATCATTTAGTGTGCGCCATGTGCCTCAAGTTGCGCGCAACGAATATGGCACGCCGCTTTTAAACGACCTATTCGAACAGGCTCAACGGGCCGCGGCCCATGATGTGCTTTGTTATGTGAATGCCGATGTCATCCTCATGCGAGATTTTTTTCAGGCGGTGGATCAAGTTGTGCGCTGGAAAACTTGCTTTCTGCTTGTTGGTCAGCGGTGGGATATCGACGTCAGGGAATCTTTGGATTTTTTTGCTGGCTGGGAGAATGACCTACGGGCGCGCTTAAGCGGCCAAGGAGTGCTCCATCCCTCGACGGGGATGGACTACTTTGTTTTTCCTCGAGGAATGTGGGGTGATATCCCTCCTTTTGCTATCGGAAGAACCGCTTGGGACAATTGGCTTGTTTATCGAGCTCGCGCCAGACGGGTTCCCGTGGTTGATGCCACGGACGCACTTACCGTCGTGCATCAGGCCCACGATTATTCACACGTTCCGGCAAAGGCCGGCGATGTTTTGAAAGGACCGGAAGCGAAGCGCAACCTGAATTTGGCAGGAGGGTGGAAGCATATTTTTACACTGAAGGACGCCACACACCTGCTTAGGGAAGGCAAACCAAGAGTAGCGATCAGTTTAAAACATCTGCAACGCCGCTTGAGAACGTTGCTAACGCTTTATTCGTTCTTGGAGCTATCAACTATTGTGGCCAAGCCCATCATCTTAGGTTTGCAGCGGGTTTGGTCTTCCGTAAGGAAGAACCACTCAGCTGAGGAGGCTGATTTCAATGCAAGGCGATAACCTTTCGAGCGACGCGCGGGCGGTTTCGGTCCTGGGTTTGGGAAAGCTCGGTGCCCCCATGGCAGCTTGCTTTGCACACAAGGGCCATCGGGTCATTGGGGTTGATACCAATCCTGAAACAGTGCGTCTGATCAACGAAGGGCGGGCCCCCCTTTACGAGCCGCGCTTGCAGGAGCTGATTCGAGCGAATCGCAATAAAATCATCTGCACCGAGAATTACGAGGAAGCCATTTTAAGCTCGGACATCACCTTTATCTTACTGCCGACCCCGAGTGATAAGCATGGCGGATTTTCTCTTTGCCACGTTCTGTCCGCTTGTGAGCGTCTCGGAAAAGTTTTGCGCAACAAGCGTTATCATCTGGTAGTTCTAACCAGCACTGTGTTGCCGGGTGCCACGGAAAATGAAGTGAGGCCGATCCTGGAAGCTAATTCCCAAAAACGCTGTGGTAGCGGCTTTGGCCTCTGCTACAGTCCAGAATTTGTCGCCTTGGGCAGTGTCATCCATAACCTATTAAACCCTGATTTTATCCTCATTGGAGAGTCAGATCCTGAAGCGGGTGAACGTCTCGCTTCATTTTATCGGACGATTTGTGACAACCAAGCTCCGGTCGCTCGGATGAACTCAGTGAACGCTGAAATTACGAAGCTGGCGGTGAATACTTTCGTCACTACCAAGATTACCTTTGCGAATACGCTAGCGCGAGTCTGCGAACGTTTGGCCGGGGCCGATGCGGATGTGGTCACTGCGGCGCTGGGTCTGGACGCGCGCATTGGAGGCAAGTATTTGAAGGGCGCCATCGGTTATGGCGGACCTTGCTTTCCCAGGGACAATCTAGCCTTTTCATTTTTAGCTCAACAACTAGGAGCGCCGGCTGTCTTAGCCGAAGCTACGCACCACGCCAATCGTGAGGAGGTTTACAGGTTGGTTTCTCTGGTTAGAACCAAGAATCCTAAGGGTGGGACCGTGGGGATTCTTGGGCTGGCGTACAAGCCCGACACGGACGTGGTGGAACAGTCACAAGGCGTCCTGTTAGCACAGGCCTTGGCTGCGGAAGGCATTCCCGTTATCGCCTATGATCCTGCGGCAATGAACAACACTCGCCGCTTGCTCAATGGTTCTCTGCGTCTTGCTGAATCGCTAGAAATTTGTGTGGAACAAGCGGATGTGTTGGTCATCACCACCCCTTGGGAGGTTTTCCGACATCTTGAGCCGGCGCTTCTGCGGCGTGGTGGTAAGCCACGAGT
>DASZFK010000506.1:0-14536 GCA_035939855.1 Candidatus Angelobacter sp.
TGAATTGTTGACGCGCTTCGTGCTTTGTAAGTGGACTCCAAAAATTCGTCTACGTCTTCGTCTGCTGGCCATCCACCTATCAAAACTGAAGGATTCTCAAGCGGTTTCACGCCTTGGATTTTTGCCAGCTCAGATATCGATTTGGTCGCAAAGAATTCTTCAGCGCTCACAAGAGGTTTGTCGATTGGCTCGATTTCACGAATATGAATCTCTTCTGTCCGGTGAGAACGGGGATTAATTTGGGCTTCGCCAGTGACCCGCACCGGCTTTCGCATGAGCCTCAGAACTTCGGCTTCTTTGTCTGTATCGAACGTACAAATCATCGACTTGCCATGTCGCGAAGCAATGCGACATTTATGACCGAGGGGCTTGAAGTCAGCCATCTCGAGGGTCCCCTCTAGAGTTTTTATTCGGCGTCGGGTTTGTTTTCTATGATTGTTCAGGATGACACCCCATGTCATATAAGTATGCACTATCTTTATTTTGGCAATCAAAAATTATGGCAATTCTGATATCGTGCTTATGTAGAAAAAAAGTCTAAAATACAAGTACCGGCATTCCAGGAGCACCTTCCGAATGAATCGTTGTCTTGTTCTGCTGTTGCTTTTTCTCGCCTCATTCTCAGCCAGCCAGACAAAAAAAAGTTCCAAACCGCCGCAAACAGCTCAGCAACAGGCCTCAACTTCGCAGCCCAGCCATATTGATGAAAACCTGTTCGGCGCCATGCGCTGGCGGCAGGTTGGCCCGTTTCGCGGAGGCCGCGTGTTGGCAGTTACCGGTGTGCCTGGGGAGCCGAACGTGTTCTATTTCGGGGCGGCCTCAGGCGGAGTCTGGAAATCGTCGGATGCGGGCGCGAATTGGGAGCCGATCTTCGACAAGGAACCGATCGCCTCCATCGGCAGCATCGATGTTGCGGCCTCCGATCACAACATTATCTATGTAGGCTCCGGTGAAGCCTGCATTCGCGGGAACATTACCTATGGCAATGGCGTTTACAAATCGGTGGACGGCGGCAAGACCTGGAAGAATGTGGGGCTAAAAGACACGCGCCATATTGGCGCAGTCATCATCAATCCCAAGAATCCCAACATTGTTTTCGTTGCCGCCCTGGGCCATGCTTATGGTCCGAATGAAGAACGCGGAGTCTTTCGCACCACCGATGGTGGCTCGACTTGGGAAAAAGTTCTGTTCAAAGACAATAAGACCGGCGCCATCGATGTGGTTTTCGATCCTCACAATTCAAATACAATTTTTGCATCGTTGTGGCAGGTCTATCGCACACCCTGGAGCCTCGATAGCGGCGGGCCGGGAAGCGGACTCTACAAGTCCACCGATGGGGGCACAACCTGGAAGCGACTGGAAGGCCATGGCCTGCCTGGAGGAATCATGGGCCGCATTGGGATTTCCGTCTCAGGCGGTGATTCCAATCGTGTCTATGCCCTGATCGAATCGAAAGAAGGCGGCCTGTATCGGTCTGACAATGGCGGCGAGACCTGGACGAAGATCAACGAAGATGGCCGCTTGCGCCAGCGCGCCTGGTATTTCACTCATATTTTCGCCGATCCGAAATCCACAGATACCCTCTATGTCCTCAACACAGGCATGCTCCGCTCTACCGATGGCGGACGATCCTTCAATCTTGTGAATGCGCCTCACGGCGACCATCATGGATTGTGGATCGATCCGGGCGACACCCAGCGATTGATCAACGGCAATGATGGTGGCGCTACGATCTCCACCGATGGAGGCAAAACGTGGACCACGCAATACAACCAGCCGACGGCCCAGTTCTACCATGTGATTACCGATAATCGCTGGCCGTATTTCATTTACGGCGCGCAGCAGGACAACAGCACGATCGCCATCAAAAGCTATGACGATGATGGCGTGATTGGCCGCCAGGATTGGTTTCCAGTCGGCGGCGGGGAAAGCGGCTACATCGCGCCTTATCCGCCCGATCCAAACATCGTTTTTGCTGGGGCCGAAGGGCTGGTCTCGCGCTTCGACAAGCGTACCGAGCAGGCCGTGGACATCTCCGTGTGGCCCTTGGATGTTTCCGGGAATGGCGCAGAAAATCTGACGCACCGCTTTAACTGGACCTCGCCTCTCCTCATCTCGCCCCACGATCCCAACACTCTGTATACGGCAAACGAGATGGTCTTCAAGTCCACTAATGCGGGTCAAAGCTGGACTCCGATCAGCCCTGATCTCACTCGCAACGATAAATCGAAGCAGAAGCCTTCCGGGGGCTCCATTACTCTCGACATTACCAGCGTCGAATACTACGACACTATCTTTGCCGTGGCCGAGTCGCCCTTGAAGAAAGACCTGTTATGGGTGGGCACAGACGATGGCCTTGTCCATATAACCACCAATGGCGGCCAGAACTGGAGCAACGTCACTCCCAAAGAAATGCCCGAATGGAGCATGATCAGCATCGTTGAGCCCTCGCAATACGATGCCGGTACAGCCTACATCGCCGTGGACCGGCACAAGCTTGATGATTTCCGCCCTCTGATTTACCGCACCGGCGATTACGGCAAGAGCTGGACCTTGATTGCCCGCGGAATTCCCGAAGGATCGTACGTCCGCTCCGTCCGCGAAGACCCCAAGCGTAAAGGCTTGCTGTTTGCCGGAACGGAAACCGGTGTGTATTTCTCTCTCGATGATGGCGCCAACTGGCAGCCACTCAAAATCAATCTGCCTACGGTGCCCATTCATGACTTGAATATCCACGGCGATGACCTGATTGCCGCCACTCACGGACGCTCATTCTGGGTGCTTGACGACATAGCTCCCCTGCGGCAGATCGACGCCAATTCCGCCAATACCCAAACGATTCTGTACCGGCCTCAGACTGCAATACGCCTGCATTTGGCGGAAAGCATTGAACGCCGTGGCCCAGTGGGCGACGATCCACCCTTGGGAGCCATTCTCGACTACTACTTCAAGACCGCTCCCAAAGATGAAGTCAAGCTGGAGATCTTCGACAGCGCCGGGAAACTCGTACGGAGCCTTTCCAGCCGTGAAAAGAAAGAGGCCGAGCAACCACCGGAATGGCCTGATCAGGTCAAGGAAGTGACTACCATCCCCGCCTCTGCGGGCATGAATCGCTATGCCTGGAATTTGCGCTGGGAGCCTCCAGTGAAAATCCCCGGAGCGTTTTATACCGGAAATGGTCCCGAGGGCCCATTGGTCCTACCGGGAAAATATACCGTCAAGCTCAGTGTCGGCAACCAGAGCCAATCGCAGCCATTGGAAATCGTTCAGGACCCACGAGTGAAAAACGTAACCCAGGCCGATCTGCAAAAGCAGTTCGACCTGCTGATGGAGATACGTGACGCCAACACGGAGCTGCACCGCTCCGTCAACCAGATCCGTGAATTTCGCGGACAGCTCAAATCGCTTCAACAGCGTTTTGCCAACGATCCCAATTTGAAACCATTGCTGGAGCAGGCCGAAGCCTTGGATAAAAAGATGACGCCTGTTGAAGAGCGCCTGATTCAAGTCAACATGAAAGGCTCAGAGGCGAACCTGGCCTTTCCCAACATGCTCAATGAGCAATACGATAGTTTCCGTTCCAGCGTTGAGGCCGGCGACAGCGCTCCCACCCAGCAACAATATGAAGTTGCCCGTATGTTACGGGGCCAGCTCGACCAGCAGCTCACTGCCTGGAAACAGATAATCTCGACCGACGTTCCGGCGTTTAATGAGTTGATAAAAAAGAGCAACGTTCCGGTTTTATATCTGCCGCCAGGAGAATGATGTGGATTGGGTAAGTGGGTAATTTGGTAATGGGGTAATTGAAACCAATTCCTGTGAACATTGAGATGCACCTTCGGCTTTCGGGGTAAGAAAACTTTAACTGATTGTCTTTACAAAACTGAACAGATCCCCAAATGTTGGCTTTGCAATTACCAAATTACCAAATTACTCAATTACCAAATGGTTTGAGAGCATAAAATAGTTACGTTATAAGGCATCTTTTACCAGGTTTTGAGAAACCAACCTGTGTGGCCGCCCTCTCTCTTGGTCCGCAGCAGGAGCAGTCCTAATCGTAGTTGCCTAGGAGGCATCGAATCCATGAAAGCCATCCTCTTCGTTGACGACCATGAGGTACTGGCAAGACTGAGCTGTGAAATCCTGGAAATGCAGGGTTATCGGGCCGTGAGCGCCTTCAACGGCGAAGACGCGCTGAAGAAATTTAATCAGGAAGATTTCGATATCCTGGTCACCGACTTCCGCATGGAAGGCATGAACGGCGTAGAGTTGGCCCGCAGGGTTCATGAAGATCATCCCGAGGTCCCGGTGATCATCGTAACCGGCTATGGCCCGGTCGACGGCGGAAAAGACGTAGCTGCCTGTCTCCAAAAAGAAGACCTGTTTCCCGCCCTCCTCGAAAAAATCAAAATGTTCATCGGCGATAAGAGCCCAAAAGAAGACAGTAAGAAACCTGAAGTGGTGGCGCAACCATAACTCACTCGCGCAGAAATAAGCCCGCTTCTTAAAAGCCTCCCAGCCGGACAGCCCGGTAAAATAACTGATTGATCGTTCAATAAAGTGACCAATCTGGAATTTTGTGCTACACTTTCTGGCCAGAATTAAATACGAAAGGGGCTTTTCCCCATGTCGCGAATTTTGGCCCAACTGCTCAAACCTAAGGGAGGCATTCTCGCTTCAGTTTTTTGCCTCACCTTGCTGGCGCTCATCGGCGCGTCACGCAATGCTGCACCCGTGGCTGCTTCTTCAACGGGTCCTTCTTTTGTGGAGTTTGAAAGCGGCCCCGTGCGCCCCATTGCCCTGTCGGCGGACGGGAACACGCTATTTGCTGTAAATACACCCAACGGTACGCTGGAGATTTTCAATATCACGCCCAACGGAGTCGTCTTCCAGAGCCGCGTGCCTGTGGGCATGGAACCGGTGGCAGTCGCCGCGCGGAACAACAACGAAGTCTGGGTGGTGAATCACCTTTCAGACAGCATCAGCGTGGTTTCGTTGACGGGCACACCCCACGTTTCCCGCACCTTATTAGTAGGCGACGAACCGCGTGACATTGTCTTTGCCGGCTCGCCCGTGCGAGCTTTCATTACGACGGCCCATCGTGGCCAGCAGCGCACCGATCCCTCGATTGCGTCCGTTCCCGGCGCAGGCGATCCCCAAATGACGACTCCGGGTGTAGGCCGCGCCGATGTTTGGGTATTTGATCCTGCCAATCTTTCCAACACGATTGGTGGCACGCCGCTGAAGATCATGACCTTCTTCACCGATACTCCGCGCGCGCTTGCAGTAAGCCCCGACAAAAATACGGTGTACGTGGCCGGTTTTAAAACCGGAAACCAGACCACGGCGATTCTGGAACCGCTGGTATGTCCGGGCTTCAAACCGTCTCAGCCTTGCATAAGCCCCAATGGCTCTACCTCTCCCGGTGGTAACCCTGGGCCAGCCACGAACTTCGAAGGCAAGCAAGCTCCGGAAGTCGCGCTGATTGTGAAGTTCAACAACAGCACCAGCCACTGGGAAGACGAACTGCACCGCGTTTGGGATAACGCCGTTCGCTTCAACCTGCCCGATACCGATGTCTTTGCTGTCAACGCCAATAACCTGGCCCAAACAGCATCGTTCGCGCACGTAGGCACCACATTGTTCAATATGGCCACCAACCCTGTCTCCGGCAAGTTGTATGTGAGCAATAGCGATGCTATCAACAATGTTCGCTTCGAAGGCCCCGGTGTCTTTGGCGGGCACACCGTGCAGGGTCATCTCGCCGAGATGCGCGTCACTGTTATCAGCGGCTCCAGCGTGACCCCTATTCATCTGAACAAACACATCAACTACAGCATCCTGGCCAACAATCCGTTGTTCGATCCCACAACGAAAGATCACAGTCTGGCAACGCCACTCGATATGGCAGTGACGAGCGATGGCAAGACCCTCTTCGTGGCCGCCTTCGGTTCGAGCAAGATTGGCGTGTTCGACACCTCAGCCCTGGAAAATAACACTTTTGATCCCACAGTCATCAGCGCCAACTATATCCCGGTGAGCGGCGGCGGCCCGAGCGGCATTGCATTAGATGAATCCCGAGGTCGTATGTATGTGACTACGCGCTTCGACAACGCTGTCAAGGTGATCGACTTGGCATCGAAGCAGGAAGTGGCGGCGCTCTCCATGCCCAACCCGGAACCGCCATCGGTCGTCCAAGGCCGCCCGATGCTCTATGACGCTACGCGCTCCGCGAACGGCGAAGCGGCATGTGCAAGCTGCCACATCTTCGGCGACAACGACGATATTGCCTGGGACTTGGGCAATCCTGACGACGTTGTGAAGAAGAACCCAATCCCCATCAATTTCGGCGACACCGAATCCATTACTCTCGGCAAGGTGTTGTTCAACTTCCGCGGCCCCATCAATGGCACCGGCAATGCGGATGACTTTCATCCCATGAAAGGCCCCATGACCACCCAGACCCTGCGCGGCATGGTGAACTCCGGCGCCATGCACTGGCGCGGCGATCGTGCGAACGGCGTTTTTGGTGTTGATCCGTTCGATTCGAACCTCTCGTTCAACAACTTTATTGTGGCGTTCCCGGGGTTATTGGGCGCAGCCAACCAGCCTTCTACTGCGGACATGCAGAGCTTCACCAATTTCCAACTGCAGGTCATGGAGCCGCCAAACCCAGTCCGCCACCTCGATAACTCGTTGACTTCTTCCCAGCAACATGGCCGGGATTTCTACCTTGGCTCACGTCCCGCGGACGGCATCAATGCAGGTCCGCTGAATGGCTTGGGAATACCCGTGGGTGGACTTGTCCTGGGCGTCAATGCATTCAACTGCAATGGCTGCCACGAACTTGATCCTGCAGAAGGCGAATTCGGCACCAGCAAGCACGCAAGCTTTGAGGGAGTCATCTCGCAGATGTTCAAGATTCCACACCTGAGAAATATGTACACCAAGGTAGGAATGTTCGGTGATCCCAAGGTTGACACCTTCGACCAACCCGATAGCGGCTTCACCGGTGATCAGATCCGGGGCTTCGGTTTCACCAACGACGGAACCATCGACACCATGTTCCGCTTCTTCACCGCAGCCGTGTTCCGCGACACGGTCACGAGCGGCTTCCCGACGCTGGGTGGAAACCAGATACGTCGCAACGTCGAGCAATTCATGCTGGCATACGATACTGATCTGGCTCCAATCGTAGGACAGCAGGTGACTCTGACCAGCTCCAACTCCAGCTCCGTTGGTCCGCGCATCACTCTCCTGGAGCAGCGTGCCGGCACACCCTTTACTTCGAAATCTCTGGGCGGCTTGACCACTGAGTGCGAGCTGGTGGCGCAATTCGCCCAGGTTGGTGCGCAGAAGAGCTTCCTCTTCAACCCGGCTGCGGGCAACTTTGTAGCCGGTGACGGAACAACCACTCTTTCCGACAGCGCATTGCGCGCTGTGGCAGCAACCGCTGGCCAGGAGGTCACTTATACCTGTGTACCGCCCGGATCAGGCTCACGAATCGCCTTTGGTCAATAGCAGCTTTCCCATGGTATGGCACACCACTAAGGAGAAGTAAACTCATCCCCCCACGTGCTCAATAGCGCGTGGGGTTTTTTGTTTCTGTTTCAAAAACGATGGGGATTATGACGTGCAAGCCACCAGGTTCGCCCGCATCTGTTCCATCTGCTTGCGGGCCACCACGGAGATCCGCCGAATTCCCTCCTGAATCCGATCCGGCCCAGCATTGGAAAAGTTGAGCCTCATGTGACGAGAGCCATCGCCGGACTCTGCAAAGAATGAATGGCCAGGAACAAAAGCCACATTCTCTTGCACCGCCGCTTTCAGCAATTCGCCGCAATCGAATCCTGCAGGCATGGTCACCCACAAGAACATCCCGCCTTTGGGATGCGTCCATGTGGCTTCTTTGGGGAAAAACTCCGTAAGCGCCTGTAACATCGCGTCGCGGCGCTGCCGGTAAACTTCCCGAAGCTCCTTGACATGATGATCGAGGAATCCGCCCTGCGCCACTTCACAGGCAATCAACTGGTTGAGTCCGCCGGTGTGCAGGTCCGTGCCTTGCTTGAGCTGCACTAGCTTGATGATGACCTCCGCCGGGGCAACAATCCATCCCACGCGCAGGCCGGGAGAAAGAGTCTTGGAAAAAGTACCGAGGTAAATCACGTTCTCAGGGTCCAGCGCCAGCAGTGGCGCTATGGTTTCTCCTTCGAAGCGAAGCTCGCAATAAGGATCGTCTTCCACCACAGGAACATCGTATTCGGCGGCCAGCGCGAGCAGTTCCTGGCGGCGTTGCAACGACATGGTCACGCCGCTGGGATTCTGGAAATTGGGCAGGACGTAGAGAAACTTTGGTCTCGCTCGCAATGCTTCCACCAGCAACTCGGTGCGCAGGCCGTCATCATCGACCGGTATGCTCCAGTAATGGGGTTCGTAGAGGTTGAACGCCTGCAGGCCGCCCACGTATGTTGGCGCCTCCACCACGACCAGGTCACCGGGATCAATCAGTAACTTGCCGACCAGGTCGAGAGCTTGCTGCGAGCCGCTGGTGATCAGCACATTTTCCGGACCGACAGCCGCGTCGTAACGTTTCAATTCATCGGCAACGAATTGGCGCAAAGCAGGAAAACCTTCGGTTGTGCTGTATTGGAGCGCCCAAGAGCCTTGTTCGGTCAACACCTTGGTGCACGCGCTTTGAAATTCCGGAATGGGGAAAAGTTCGGGCGCAGGCAGTCCACCGGCAAAAGAGATCATGTCGGGTCTTTGGGTCACCTTCAACAGTTCGCGGATAGCCGAACTCTTCATGGCAACGGCGCGGCGGGTGTAGCGGTTGGGCCAAATGGTTTTCATGGGGCCTCCCCTTTCAGCTAAACACATCGTACGGGTATTGGTTCGGACAAGTACAGATACAGAAATATAAAAACGTGACCAGTACAGTTTTGTATGGCCTTCTTTGTTTGATGCAAGTATGATTGAACCAATGGCAACACAATTGGTACAAGAAATCCCCCGGTACCTTCAAGTTGCCCATTTGATCGAAGGGCAGATTTCGCGGGGCATCCTACGAGTGGGAGAACGCGTGCCCTCGGTGCGCGCCCTCAGCCAGCAACAGGATGTGAGCATCTCAACCGTGCTCCAGGCTTATTTTTGGCTGGAGAATCATGGATTTATCGAGGCGCGTCCGCAGTCGGGCTTCTATGTCAAAGTTCCGTTTTCCGATCTTGCCCCGGAACCCAGTTTCGTTGGCGCGGAGAATGCTCCCACGCAGGTAGGCATCGCCAAGATCCTGCATGAGATCATGAGCGACTCCGGCGATCCAAAGTATTTTCCGCTGGGAGCGGGCGGGGCCGGGCCGGAGCTTTATCCCACCCACAAGCTGAACCAGATCATCAGCCAAGTGCTGCGCAAATATCCGCACCACAGCTCCGGTTACGATTTCCCTCCAGGAGCCGAGCCGCTGCGCCGCCAGATTGCCCGGCACACCGCGAGATTCGGCTGTGAGTTCTCGCCTGCCGATATCGTGATCACCTCCGGCGGCATGGAAGCCTTAAATCTCGCGCTGCGGGCCGTAGCTGCTCCCGGCGATCTGGTGGCCATTGAAAGCCCGACTTTCTTCGGTGTGCTGCAGGTTATCGAGTCGCTGGGCCTGCGCGCTATTGAGATTCCGGCCCACCCGCGCACCGGGATGCAACTCGATCAACTGGAGCGAGCCATCAGAAAGCATCGAGTGAAGGCTTGCGTTGTGATGAGCAATTGTCACAATCCGCTGGGCTACGTTCTCACCGATGAATACAAGAAGGACCTGATTGCCCTGCTCGCAAAATATGATCTTCCGCTCATTGAAGATGACGTCTACGGCGATCTCGTCTTTGGCAACAAGCGTCCTGCGCCGGCGAAGATTTACGACCGTAAAGGCCTGGTGCTGCTGTGTTCCTCGTTCTCCAAGGTCATGGCTCCCGGATACCGCATTGGCTGGGTCCATGGCGGGCGCTACCGGAACGAAGTCGAACAGCTCAAGTTCATCACCACAGTGGCCAGTTCGTCATTGCAACAACTGGTGATCGCATCGTTTCTCGAATCGGGTGGATACGACCGTTACGTCCGCAGATTGCGAATCTGCTTCGCCAACCAGATACAGACAGTGAGCCGCGCCATTACCAAGTATTTTCCCGAGAGCACTCGCGTTTCACGCCCTCAAGGTGGATATTTGCTCTGGGTAGAACTTCCCAAGGGCATCAGCGCCATGAAACTCTATGAACATGCGCTGGCCCAACATGTCTTCGTATTGCCGGGACCAATGTTCTCTTCCAGCCGTGGTTTCAAAAACTACATCCGCATCAATTGCAGCTCCCCATGGTCAGATAAGTTCGACCGGGCATTGCTGACGGTAGGAAGAATCTGTTTTCAACTCCAGAAGAATTTCTAATTAGTTCTGATCTTATCACTTGTGTTATGTACAAAACATGATATGTCTGACACACAACATAGAATCGACGGGCCTCATCTAATTCTTAATACGCTTTCATACTTGGCTTTTCCTCACGACCGGCGAACTAGGAAGGACATTCAATGACACGCTTGCAGCGGCAGCAACCAAGCGAGAACGTCAACGCTCTTGCGGAGTTGGGTCTGTTCTCAGCCGGCATCATGCACGAGATCAAGAACGCTCTTCAAGGTATCGCGAATGCTCTCTTTCTCCTGGGAGGTGAGCAGAGTCTCAGCCCCAGGGTTCGGCAAGAGGTGGAGATTGCCAGACGCGAGCTATCGCGAGCCTTGGATGTCTCGGCGCAGACTTTGGCCCTGGCTCGGGAAGAGAACCCGGTGGCCATGTCCATTGTTGAAGTGCTCGAAGAGGTGCTCAGTAGATATTCGGCAAAAACCGCATACAAACACTTCACGATTGACCGGCAATACGAGTTTTCCGGAAGCATCCAGGGCCTCCCTGGCGCTATCCGCCAGGTATTTTCGAACATCGTGCTCAATGCGCTCGAATCCGGCCCCTTGGAAAACGGTAAATTGGTGATACATACGTTTGCGCGTCGCAGCTCCAACAATGGGAAAACGCCTGGAGTTCAGATCGACTTTGCGGACAATGGACCTGGAATACCAGACCAGTACAAGAAAAAAGTTTTCCAACCTCTTTTTTCAACGAAGAAAGGAAAAGGTTCGGGCCTTGGCTTATGGGTGGCCCGCAGACTCGTCCTCAAGCAGCACGGACAGATCAGCCTGGTCAGCAGGAGCGAGGGCTTGAATTCCGGCACTTGCTTCTCGGTGTTTTTGCCATTGACTCAGAACTGATCCACGACACCACCCGCTCTACCATGATTCATGCTGCCTCCGTGCCTGGCGTAAGTTCAAGAAAGGCCCTCACCGACAGTTCGGCGGTGCGATTGATTACTTCCGCTACCAAGTGGAGATCCGGGATCAATGTGCTGATATCAATTGTCAAGAGATTCTCTTGCAGCAATTCGCTAATGGTTTTTTGAAGAAGAGCGGCTTCCACCAGAAGCATGGGAATCGTGTATCCATGCTTATACCGTTGGCGGCCATGAGCGAGAGCGGCTTTTATAACACGATCGTTGACATCAGGCCGATACGATTCGATGTGGTCCGCTATCTCCTCAATCAGGCTGGGTAGATGATCAATCCGCTCCCGCTCAGGCATCTTAATTTTCAACAGTTCCGAATTCTCCCGTAACCGTACAAGCCATCGCTCCACTAATTGTTGTGCATTCTCGCGAAGTATCGCTGAGACCCTTTTCGATGGCAACGCTCGTTCAGGACGGCGCAGTTCTTCGGATTTTGTCTTGAGGGCCTGTACCAGCTTCCCGATGTCCGCAGGTTTGACGATATAGTCGTCCACCTGATTTCGGATTGCGATTAAGGCGCTTTCGAAGTCGGGGTAGCCGGTCAAAATAAAAGTTGTAGCCTGCGGCTGGATACGGCGCATTGCACTTACGACCGTGAAGCCATCGCCGGGCTGTCCGATGTTGAGGTCGGAAAGAAGGATGTCAAATGGTGAACGTTGAATTGTGGCAAGCGCCTCAGGGACGCTGCTTGCAACGGTCACGTCAAACCCCTCCCGTTCTAAAATCGCCGGAAGAGTCAATCTGATGTTGGCCTCATCGTCGACAAAGAGAAGGCGCTTTTTCGTCATGCAGGTTTGCTCCATCAGGAAGGAATTGCTAGAGTTGCGGCAGATTTAGCTGGCCGCTACCCGATTCGGGTCTTTCTTCGCGAGCATTGTTTACCTCTGGAGGGATGTTTCCCCAGTCTTGTACCAGAGAGATTGATCTCTTCTGTGTGCCAGAGACAAGCCTGTGGACTTGGATCGTTTCATCTGCGACAACTCCCATTGTGAGATGCCGCTCTTCTAGGGGTGGTTACTCTTGGCCAAACATAATTCAAACGCCGCATTTATGGGAGCACCGGAAGGGTGTGCCGGCCATATTCCCGATCCAGATCGGACTCACTATCAGTGTGTCCCTAAAGTCACAGCTCGGCGACAAAGATTCTGGCTGGTTGTGTATGGAAATATGCGCCAGCGGAAGGTTAGACAGGCCTCTACCAATGGCCGCGGAACCTGGTCAGGGCCAGGACACCACATGCCGCCAAGATGGCTGCCGTAGAAAGCCATCCGCGATGCAAATCGGCCCACACTTGATAGCTTCTTGGTTTTGCATGTTCACCGAAAGCGCCGTGGGCCCCGTGGTCGCCGGCAACCGGCTTCCACAAATTGTCAGGACGTTCAGGGTCTTCGGGTTCCGAGGTTTGCTGCGAAGTGTAACCCTTATGGCCGAGATACCGGTCAAGAAGCCCCGGCGCGAGCTTGTTACCTGCAATAGCTTCCACTGTAGGCCAGCCAACGTAGAGTTCGCGGCGATGATGATGAGCAGCGTAGTAGATGGCCCTGGCTCCCACTTCCGGTTGAAAGATTGGTGGTAAGGGTTGTGCCCTGTGCTTGAGGCGGCTCTTCACCCAGCCGAACTGTGGTGTATTGAGCGCCGGCATCTGCACCATGGTTACCTGGCTGTTGCTCTTGTCATGGATCAGTTCACATCGCAAGGAATCTGTGAAGCCCGCAATGGCATGCTTCGCAGCACAATAAGCCGACTGAAGGGGAATGCTTCGATAGGCGAGCGCTGAACCGACCTGGACGATGGTTCCCCGATCGCGAGGCAACATGCGCTTCAACGCCGCCAAAGTGCCATAGACAACGCCGAGATAGGTCACATCGGTGACCCGCTTGAACTCCTCCGGCAGCATCTCTTTTACCGGGGAGAAAACGGAGGCCATGGCATTGTTCACCCAGATGTCAATTTGCCCAAATTGGTCTTCGACCCGGGCAGCGGCGGCTTCGACTGCAGCAGCATCGGCGACATCAGTTGGAATAGCGATGGCGCTGCCGCCCAATTCTTCGATCTCTCGTTTCGCCGCTTCCAGCCCATCGTGCCCGCGCGCCAACAATGCAACCCGTGCGCCGTGACGGCCAAACTCGCGCGCTGCAGCTCTTCCTAAGCCTGCGGACGCGCCAGTAATCACAACGGTTTCGCTCTTCCGGTTCCTGGGCACGGCTAGATCAACTCCCGGACTTTGTCGGAGAGTGTGGTAAGCACGATCTTTTTGCTATTGGGCTCGCCCCGCGCCAACGATTCCGCAAAATGAAGGGCTTGTTCCGCCTTTACTTTGGCCGGCATGGGAGGCTCGAACGGATCTACGGCTGCCTCAAGAAGGGCAGGGCCGGGCGTGTTGAGAAACTCCTCCATCGTGCGGCCGCAGACGGCAGGATCGTCGACAAAAAACCCTGTTCCGCCGCACGCTCGCGCGAAAGCCGCGAAGTCAATGGGATGAAGATCAACACCATATTCCGGATTGCCAAGGAAGACCATTTGCTCCCATTTGATCTGGCCCAGCGTGTTGTTCTTGATAATGACGATTTTGATGGGGAGTTGATATTTCACGGCGGTGACGAAGTCGGCCATTAGCATGGAGAACCCACCATCCCCCACAAAACCGACGCACTGCCGGCCAGGATATGCGATTTGCGCGGCAATGGTATAAGGAAGGCCCGGCGCCATGGTGGCCAGGTTTCCTGAAAGAGTATGCATCTGGCCGCGCTTGGCGGGGACATGCCGCGCCCACCAGGTGGCAATCGTGCCGCTGTCGCAACTCACGATGGCATCATCACGCAGGCGCTCGCCCAGTTCGCGGGCAACAACCTGCGGCTTCATGGGTTTGTCGGTCCGGGTCGCCCGCTTATCCATGATGTTGCGCCAATCCCGCATCCCGGCCTGCGCTGCTTCCAGAAAACTCCGGTTTTCTTTGCGTTTCAAAAGTGGAATCAATTCACGCAAGGTGTTACGGCTGTCCCCGACCAGGCCCACTTCCACCGGGTAACGCAAGCCGATGCGCTTGGGATCAAGTTCAATCTGCACACCGCGGGCCTGCTTTGGCTTGGGCAGGAACTCGATATAAGGGAATGAGGTGCCCACCATAAACAAAGTGTCGCAATCCTCCATGGCTTCCTGCGAAGGCT
>DASZFK010000507.1:0-3020 GCA_035939855.1 Candidatus Angelobacter sp.
GCTTGTCATTTTGGAAGAACAAGAATTTTGTGCATCATGCCCAGATCCTCGTGCAGCAGGATGTGACAATGAAAGACAAAAGTACCCTCGATGGTTGGATCGCGGAAATCCATGCGCATCTTTACGCTGTGGTATGGATGCCCAGGACCCTCCCAGAAGGGGATCTCAATCGTGTCGCGCAGGTCCTGATTCGTGACCGGCTTTCCGTCCACTTCGGTTACCAAAAAATGGATCTGGTGCATGTGGAAGGCGTGGGTTTCGAGGGCGCGGTTTTCGACAATCCAATCTTCGACTGCTCCCACGTGAGTCGTGATCACGGGTTTCTCATTGGCTTCGAAAACCTTCTGTTTTTGGCGGTCGACTGTGATGTAGAACTGGATGGGGCCGTTGGTTCCGCCGAACTCCTCGGAGAAGAAGAGTTTCCGCAGAGTTGTCGCCTTCTGTTTGCTCAAATCTGCGAACTTAATGCGGCTCAGCGGCAGGCGAGGCGCGGGTTCAGCAGTCTTTGTCTGTTGCGTTTCCTCCGTATCGTTGCTGACTTGGATGCTAGCCAGTTGTTGTTCTAGATCCGGGTTGCCCGTTGGACCGGTTGAATAAGCAAGCGAAATGAAAACGGCGTCGTTGTTTTGAGGAGGAGCCTGCACGATAAACTCCGCGCGTCCTGCGGGAGGCAACAAAATGGTGTCTTCAAATCTGGACTTGGGAAGAGGATAGCCGTCGAGAGCGATCAATTGCAGTTTCTGCGGCACACCATTAAACCAAACTTGCAAGGGCATGAAGTCCTGGATTGTGGCATTTGCCACCCGCCAGAATTGCTTTTCGTTGGGCTTCATCTTGATGATGGGGGACGAGCTGTTGGGCCAATTCGCCAGCTGGTAGTTAATCGTCAATTGGTAGGGCCCCGGTACCCAGGGAACCAGGTACTGCTGGCGGATCACGAATATGCGCTCGGTAAGTCCGGCCACCTCCGGGTGCAACTTTTCCATCCCTTCGACGATCAACGCTCCCGCAGCGCCGCCATTTACCTGGAACTCGGTGAACCCGTGTACGTGCGGGTGGTACCAATACAGTCCCGGCGGCTCGTTCTTCGGGATCTGGATGTTGAACTGAAATGGCGGTTTGTTGGGTTGAATCAAAGTCGTGAGCACATCATCCTGATGGCAGGTTGGCGGGACATTCAGACCGTGGAAGTGAACATTGGTCGAAGACAACATCATCATTCCGCCGTCGCCGCAAGTCTTGCCGGAAGCGGGCATTTCCATCATCCCTGCCGAGTCATCGCTCTCGATGCGGTCTTTGATGTCCAGGAGCAGCTGATCGCCTTGGTTGAGGCGCAACGTCGGAGCCTCGACGTCGCCATTGTTAGTCAGGTAGTTGTAGCAATAGTGACTGTAGCCGGCGGAATCAACCGAGTGACGTATGGTCAATTCCTTTTTAAGAACACCGTTCACACTGTTGAGGCTCAGGGCATCCTGGACCACGGTACCGGCGTCGGGGCGCTTGGGACACTGCGCCTCCGGCCTCAGAAAAGAAAATCCACACACCAGGATCGCAAGCAAATATTTCAACGCAGAGCGCATATTCAACTCCTTAATCTCAGAGGGGTAAGACGAACTTACCTCGGGTTAGAACGGCCGGGGAGGAAAAGCCCCAATCGACAACAAGCCCGGACTGTTCGGGTCAGCAACGGGCGATTTGGAAGATTCGGTTAGCGTGCACTTCCCGCCCAACGATTTCACGTTAATTACGCCGATCGAGGACGGCGCGCCAAACTCGGCAACATATAGGAGTCCGCCCGTCCCCGTGGTTCTTTGCATTGCCAAGGATCCTACATAGGACCAGTTCGTCACGAAGCCCTTGAGGTAACCGGAGACGCAACCTTTTGTAAGTTTGCCCGTATTCTTGTCAAAGAAAGCCGCGGTGATCTTCCCCCCTGATTGTTGCTTATGTAGAGGAGCGTCTCATCCGGGCTCAGCAGAATGTTACTGGAATTGCGTGCAACTCCCAGGCGATAGACAACTGTCGGAGTCAACTTGCCGGAGGAAATGTCAGAGACTTCGACCACGGTGAATGGGGAGGTGTCCCCGAAGATGGCGAAGTGTCCATCTTGCGTGATGTCGATGGCAGTGGGATAGGTATTGCCTCCGCGCGAACCGGTGGAATTCTGTTTATCGCCATTTGACACCGGCACGCCGCCGGAAATGTTGAAGGATTCGATCGAGCCATCCCCATAGGTGGCGACCATTATGCTCCCATGGATGACCATTCCGTCGATCACGCCACCTTGCAGTCCGCCCACGGTGATGTCGCCAACAAACTTCAGACTGCAGCCCGCCTGCACCTTGAACGTCCCAATGTTGCTCGAGTCCGTGAAGCTGGCATAAAGATACTGGCTGTTCATTGCTAAACCGACACCATTGGAGGCACCGGTATCCTTCGGGGAGCCAACGTCGTGGCCGCCAATCTTCAGAGTCTTGACGGAGATTCCATTGATCTCGCCGCCCTGCGCCACGGAAGCATAAACGCACTGAGCATTCCCACTGTTGATCACGCTCACCCGATTCGCCGCAAAATAGCCTCCGGCGATGCCGCCTCGGCCAATCAGGACCTTTGCCTTCATGTTCAGCAGACCGTTAGCTCCCACGGTATAGAAGGTGACACTGGTAGCCAGCGCGGGCGGGCTGTCATCATTGGTGACCACGTAGTGCGGACCAGCCCCAAATGCAAACCCACCTGCGACGCAAACCCCGACCAGCGCCGCAATCACACGCGTTAACCAAGACTTAAGGGATAGACTCATATTCCTCTGCTTCCTTCATGTGCCAAGAATGGCGCCCAATCAAGCTAACCACGAGTCGCGGGGGAGTCCAATAACAAATGACCTGTCTCACCACGGAGCGACCACAACGGTTGAAAAAGTTTGCGGAATAGTGGAAAACTGCGCTCCGCCATGCTGTTGATCGGGATATTGCTACAGAGTGTTAGCGTACGTTCTCGTACACCATAGCGTCAAGGCTACA
>DASZFK010000508.1:0-7168 GCA_035939855.1 Candidatus Angelobacter sp.
GTATACGGATTGGAAGAATGTCTATGTTCGGGAACCCACCAGTAAGGAAATACTCAATGGAATTGCACCTACCACCCACATTGGCAAGATGTGTGAGCGCTTAGGCATCGAGATCCTAGCGGCCAGTTCCCCGCAAGCCAAAGGGCGAGTCGAGAGGAATCACGGGGCCCATCAGGATCGACGGGTCAAGAAGCTGCGGCGGAAGAAAATCCAAAGCTATGAAGCCTGTAATGCGTATCTGGAAGGTGAGTATCGGGAGGAGCACAAGCCGCGGTTTGCACAAGCGGCTGCTTCGGCGGTCGACTACCATCGCAAAACACCGGGTCGCAAGATTCTGGATGACGTCTTCCGGCGCTGGAGACGGAACGAGTGATTAGCAACGACGGAGTCGTGCGCTATCAGAATCGTCTGGTGCAAGTGAAGAACCAGGGACGGCGCACAGCACCACCGCAGGCCAGGGTTGCGGTCTGCGAATGGGAAGATGGACGGCTGGAGATTCGTTACCGTGGACAGGCGCTGGTCTGGGAAGAAATCCAGCAGCGTCGGCAGCCCGCCCGCCATCCAGACAAGGCGGTGGTTGCCGTGTGTTCCCCCCGTCGGCCCCCAGCCGATCATCCATGGCGCAAACCGATTTGGGGAACACGCTTGGATCCCGCAGTCGGAGTCGCGCCACGCCTCGCTGAGGACTCCACCTCCGCTCCGCCCTAAGCGCTCCGCCTTCGGCTCCGCAGGGCTACGCTCCGGCGGAGTCCTCAGCGAGAAATCAACGCATCAAAAAGGGGACATTTCTAACGAGGTTTGACAAAGCGCTGCACGTGCTCGTGAAGCAGGGTTCTCGGCTCTGCTACACTTCGCAAGCTCTCGGTGAGTTTTGGGATGCCTCAACCCGCCCAGCTGATAAGAATGGATTTGGTTTGAGTGTTGCTGAAACGAATCATTTAGCGCGTGTGATCGAAAGAGATTTTGAGTTTTTGCCGGATAGCAAGGAAGTCCACGACCGATGGCGGGCACTGCTCGTTATGCACAGTATTCAAGGCGTGCAAGTCCATGACGCAAGGCTGGCGCCGAGCATGTATGTTCACGGTATCGGACAGCTACTCACCATGAACGTGCGGGACTTTCGGCGTTTTGACGGACTCCGCGTTGTGCACCCCTCTGAATTGAAAGGTGGTTCGTGACTATCGGAATATGGGTGTAATGATCTTTGGTGAGTCGCCAGCATTCGATAAAATAATTCCGGGCTGATTCCGGTTCCAAAGAGAACCCTGACACCGGCCCAACAAACCTTCGGCGAGTTTCGCGCCACCATCCAAGACTTTACCCGTGGCGCGGGTGTGCTCATGCGGGTTCAGCTTTAATGTGGAAGCTATAAGGCCGCTAAATGCAAGGAAATAAAAGAAGCTGGTGACAGGGCAGCGTTCTAACCAACTGAACTACGTCCCCACGCCAATTGATGAGTTTATAGAGAAATCCGGCGAACAGTTTTCATCGCAGGATGTATGAATATCTTAGCACATTGGGTTTGCGCTCAATATGCACCCACCTCGGATCACAACGCCTAAAAGATCTTTTTGACTTAATTTGCTCTGGCCTAGTGATTATCATGCATGTGGCTTTCGGCATCTTTAGAGCCGTATTTACCAGGGTCCTCCATTGCGATCGGAGATATTTTGCTGACCTTCAATGTGCCGTTTTCGAGCGTACCTTCGAGTTTGACTCTCTGGCCTACATGAGGCTGTACTTTTTTGAGGGAGTCGGAATCGAACTTCAGAATCTTGTTGTCTTCGGTGACAAATACGACCGGTGATCCTTCTCTGGCGCACTTCTGAGCGCATGATTCGAAGGCTTTTGGGTTGATCCAGTCGGAAGCCTTGGCAGCCTTGGAGCCGCTCTTGGCGCACATCTCGTCGGAAATGTAGCCAGACCACTGGGCGGCAAATGCCATCGTCGAACCGACGGCCAAAACTGCAACAATAACGAGTAGTTTTTTCACTAGACCTCTCCTGCGACGAATTGGGAGCACCCATTATATTTAAATCCTACAGTTCGCGTCGTCCTTCCATGGCTTTCAGCATCGTGACCTCATCGGCGTATTCGATGTCGCTGCCAGCGGGGATACCGGTTGCGATACGGGTGACTTTCACTCCAGGTCTTTTGATCAAGCCGCTTAAGTAGACCGCTGTAGCTTCGCCCTCGGTGTTGGGATTGGTGGCGATAATGATTTCATCTATGTTGCCGCTCTCGATACGTTTCAGTAATGATGGGATGCGAAGTTGTTCCGGCCCGATTCCATGCAGTGGGGAAATGGCGCCATGCAGAACGTGGTAGACGCCATTGTAAAAACGGGCTTTTTCCACGGCTGCGATATTGGTGGGTTCTTCCACTACGCAGACCATACGCTGGTTGCGGGTAGGATTCGAGCAGTAGGTGCACGGGTCAACATCGGTGATGTTGCTGCACACGGAGCACAGATGCAATTTTTCCTTGAGATTTCGGATGGCGGCAGCCAGAGACTCGGCGCTTTCTTCACTGGAACGCAGGATGTGGAAGGCCATCCGTTGCGCACTCTTGCTGCCTATGCCGGGCAGTTTTTTCAGCTCTTCAATCAATCGAGCCATCGGCTCGGCAAATCTGGCCACGTTTGATCCTCAATTTATCCGTACTTCAGCCGGCGAGAGAAGTTGACATTACATTCCCGGCAGTCCTAAATTCCCCAGCATTCCGCCTACGGTAGACTGCATGGCTGCATCGATTTTTCGGCCAGCTTCGTTTACGGCCGCAGTTACCAGATCCTGAAGCATCTCGACATCGCCGCTCTTCACCGCTTCGGGATCGATCCGTGTCTCGATCACCTGCTTCTGGCCATTCATTTTGATGGTCACGGTCCCGCCGCCCGCGGAGGCTTCCACGATGGTCTGTTGCATTTTATGCTGCAAATCCTGGGCCTGCCGCTGGGCCTGTTCCAGCATCTGTTGAAGTTGGCGTGAATCAAAGCCGCCCATAGCTTCTCCTAATCTTTTTCACGATGATCAATGACTGTCCGTATTTCAGCCCCAAACTTTTCCATCATGCGCTGGACCACCGGATCATTGGCAGCCCGGCTGCGCGCCGTAGCGCCATCCCGTACCCGTACAGGCCGCACAACCGTAGAGGCTCCATTTGCCGGCAACCCGCTCACCACGTTCACTTTCAAAAGACGACCGGCGGCCCGGCTGGCGGCAGCATTCGCAATCTGTTTCTGTTCCTGGCCCATCACCACCCCAATCATGGAAGCCGATTGAGTAACAGTGATTGACAGTTCTGCGCTTTGCAATACGGCGCTTCCGCTCTCTAACATCGAGGCCAGCATTTTATGTCCATTATTCTCCAGTTCAACCAATACATGGCCAAGAACGGTTCCGGCATCGGTGCTGGTCTCCTCACGAACAGCGATTGCGGCAGGAGTATCGTCTGGCCTGGCAGAGCCATTGATTGGATGAACCCCGTTGGACGAGTAGGCTCCATTGGTTTCCACGTCACCACCGGGGCTGGCCATTGCAGTTACGGCAACAGCAGGAGACTGAGAGGCAGACATCTCAGGATCAAAAGATCGGGACTTGCGCACGCGGTCGGCCTCAAAAGGTGAAACGACTTTTTCCTGAGTCGCAGATTGAGGACGAACCTGCGCTCCGCCTGCCGCGCCGGACGGTGAAGACGGTAGAGATGTTCTGCCTGCAGGCAGTGATGCTCGCGCCACCGGTCCGCTCGCCGGCAGCGCTCCCAACTGGCTGAGCACCTGCTCCAAGGGCAGGATGCGTTGCGCATGGACCATCTTCAATACGCCAAGTTCAAGATGAAACCGTTGTTCCTGGCGGTACCCGAGTTCATCGAAGGTACGCAGCATGATCTGGAGAAAGCGCGCCAGATCTTCTTCCGAAAACTGCAAGGCGATGCGTCCAACCCTGTGGCGCTCGTCGGAAGAGATTTGCAATAGCGAAGACTCCGGGCTGCTCACCTTGGCAACCAGGGAATTCCGCAGGAACTTTACTAACTGTTTGGCAAAGTGTGCAGGATTCTGCCCTTCGGTCATGAGCCTGTCGAGCAGGCGCAAGGCTTCGTCACTCGAGCTGCGGGCCACAGTACCCATCAACTCTTCGAGAACTTGCGAGCTTACTGAACCAACCAGCCCAAGCACAAGCTCTCCGGTGAGCCTGGAGCCACAACAAGCGATGGCCTGGTCCATGATGGAAAGCGCATCGCGCATGGAGCCATCTCCCGCCTCAGCCAGCACGGCCAGAGCATCGTCATCGGCTTCAATGCTTTCTTTTTCACAGATGGCTCGGAGCTGCCCAACGATGTCATCGAACTTGACGGCATGAAAGCTGAAATTCTGGCAGCGCGAGCGGATGGTCTGCGGAATATCTTCCGGCTGGGTGGTCGCCATCATGAAGATGGCCCATGAGGGAGGTTCCTCAAGGGTCTTAAGAATCGAATTAAAGGCAGCATCCGTAAGCTGATGTGCCTCGTCAAGCACGATAATGCGATAGCGGTCCTTGCCCGCGGGCCTTCCCTTATTAACTTTATCAATAATCCGTCTGGCTTCGTCGATCCCGCGATTTGTGGCGGCATCAATCTCCTCATAGTTCAAGGAATGGGTTTCTTCGAAGCTGAGGGAATCGGCATCGGCTCGTGAGCTTGAAGAAATGGCACGGCAAGAGGCACAGACTCCACAAGGAGTAGATTGAGGCCGATCAGCATGGCCGTCAGCGCCATGGCAGTTCAAGCACATCGCCAGGATTCGGGCAATGGTAGTCTTACCGATTCCTCGGTGCCCGCTGAAAATGTATCCATGCGCGATGCGCTGCAGTTCGATGGCATTTTTGAGAGTACGGGTAACGTGGTCTTGCCCGATCACCTCAGAAAAGCGCTGCGGACGATATTTGCGCGCCAGTACCTGATAGCTCATGGAAAGTCTGATTATACCTCTGAGCAGGCAGCCAAATTTTCCACAGCACAGAGGATGGATTGACCGCAAAGGGCGCAAAGGACGCAGAGGCTGTCAAACCTAACCCCAAAATCGTGAGATCTAAGGAGTATGTGACCCCAACGTCGCCGGATCCTTGAGCGGGTTTACAACACGAATCGCTCCGTAAACTTGGCCATCCGATAGGTCTTCCGAGTAAAGAATCTCAGCGCCAGAACGCTCTGCGGCATGGAGGATGAGTGCGTCCCAAAAAGAAAGTTTGTAGCGGGCTTCGATATCAAGTGCTTGGATCACAGACTCGGGTGTACTGACTACGATTTCCCAGGTCAAATAATCTTGTAGCAGGCGCCGGGTTTCATCAATATCTAGTGGTGGTTTTGCTTTGCGTCGAAGATTAATGCAAAGCTCAAATAGAACCTGTGTGCAACACACCTTCGCCGGAATTCCATAAGCTTTGCACCAGAGCCCTTGCGCGGACATGTTTAACACCGGTCGAACTGTCATGAGCATAAACAAGCACATTTGTATCTACGAAATATTTATCTCTCATGAAGCTCATCTCGTGAACGTGGAGGCCTCCAATTCAAAACAAAACCTTCTTGAAGTCTCGCCAACGCCCGTCGTCGTGCGCGCTCGTAAGCTTTTCTTCCTCGAACTATTTCCTCGAGACGTGCAGCCAACATTGCATTCACGGATGTACCTTCTTTGGCAGCGAGTATTCGGGCTTCTCGAAGAAGCTTGATATCGACCCGCAACGTGACATTGGTTTTCATAAAAAAACACATTTATCTGTGCAGCACTATTTTACGTGCTCACAGGTTTGCAGGCAAAGACTGCCGATGTGCCGCGATGAGCGCAACCTCTTACTTTGCGCCCTTCGCGTCCATTGCGGTAAATCAGGTTTGCTATGGAGCTTCGATCAATTCCATCTTGCCATCTTTCTTCCTGTGCAGGACTTTTACCCGTCCTTCCAGATCGCGGAAAACGAAGACCTCGCGGTCGCGGAACTCGGCTTCTTTTACGGCTTCTTCGAGGCTGAGAGGCTTGAACGATACAGAATCAGCGCTTTTCACCACGTGAGCTTCGGTGAATTTGATGACGGTCGGGAAGGAATGCACGGTGACCGGAATGGAGGTTTCCAGTTCCGTGCCTACGGTCAAAGCGACTGCTACTTCTTCGCGCGTGGCAGTACCATTGGATTTCCGGTCATATCTTTTGCGGGCCAGACGTTTCTTGCTTTTCCACTTGGTTTTATATTTGACCGCCTGCCGGTCGATGCGGTCGAGCGCGCTGCCAATGGCGGAAGACATATCGGCTGATTCGGCTAAGCCCACAATGGGAGGATGGCTTCTAACGGTAACTGTAATCTCGGCAATATAACGGTGTTTTTCCGCCGAGAGGATAGCGTGAGTATCAAAATCACTGCCTAAGATTTTTTGGATTTTTTCAAGTCCAGCTTCTATTTGCCTGCGGATGGCGGGGGTAGTTTCGTATTGCCGACCGGTGTATTCAATGTTCATTGACTCCCTCCTCGGGTTTAGTTGGAGTCGTCTGACTGTGCCCGGAGGCATCAATACAGGCGGCTTTACAGCCAATTTCAAATGCAGCGCCAGCCCCCGATGCGGCCGCGCTTTTTTAGTTCTTCACCCTCCTTTGATGCGTGCTCGGGATTTTCATGTCTTCACGATATTTGGCCACTGTCCGCCTGGTCACCTGAATGCCCTGCGATTGTAAGACGCGGGTGATCTGCTCATCGGTCAACGGATGGGCAGGATCTTCTTCTTCGATGAGTTTTTTCACGCGGCGTTTCAAGATAAGGAGCGATGTTCCTCCACCTTCCGGCCCCTGAACGCTTTCCGAGAAGAAGTATCGCAACTCGAAGACGCCTTGCGGAGTGTGCACGTACTTGCTGGCAACCGCGCGGCTGACCGTGGAAGGGTGCACGCCAATCTCTTCCGCCACCTCTTTGATCATCATCGGCTTGAGGAAATCGATGCCGTGATCCAGAAACTCCCCTTGGCGCCCAATGATGGCGTAGCAAACCTTAAGGATGGTCTGCCGCCGCTGTTCGATATTCTTGATCAATTGCACCGCGGATTTGTAGCGCTCTTTCACATAGCTACGAACATCTTTCTCTACGCCTCCATTTTGATGGAGCATCCTGCGGTAGGTAGGGCTGACGCGCAGTTGCGGAAGATCTTCGTC
>DASZFK010000509.1:0-6447 GCA_035939855.1 Candidatus Angelobacter sp.
CATTGCTGTTCGCGCTATGGATGTTTCTGGTGCTCCTGTTCTTCAGTTTTTCGAGCCGCCAGGAGTATTACGTGCTCCCAGGACTGCCGGGGCTCTCGCTGCTCATTGGTGGATGGCTGGCGCGCGAAACGGCTTCCGAAGCTTCGAGCCGTGAACGCCGCTTCGGTCGGATTTCCTCGGCTGTTCTCATGGCTATCGGCGTTGTGGCTTGTGTGTTCGCTGTGGGGCTAGCCGTGCAAGCCCAGGCTCCGCCGCTGAACTACGATATTGCCGAGTTGCTCAAGAAGAATCCCGATGCCTACAAACTTTCGTTTGGCCATTTCCTCGATCTTACTCCGCAGGCCATGGGGGCATTCAAAATCCCGTTGCTGGTCACCGGAATTGCCTTCGCTCTCGGCGCTCTCCTCAACTGGTGGCTGCGCCGGACCAATCGCACTTTCCCTGCGAATCTGGTTCTGGCTGCCATGATGGCCGTGCTTCTCCATGAAGCTCATACGGGCCTGGTTATATTTTCGCCGGTGCTCTCGTCCAAGGTGCTGGCCGGCGCCATTGAGAAAAACTGGAAACCAGGGGACATCATCGAAGACAATGGCGATTATGAAGCTGCTTCCAGCGTGAACTTCTACACTCATCGCCAGATGAGAATTTTGAATGGACGGCGAAACAACATCTGGTATGGATCAACCTTCCCCGATGCACCTCAGATTTTTGATGACGATCAGTCGTTTGAAAATCTGTGGCACAGCCATCGCCGTATCTTTTTATGGACCGAAGAAGACTCCCTTCCTTCCTACATCAAGAGCGCAGGCTATTGTAGGTTGGCCAAGTGGGGAGGGAAGCTTGTGCTTACCAATGAACTGAGACTTTGCGAGGACCAGGCTCAGCCTCATTGACCGGATCTGGTTGCGCAGCCTGAACAGGACGAATTTTGCCATCCTCCAGGATGAAGACCTCGCCTCGCCAATGGACCTGGCGTCCAGCGAAACTTGCAAACCATACCCAAAAGGCAACCAGGTCACGCAGAGGCACGAGCCAGAGCCGGCGAACGGTGACTGGATCGTGAACGACCCGCACTCCCACCTGGAATGCAACTGCGGCTCGCAGCAGTGCAGCCATGGCCAACGTAACCCATGACCACCAGGCGCCGGCCGATAGCAACACCGAAATGATGGCCCACGGCAGGCCGAATGTCAGCAGGATGCCCACGTAGCCGCGTCGCCGCGAATCACGGGTACTGCGAGCCCAGCGCATTTGGTGCTCAAAGAATTGCCGGAAGCTGTAGGCAGGCAGATGGGTTTCCACTACCAAATCAACCAATACGACTTCAAAGCCCGCCTTTGAGATGCGGCTCCCCGCTTCGAAATCATCAGCCAGGTAATCGACCATCGGCTCCAAACCACCTATGGCGTTGAGCGCAGTGCGGCTCATGGCAAGAGTGGAACCTAAGGCAAAGTGGATTCCATTTTCAATTTGCCGGGCTGCCAACACGCCTGCAAAAAAATCCGTGCTGATGCCAATCGATTCCAGCTTTGATCCCAGCGTGGGCGCGGCGATCCCATTGTAGGGACAGGTCACCATGCCGACCTGAGACCGGCTGAAAGGAGCCAGCACGCGGCGAAGGTAATCCGCGGGAACGTAGATATCACTGTCATTGATAATGATGTGGTCGAAGCGCGCGTGAGGCAGCATCTGGACCAAATTGCTTGTCTTGCGATTGTTGCCCAGTACCTCAGGGAAAATCACCAGCCTGATCCGGCAACTCGTAAACTCGCGCATCAGTTGATGAACAGCGTCAACGGCCGGATCATCAACATCACTTACGCCAAAGATAATTTCGTAGTCGGGATAGTCCTGAACACAATGACTGGCAAAGCTCTCATACATCTGCGGATCGACTCCGCGTAGCGGCTTAAGGATTGAAACCGGCGGCGTGAACTCCGGAAGAGGTTTGCGGCCGTCACGCAGAAAAGTGCGAACGCTCCACAGGCAGAGCAGGTAAAAACCCATGCCGCAAAGCGCCAATACCGCCGCGATTAGACCAGGTAACTGATATAACATGTACAGTCCTCTCTATTTTATGCCACGCAGCGCCATTGACTCCAGTAACGTGTGCAAAGCTCTTTGTTTTCAATAGGTCAGAAGATATTAACATTTCTTTGCAAAGACTCCAGCAAAATTCTTTGGGGCCTGGTCCCGGCAAATCAGCATGATGCGAGGCTTGAATTCAGGTCGAGCAAAACCCATCGATATATAATGTGAAGGTTGATAGCAGATCGGATGGTCGCTGTCTTCGCAAGAAGAGAGAGGAAAGTCCGAACTCCATAGAGCAGTGTGCCGGATAACGTCCGGGATGGCGGGTTCAAGCCCGTTAGACGGAAAGTGCAACAGAGAATATACCGCCTGAGGCCGTTAAACGCCCCAGGTAAGGGTGAAAAGGTGCGGTAAGAGCGCACCGCTCGCGCAGCAATGCGTGAGGCACGGCAAACCCCACACGGAGCAAGACCAAATAGGGAGGGAATTGCGCTCCTGCTCGGCGCGCCAAACCTTCGGGTAGGTCGCTTGAGCCATGCAGCAATGCATGGCCTAGAGGAATGACCATCGCGGCAGCAAATGCCGCACAGAATTCGGCTTACAGATCTGGTATCACTTGCAGGCCCTCGTGTTCGAGAGAACCGAGGGCCTTTCAACCTTTGCCAAAAATCAAACATTGCAACAAAAGTTATCTTAGGAATCACTGAGTTAAAATAACTATAGAGGTGTCCCACAATCGCGTAGCGATTGAACGCTGTATGGAAATTACTGTCCATCTCCCCGATGATCTAGCGCAACATGCGAACCCGGGCCGTGAAGCTTTAGAAGCTTTGGTAATCGAAGGGTATCGCCGAAGCATATTATCCCACCATCAAGCCAGTCAAATTTTGGATATGACCCGCTTTGAATTTGATGGATTTCTTAAAGAGCGCAGCATTGAAGATCACGCTTACGGTTTAGAAGATTTGGATCAAGACCGGCAGACCTTACGCCAGCTTCACGAAAAAGGCCTTCTTCAGGGATGATTGTCGTTCAAGTAGCCGATCTAGCCAACTCCACGGCTCGCACCAGTGCTTTGGTCTTGTTTAGCGATTCTTCATATTCGCTTTCGGGAACAGAATCAGCCACGATTCCTGCTCCAGCCTGGACATAAGCTTTTTTGCCCTTCATCAGCATGGTGCGGATGGCAATACAGGAATCCAGGTTTCCGGCAAAGTCGGCATACAAAACCGAGCCTCCATAGAGCCCGCGCCGCAGAGGTTCGAGTTCTTCGAGTATTTCCATCGCCCGGACTTTGGGCGCTCCGGTGAGCGTACCCGCGGGAAAACAGGCCGCAAGTGCATCCACTGCGCTCAAGCCCTGCCGTAGAGTTCCCTCGACTGCCGAAACCAGGTGCATTACATGAGAATACCGTTCCACAAACATCAGATCGCGGACCTTGACCGATCCGTATTCGCTCACCCGGCCAACATCATTGCGGCCCAGGTCCACGAGCATCACGTGCTCGGCGCGCTCTTTTTCATCGCTGCGCAACTCTTGCTCCAGCCTCCAGTCTTCCGCTTCGTCCCGGCCCCGCTTTCGAGTTCCCGCAATGGGCCGGTATTCAAGCTTGCGACCGGTTACACGCACCAGCATTTCCGGCGAAGAACCCAGGACAGTCATCTCTCCCATCCGCAGAAAATACATATAAGGAGAAGGATTCACGCGCCGCAGAGCGCGGTAAATCTGCAGCGGCGGTACACCTGGCTCAAAATCGAGCCGTAACGAAGGCACAGTTTGAAAGACGTCGCCAGCGGTAATGTACTCCTTGATTCGCTCCACAGTCCGTACAAAACTCTTTTTGCTCACCGAGGGGTCGACTTTGATTTTTCCGTTTCGAGGCTTCGCGGCAACAAGATATTTTTTGGGAAGCGGCGCTGAAAGCTGTTTCTCGATCCGCTCGATATCGCGGACGGCCTGCGCATAAGCGGCTTTCGCCGATTGCCGCTGGACGTTGGCGGTGGCGATGATATAAATCTCGTGCCGCACATGGTCGAAGGCCAGCAAACGATCAAAAAACATCAACGCACAGTCCGGCACATGGAGATCATCCTTGGCAAGATCAGGCAGCTTTTCCAGTTGGCGTACGGCATCATGAGAGAAAAAACCTACGGCGCCCGCGGTGAAGGGCGGCAACCCTGGAACATAAGCGTGTTTATGTTCGCGCAGCAAGCGGTCGAGGACTTGAAATACGGTGCCTTCCAGGCGCTGTTTCTTCCCGGCCTGTTCCAGGACAATCCCATCTGCTTGTCCCCTCAACACCATGTATGGACGAGCGCCCAGGAAGGTGTATCGCCCTACTTTCTCTCCGCCCTCGACCGACTCCAACAGAAACGCATGCGGTTCTTCGGCAGCAATGCTCAAAAAAGCGGAAACCGGGGTCCGCAGGTCTGCTGCAACAGTCTTAGCAACCGGAACGAGCGTGGCTCCTTCCGCCAGGCGCAAAAATTCTTTGTAATCGGGGACTAGCATGGAAAACCATCTTAGAACAAATTTGAAGCCTCAATTACCCAATCTCTACAGGTGCATTCACCGGCAACGCATTCTTTTTCGGTCTGCGGTTGGCTTGCAGAATTTTTTTGCGCAGGCGCAGAGAGTGGGGCGTGACCTCTACCATCTCGTCATCGGCTACGAATTCGATGGCTTGTTCCAGGGTAAGCTGTTTGAAGGGTACCAGGCGAATGGCTTCATCTGCGGTTGAGGCGCGCATGTTGGTGAGCTTCTTTTCGCGAACGGCATTGACATCCAGATCTACTTCGCGGGCGTTTTCCCCGATAATCATGCCTTCGTAGAGTTCAACCCCAGGACCAACAACTAAAACTCCGCGTTCTTGCAGGCTGAACAGCGCATAAGAGGTCGAGAGGCCGGGGCGATCGGCCACCAGGGCGCCGGTCATGCGATGCGGTATCTCACCCAGCCACTCGGTGTATCCATCAAACAAGGAATTCATGATGACCGTGCCACGTGTGTCGGTGAGCAATTCCGAGCGCAGGCCGATCATGCCTCGGCTGGGAATGGTGAAGTCCATACGCACCCGGCCTGAGCCGTGGTTGTGCATCTTCACCATCTGTCCTTTGCGTGAACCAAGTTTTTCGATGACCACGCCGATAAAACTCTCAGGAATATCCACGGTAAGCTTTTCCACCGGCTCCATCAACTTGCCATCGATGCGCTTGGTCACGATCTCCGGCTTTCCCACCATGAGTTCGTATCCTTCGCGCCGCATGGTCTCGATCAGGATCGAGAGTTGCAGCTCACCCCGGCCTAGAACTTTGAAAGAATCAGTGCTGCCTGTCTCTTCCACCCGCAGCGAGACATTGGTCAACAGTTCTTTTTCCAGGCGTTCGCGCAGATTGCGGGAGGTGACGTAGGTGCCTTCTCTTCCGGAAAACGGTGAAGTATTCACCATGAACTGCATGGCAATGGTTGGCTCGTCGATAACAATGACCGGCAGCGGCGCCGGATTCTCCACGTTAGTGATGGTTTCGCCGATGGCAATTCCTTCCACTCCGGCAATGGCGACAATATCGCCCATCTCGACTTGGTTGATGTCGATGCGTTTAAGGCCGCTGAAAGTGAACAGCTTGGTGATCTTGATCTTCTGCAGCGAGCCATCGAGCTTGGCGATTGCGACGTCCTCGCCGGTTCGCAGGCTGCCATTGACGACGCGAGCGATGGCCAGCCGTCCCAGGTAGTCGCTGTAATCCAGGTTGGCCACCAGCACCTGCAGAGCATGTTCCGGACTGCCCGCAGGCGGTGGGGTCGCAGCCAGGATTGCTTCAAACAGCGGACGCAGGTCTTCGCCAGGCACGTCGATCGAATTCGACGCCGTGCCGGCCTTGGCATTGGTGTACAACACCGGAAAGTCGAGTTGATCTTCATTGGCATCGAGATCGATGAACAGATCATATATCTCGTTGAGCACCTCCTGTGCGCGGGCGTCCGGGCGGTCGATCTTGTTGATCACGACTACAGGAGGCAATCCGGCTTCCAAGGCTTTGCTCAACACATAACGGGTCTGTGGCAGCGGTCCTTCACTCGCATCGACCAGCAACATGACGCCATCCACCATTTTGAGGGCGCGCTCAACTTCGCCGCCGAAATCGCTGTGGCCGGGTGTATCAACGATGTTGATTTTGACCTCGCGATACCAGATGGCGGTGTTCTTGGCCAAAATTGTGATGCCGCGCTCGCGCTCCAACTCGTTGGAGTCCATCACGCGTTCGATCACAGCTTCGTTGGCGCGAAATACGCCGCTTTGGCGCAGCATGGCGTCGACAAGCGTGGTCTTGCCGTGATCGACGTGCGCAATTATAGCGATATTTCTGATGTTTTCACTCATTTGTTCTTTTATTCTTCGTGCACGACTTCCGCGGG
>DASZFK010000510.1:0-3833 GCA_035939855.1 Candidatus Angelobacter sp.
TAACGCGTCCCATGGGACGCCGGGAGAGCGATTCATCGCCATGCAGATGGCACTCGAAGTCATGTCCAGAGAGAATGCCGGAGATCATGCGTATGGTGGATCCTGAGTTGCCACAATCCAAGCTGTCAGCAGGCTGGTGCAACCGCTCCCGGCCTGCAATCTCCAGCACACCATCTTCTTTGTGTTGGACGTTGCAACCCAGTTGCCCCAGGCAGCTCACGGTGCTGGCGCAGTCCGCGCCGGTGGAAAAATTCATGAGACGCGTGACGCCCTGGGCCAAAGCTGCCAGCATGGCGTAACGGTGCGAAATGGATTTGTCGCCGGGCAGGCGAATCGCGCCGAGGATGTTCTTTGCGGGATGAATAATCAACGATAGCTCCACGAATTCAAAATCGCTGCAACCGGAGTTGCCCCTGAAATCACTATTTTTTTTCTGGAAGAGATCCAGCAGGTACAACTAAGGTTGAAAAAAAACATCTTATGTGGTAGCACGTTCGAAAATAACGTGCCAGCAGAGGCAGTGCCCAGGCCAGGTTTCCTGTCCACCTGATCCGGAAATGTTTCTCTTCTTCGAAATTCAGGTATCACGGGTATTAAATTTATGTTGTTCCGGCCGGCAGTCCTTGCCTTAGCATTCATCCTTACCAGCGTTTATTCGCTGGCCCAAGTATCCCCTCTCTACCAGCAGCAGATGCAGTCACCAGGACCGAGCCAAGGGAACTATAACCCCCTTAGCGGCAATGTCCGCAGCGCTGATAATAAACCACTGAAAGACGTGCGTGTTGAGTTACGAGAGGCCGGCAGCGGCGTCGTCGTTGGCTCCGTGTACACGAATATAGCAGGCAACTTCGAATTTCCACGAGTGGGCAGGGGCCTGTATGAGGTGGTAGCGACTGAAGGACTGGAAGAAGCGCGCGAGCGCATTGAAATAAGCAGTCTGCCGGGTTCGGTGAATTTGCGCCTCGCGGTCCAGACACGGGCGTCGGACGGCAGCGACCGCAACAGCATCTCGGTGGCGCAATACAAAGTACCGAATAAGGCCCGTGAAGAATTCAAGAAGGCGAACAAATTAGCCGTGGAGCAAAAAGCTGAAGAAGCCAAGAAACATCTGGAGAATGCTCTGGCCATTTATCCGGCGTATGCGGATGCCTACACGTTGCGCGGCATTCTGAAGTTGGACTCCCACGATCACGAGGGCGCCAAGGCTGACCTGCAAAAAGCCATCGAAGCCGATGGCAACTACGCCCTGGCCTACATTGTGATGGGCGCCACCCAGAACATGGATTCGAAATTCGATGATGCTATTCGATCCCTGGAGCGTGCCGAGACCCTTGCTCCGACCGCCTGGCAGGCTTATTTTGAAATGGCCAAGGCGCTGGTAGGAAAAGCCAAGTATGAGCCGGCATTGGCACAACTTGCTCGCGCCCAAGCGCTGACACCCCGGGACTATCCTCTAATTCACCTCGTTAAGGCACATGCCATGCTGGCACTCAGCAATTACTCTGAAGCCATGACGGAGCTGCAAGTCTATCTGGCCAAAGAGCCGAGTGGCCTCAACAGCGAGCAGGCACAGAAAATGCTGGACAGAGCGCGAGCGTTTGCGGCCGTGGCTAAGAAATAACTGCCGGCTGTTGGCTTCCAGCGTAGAGCCTTTGCTCACGTATTCGCTGGTCTTTCGGTTGCTCCTTGAGGGGCCTCGTGGGCCATCAGATACAACGGCTCTTCTGGCATTACCACCCAAGCCACCAGGTACGCGAGGAAGCCGAAGCCGCACACGACGCAGAGAATCCAGGCAATTCGGATCAAAGTAACATCGAGATCAAAGTATTCGGCAAAACCCAGGCAGACTCCCGCCACCTTACGGCCATGGCGTGGGCGGACCAGGCGCTGGCGAGCAATTACTCCTGCCACGCGCTTTCCGCAATATGCGCACAACAGAGCGTCCTCTTGAATGACCTTGCCACAGTAGTTGCAATACATATCTTCCCCCTCTTACCCATACGGATTGCAGGGACAGAAAGTTCCACAACGTCTCTTTAAGGCCCGCCTGGCGAACAGAGCCGGTTTGACGCAGAGCCGCTTGTTCGGCCCTGGAATGGTGAGCCAAGCGTTCCAAAGCCGATGGGAAAATGCTACTTTGAGCGTTGTCCGACAAAGTTTGTGGAGCTAAAGTGACAGATAAAGGAATCTCGAGGAAATCATATAAGCGTTTTATAATCAATAGTTTCGACGCCCTCGCTCTCCTTTGAAAGTCTGGCTCTCGCCTCGCCCCTCAAGGCCGAACGTTCCAAAACGCGCTAATCAATGAATCCCGAAATGACCAAGGTCACCAACAGGATCGTCTTTCCTGGTCTGGTTGGAATAGAGCAATGGTAAGGTAACAAGTGTTCGATTATCGGGAAGTTTACCTGATTTCTCAAGCGGAGTAGAAGCTGTAAAACCAACACGAGTAAAAAGGAACTTTGCCCCCGAAGACGGGAATGAATCTATGACAAAGCCGCTGAGTCCACAGAAGGAATACTATTCAGAATCCGAAGCTGCCCGCTTCCTGAACATTTCCACGGCTCATCTGTACATGTTGCTGGATGAGTTTGTCTTCAACGATGGAACCGTCCGCCCGATGAACCTTACATTCCGTGAGGCCGACTTGGTTCTGCTGGGGTTTTGGAGCAGAAGCCACGAAAACCCCAAAGTGATCCGCATGCCTAAACGTAACTAGCCCAGGCGCGTACCGGTCTCCCCCGCCATGCACTGCTTTGACTCTTATGGATCAATAGCGGTCAACTGGCAAAAAACGTCTTCCATGCTTCCGCGATCCTCCCGGATAGATCGCTTGCAGCCTTCCGGCGCAGCAGATCATGCCCAGCGTCCTCAACTTCCAGCAGCTGTTTGCGTGCAGGAATCAGCTCCAATGAAGATTGCATTTCTACAATCGAGCCAAAGGGGTCGCGCGTGCCATGGACAAAGAGCGCAGGCGTCTTCAACCCGGGAAAGTGGCTGACCCGTAATTCTGATGGTTTTCGCGGAGGATGCAGCGGGTAGGAAAGCAGCAGCAAACCATCCACCAACTGTGGCTCCTCCGAGATCAGCATGGTCCCCTGCCGCCCGCCATACGAGTGCCCGCCAAGAAATAATCGCCCTCTTGTTCTCTTTCGCAAAAGCGCAACTGCATGCCGGAGACCTTCCCGATCTTGTGCAGCCTTGCCCGTGAACGGAGGGCCATGCGGACGCGCCTGGCGAAATGGCAGATCACAGCGCAGCACCGTGAGACCGGCGTCAGCAAACGAGGTGGCAACCAACAGCAACAGCTTCGACTGACAATTTGCTCCCGCACCGTGCGTGAGCACGAGAGAATTGCCGTTGTCTTTCTCTGGTACCGGCTGATGAAGAAACCCTCGAACAGCGGGTTCGACAGAAAGATCATCGAATGGGACGCCAGCGCTCTGGAGTGTCCCGGCCGGATTGTAAAGCATTGAATGCAATTCAATACCCCTCACTCCAACACGCCGGTAGCCATCTTATCAAAGAAGAAGATGTTCCCTCTGAGGTACCTGGAGGCCGACATGGGAATTAAGGGTCCATTAAATACAATCCACGCTGCTCGCCGCATGACCGTCGTGATCGTTTTGGTTGCAATTTCTCCGTTCCTCAGCAGTTCATCCCGAGACTTAGGCCTTGCCGGTGAAAAAATCCTGCTGGTCATGCCATTTTTGAGACGGGTTCTAATATAAAACGCGACCCGATTGTAAAGTCGGGCTGTTTTTGGCAAAGTCGTGACGCAGGAATGCAACGATGCCCCGGGCGTTTTAAACTCAGCCCCACTTGATCAGCTG
>DASZFK010000511.1:0-3496 GCA_035939855.1 Candidatus Angelobacter sp.
TGGTCACTGACGAACCTGATGCGCAGCGAAGGGGAACGGGCCATCGAAGCCGTCGATCATTTCCGCCGCAGTTACCCTGATTTGGACATCCGTTTTTACAAGTCAACCGACAACCTGAAACAGTTTCTCCATGAAGAGTTGCGGGAAACGGATGTGGTTCTGCTGCATGAGTGGAATCATCCGCTGGTGGTCAACAGTGTCCTGGAGCTAAAGGAGAAGTTCGGCTTTATCGCATTGCTGCACGACAGCCATCATCGCGCTTATACGCAGGCTGGCGAGATGCTGAAATTCCATCTGCACCTGGTGGATGGGGTGCTTGCTTTCGGAGAAGCCATACGCCGCATCTACACTGATGGTTTTGGCTTGTCTCGCGCCTGGACCTTCCATGAGGCTGCCGATGTAGATACTTTCAAGCCCCTCGATCGTCCGCGTACCATTGACGTGATCTGGATCGGCAACTGGGGCGACGAAGAGCGGACGCGTGAGTTGCAGGAGTTCCTGATCGAACCGGCCGCTGCGCTGAAAGGAAAAAAAGTGGTCGTGCATGGTGTCCGCTATCCGCAATCAGCCTTAGAGAAATTTCGAGATGCGGGAATCGAATACCGCGGGTATCTTCCTAACTTGTTTTCGCCGGAAGCTTATGCTGAAAGCGCAGTCACTTTGCACGTACCCAGGCAACAATACGTCAACGGGTTGAGTGGCATACCTACCATCCGGGTGTTTGAGGCCCTGGCTTGCGGCATCCCGCTGGTTTGTTCGCCCTGGAGCGACGACGAGCACCTTTTTCATCCCGGAAAGGACTTCGTGGTCGTGAAAGACGGCAAGCAGATGGTGGCCGAACTGCAATACCTGCTCCGCGATCCCAAGGCGCGCCGGCAAATCGGCGAGCATGGGCTGAAAACCATCCGCGAGCGCCATACCTGTGCCCATCGGGCCGAGCAGTTGATCTCCATCTGTGAGGAAATTGCAGCATGAAAATTTTTGTCTTCGGCTCCAGCATTGTTTCTTCTTATTGGAATGGCGCCGCCACGTATTACCGGGGAATTTACAAGCAACTCCACGCACTCGGCCACCAAGTTACCTTCGCCGAACCGGATGCTTACGGCCGCCAGCAAAAGAGGGATGCCGATGATTTTTCTTATGTGAAGTCGATTGTGTATAGCGCTGAAGATGAGCTCCCGGCCCTGCTCAATTCCGCCTGCTCTTATGACCTGGTCATCAAGCACAGTGGCGTGGGAGTTTTCGACGTATTGCTGGAATCACGAGTGCTGGAGTGCCGATCGGAAAGCACCAAAGTTGCTTTCTGGGATGTGGACGCACCCGCGACGCTGGAGCGCGTAGAGCACAATCCCCAAGATCCATTTCGCCGCCTGATTCCTGAATACGACTTTATTTTTACTTATGGCGGCGGGCCTCCCGTTGTTGAGCACTATGAAGCATTGGGAGCTGCGAATTGCTATCCCATCTACAATGGGCTGGATTCGGAAACCCATTACCCGGTTCCGGCAGGGCCGGATTGGCGTTGTGACCTGGTTTTTGTAGGGAACCGGTTGCCCGACCGGGAACGCCGCGTAGAGGAGTTTTTTCTGCGCGCCGCAGAACTTGCACCGGAGCTCCAGTTCGTCCTGGGAGGCGAAGGCTGGGCAGGAAAAACCATGCCGAAAAATGTTCGTTGGATCGGCCATGTGGGAACCGGTGATCACAATCGCGTGAATTGCTCAGCCCGCATGGTACTCAACATCAATCGGGATTCGATGGCCGGCGTAGGTTATTCACCGCCTACTCGTGTCTTTGAGGCCGCCGGCGCAGGCGCCTGCCTGATTTCGGATCAATGGCTGGGGATTGAGACTTTCTTTGAACCCGGCCGCGAGATCCTGGTGGCTTCCAATGCTCAAGAGGTGGTTAATTTTTTGCGAACCATTTCGGCAATGGAGGCCAAACAGATCGGCAATAACATGCGCGAGCGCGCGCTACAGGCGCACACATACCAATTGCGCGCAAAGCAGTTCGATGAAATTGTGGCAAACGTATGGAATCAAAGCCAACAAAACTGTTTAGCCACGAATGCACGCGAATAAACGCGAATTAGAAGAGGAAGTCACAAGAAAAGAAAGATGGGAGACTTGCGTAGAAAATGTCCGCTGAACGGAAGTTTGGCCAAATACTAAGAGCTAATGGCTAATGGCTAAGAGCTAAACAACATGAAGATCGCAATCTTCGGCCTCGCCATTACCTCTTCGTGGGGTAATGGCCATGCCACAACATTTCGGGCGCTCTGCAACGCGCTTCACAGGCGCGGTCACAAGATAGTGTTTTTTGAGCACAACGTGGAGTGGTATCAGAATAATCGCGACCTGCCTGAACCCGATTACTGCGATGTCAAGATTTTTGAAAACTGGAATGATGTTCTGCCCCAAGTCCGTGCCGAATTGAAAGATGCAGATATAGCTGTCGTGGGCTCGTATTTTCCCGATGGCATTGCCGCCCTTGACGAGATGCTTGAATCCAATGTGGACGTAAAGGCGTTCTATGACATCGACACACCTGTCACTGTCGCCACTCTTGAGCAGCAAGGCCGGACCGACTACCTGTTGAAACGGCACCTGCCGGAATTGGATGTCTATTTCAGCTTTACTGGCGGACCAATGTTGAAGAAACTGGAAGACGAATTCAACGTTGCTCTTGCAGTCCCGCTTTATTGCTCATTCGATCCGGAGAAGTACCACAGGATGCCTCCAAACCCAAGATTCGAATGCGATCTGAGCTACATGGGCACCTATGCTCCCGACCGCCAGCCCAAGATCGAAGAATTATTCTGCAAGCCGGCACAGCGACGGTCGCGCAATAAGTTCATTTTGGCAGGGCCGCAATATCCTAAGTCGATTGTCTGGCCGGAAAATGTGGAGCGGATCATGCATCTCGGTCCCTGCTACCACGCCGCGCTCTATTGCTCTTCGCGCCTCATACTCAATGTCACCCGGCGAGACATGGTGATGGCCGGCTTCTCGCCTTCGGTACGTTTGTTCGAAGCGGCCGCCTGCGCTGCGCCGATCGTTTCGGACAACTGGCCGGGGCTCGATACATTTTTTGTTCCTGGCGATGAAATACTGCTGGCCCTAAGCGGTGATGATGTGGCACGCTACTTGTCGGATTATGATATATCCGAGCTTCGCCGAATGGGACAAGCGGCCCAGGCCCGAGTGCTCGAAAAGCACACGAGCGAAGCGCGAGCTCTGGAATTCGAAAGAGCCGTGGAAGAATCTCGTGATCATTTCGGCGTTGCCTCAGTGCAGGCTTTTTGATCGGAAAATCGGGTGATCGGAACCAATCTTCGGTCGTAATCTAAATCAAAAATCAAACCTTTTAGCCAGTAGAGTAGGAGAGAGAGCAACACAGTAGTGCGACTCACTCTCCCCTCGTCGAACCGGACTTGCAGATTTCCCGCATCCGGCTCTCCTGAAAACGTCTCGCCCAAAGCATGCACAGGGCAGGGGCG
>DASZFK010000512.1:0-5939 GCA_035939855.1 Candidatus Angelobacter sp.
TGACGCCAAAAAAGCCCACGCTTTCCAGCTTGTTGCCTTGGGCCAATGCAAGGATCGCGCATTCCGCCTGCATCATGCCCGAGACCCGAGAAGTAAAGTTAGAGACGAACTCCGGCAGGCGCAAAGCCGATCCCAACTCCAGCGCCATCTCCATCAGGTTCTCGGCGCGCTTCCGATGTTGTTCGGACCCCAGACTTTGTCCTGAGGTGTGAGCTAGTTCAACATTATCCAGGGCCAGCCGGGACACGTTTCCCAAAACTTGAAAAGCAGAAATCTCGATGGGTGAAAAGGCAGCCTTGCGAGCCATCAACAGGGCCGTTGCCGATGATCCGTTCTGCAAAGGTTGAGCAAGCCCGTGATAGTCCTGAGCTTCGGAGCGATTGGGAGAGAAACGGAACTCCATCAACTTCTGTTGATGAATTGCTTGAATCGCACAATTCCGGGCACTGGCGAGAAGGTCCTTATTTGTCGAATTCTTCCGCTCATCTGCCCGGGATTCGAGCACATAGCTCTCCGCTTTGCGCACCAGGATTGCAGCAAGCGAGGCTTGAAAGACCTGGCGAGCAGTCTCCACGACAAAGTTGCGAAGCGAGACTGGGTCGCCATCAAGAGGTAGACGGGCACACGCCTCCAGCACCTCCTGCAAGCACTCGGAACTCGCCGTCGTGGAAACCCGTGGTCTCATAGTAAGACAAAACTTTGAGGGGGAGACTTCGAAGGTACTCTCGAATCTCATTTTGAGTCAATAGAATTAGAGTACTAAGTCGGTAGGGTACCGGATTGAGCAATGGAGTTGGATACCAATCTGTAAGTGAATGACAATAAATGCCTTATATTAGTCTTTGGGTGACGCCCGCTGGCGCGATTTGATTACTTTTGTACATTTTTGACAGGGGCTACTGTTACTTTGTAATACACATCAGGCCTCCGGGTGCCGAGCCCGAGGTGACGATCACATCAGGCTATACCGTTCAGTCTCTTCTCCAGATCCAACCGGGCCTTTTCGGTTTCGGATGCCATCTTCAATTCACGCTCTGCCAGATTGAGCATCACCGACTGGCATGTCGCAGCCCCGACTTGCAACGCCATCAACTTGTGAATCTCCGCGATGCTGGGCGCGAGCAACCCGCTTGCTCTCAAACAGTCGAGCTGCTCCGCAATTCGAGATGTCGATTCTTTGATTACCAGCAGGGATTCATAAGCACTTGGCACGGTTCTCCTAAAGGCGTGTCGGAACTATCCGATATGTAGGAAGAAGCCTACAGAAGACAATCAAGATGTGTCAATGCAAGATACGGCAACTCGGTTCGGCAAAAGGCTCCGCTCCCTGCGCGAGAAAGCCGGAATGTCGCAAGGCGACATGGCCCATAAGTTTGGCATTGACCGCGGCCACATTTCCGAAATGGAAAATGGTAAACGTAACGCCTGCCTGCCCATGCTCGAAACCCTGGCTGACGGGTTCGGCATCACGATCTCAGAACTGATGAAGGGCGTTTAAAGAAAGAATTGGTAATATCATTTTTGATATCGACCTCTAGTAAGAATGAGAATCAGTTGGCTTCGACCTCGCCCGTAATTTCCCGATATCTCTTCCAATCCTCTGCCAGCTCCCCAAACCGCTTGACATGCTGATTCAATGCCATTCCGAGCTCGATGTCTTTCTCGTTCGGAGTGCTCACAACTCTATCAATAATAGTCATCGGCCCACCCAATCCCTCGACCGCCGCCATTAGCACAATCCCAGCCTCCTTGATCTCTCCTGCTTGCTCCTGATCAGCCTTCTTCCGTTGCACCCAATCGAGAAACCGCTCTGCTAGGGTCTTCTGGTGAGAGGGTCTTCTCCAGCGCATGACAATATAGCGAACACGATTCAGGAATCTTTTGATCTCCCGTGGAGTCCTGAATTGCTTGCAAATCACCGGCTGCCAAATCTCCAGCGCGTCAGTGAAGTCTCGTGAGTCATGAATAATCTCATTAGGACGCCGCGTAAGCACCCACACAGCAAATCCCAGAAGTACCAACCCAGGAATCACTGGCAGCCAGACCAAGCGGCGCGTCTCCGGTATTCCAGGAACAAAAACAGGAACTGCGTTCGTTGCTGGAGTTGGCGCTTGATCGGGTCGCTCTCTATGCTGACGATCCGCAGGCAACGGTGGCTCGGCCGGTTTGACAGTCGGGGCCGGCTCACCAGTTTGGGCGGGTGGCGGTGGCGGTGGAGGATTCGTTAGCTTGAGGTTCAACCCAACCCACAAACTCACGCCGGCCAGCACCAGGGTTGCCGCCACCCACGCAACTGGACGATTCCTGCGGCCAAACACAGCTAATCGCTCAGCATAACTCTTGGATCGCTTGGATTCATTCACGCTCTCTCCGGTCAGCAACACCCTCTGTTGTTCCGGTGTTGCCGTGGGAACCTTTACCTCCAGGTTGATGAGCTTGCGCAGATACTGTTGGGCATAGTCGCGCCGTTTCTTCCTGGCATCTTCACCATCGCCCAATTCTTCTGCTACATCTTTGAATGACAGGCCAAGGCTCGCCTCCACCTGCGCCTTGGCCAGCCCCATGACCACGAAGCAATTGCCCGCCGAGGTCAAGAAATTCACTGACTCAAGAATCTGCGTAACGCTACGTGGATTGCAGCGGTCCAGGTCGTCGATAAAGATCACCATCCGGTAAGGCTCCAGCGCCCGCGCGACATCGGTGAACTCCCGAGCAAAGGCCATGCGCAAGTTGGTCTTGGCCCCCAGGTCACGAATCGAGGCGTTGCCTGTGGCTTCTTTAATAAGCGCGGCAGGCTTGACATTAAAGGCGGTCAAGGCCTCGTAGATCTGTTTGAAAAAAAGCAGCGCCGTCCCAATCGAAAGTCCGAAGACCGTGATCTGGCCTGCTCCCCGAGGAAGGTCCTTGCCTAAACCTTTCATCCACTCGGTCAGCGTCGTCATAGCCTCCGGACGCCACAGCAACCCCAGGCAAAAAGCAGCCAATACCACCAAAGCCGCGACCGACCATCGCCCCCGTGACGCCCGGATTCCCAACAGGCGCGCCCGGAAGCGCAGCCCTTGCAATGTTTGCAGCTTGGGCGCCGCCTGCTTGCGAATGGCCTCCAGCAAATACGCCAACAGATGATCTTCCTTCTGGTAGTGCCAGGCATTGAACCACACCGGATGCACGCCATTCTTCTTAAGGTCGGCCTCCAGCAAGCGCATCACCGAGCTCTTGCCCTGTCCCCACTCTCCCAAAATACCCACAGTCAAAGGCGGCTTGGTATCCACATTGCGAAAGAATTGGGACAGCCCCAGGGCGATCTCTCCCAGGCCAAGCGCATCCAAGTCCTCCGGCCCAATCGGATTGTCCGAAACCTGCCGGTTTGCCGCGTTATCTTCTGGAGGAATTACAACCTCTGGCCGAAACGCAGGCACTGTCGCAAGCAGGCAGAGGAGCAGAGTCACGTAATACCACGGCGCAGGATAACGGGAGGGCGGGTCTGGTGTTTGCCATGTCTGCCCGCCGTCGCTGGTAAACAAAATCGTGCCTCCCGCGCCCGTAATCCAGCCGTGGCTGGCGTCCACAAATTGCATCGAATTAAGGTCCGTTGAGACGCCAGAGATTTGGGGCTTCCAATTTGAGCCTCCATCAAAGGTAGTGAGGATCGTGCCTCTTTCGCCCACAGCCCATCCCCTGCTTGCGTCGAGAAAATGCACGGCACGAAGCAGCTCTGATGTGCCGGAGTTTTGACGATTCCAAGCATGGCCGCCATCGGCAGTAGCAAAAATTCTGCCAAAGGCACCTACGGCCCAGCCACGGCTGGTATCTGCAAAATGTACTGACAAGAGATCGCCTCCTTGTCGTACATCCTTGAACTGGCTTTCCCAACTGTGGCCACCATCGATACTGGAAAAAATTTCATTGGAGCTTCCGACAGCCCAGCCTCGATTCGGATCGACAAAAAATACGGAATACAAGCTATCTGTGGTAACGGATTTTTCGGTTTTCCAGGTATGGCCGCCATCACTGGTACTGAGAATCGTTCCCTCCGTACCCACGACCCAGCCATTATTTCGATCATTAAAAAATACGGAATATAAGTCGCTCTTTGTACCGGATATCTCGGTCGTCCAGCTACGGCCGCCATCACTAGTGTTCAGAATTGTCCCCTTGCTGCCCACAGCCCAGCCCCGATAAGGATCGACAAAGGACATCGACCACAGCCTATTAGTTGTTTCCAGTGACTCGACGTCCCAATGACGACCGCCGTCGGCGGTTGCCAAAAGAACACCGTCAGAGTTCAACGCCAGACCATGATTGGTATCGACGAAATGTATTGAAACCAGCGCAAGACTTGCCAATCGAGGCTTCCAGTGGGCTCCGCTATCGGTAGTGGTTAAGAGCGTGCCAGCATTCCCCACGATCCACCCGTAGGGCTTATCTACGAAAAACACAGAAGAAAGCGGCTCTAGAGTGGCGGAGACTTGCGGTTTCCAATTGAGCCCACCATCGTTCGTGGACAGAATTATGCCCGTAGAACCCACGGTCCAGCCATGGCTGGCGTCAGCGAAATGCACTGAGGCAAAGCTTTGTGAGGAATCTGCGTACTGAGTTTTCCAGTTGAGTCCACCGTCGATTGTGGCCAGAATCGTGCCTTGCTCACTCACGGCCCAACCGTGACTGGCGTCAGCGAAATGTATTGAGTTAAACCTCTGGGCCTTATCGGAGTATTGAGTTTTCCAATTGAGACCGCCGTCAGTAGTGGCCAGAATTGTGTCACCCATAGTCAAGGCCCAGCCGTGACTTGCATCTGTGAAATGGAAATGCGCGAACGATGACCAGACAGAATGTTTCCAGTTGAGTCCTCCGTCAGTCGTGGCGAGGAGTTCCGGGCTTACAAATATTGTATTGCTATTGGGGCGCTGACTCCTAAAGCCCATACTCTCAATCCAGCCGTGACTGGCGTCAGCGAAATATATCGAGTCAAACACCCGTGAATTGTCGGAGTATTGCATTTTCCAGTTGAGTCCGCCATCGGTCGTCGCGAGAATTCTACCTTCATATGTCACGACCCAGCCCCGACTAGCATCAGCGAAATGCAACGAGGTGAAGTGCTGTGAGATGTCGGAATATTGAATTTTCCAGTTGAGTCCACCGTCGGTTGTGGCCAGGATTGTATGTCGCTCACTGAGAGCCCAGCCATGTGCCTTGTCGACAAAAACGACCTGTTGGAGTTCGCCTAAATACGGTAAGCGCCTCCAACCATTCACTTCCATCGGCTCCTTAAACCATTGCGCGAATGATTGTGTTGGAACCAGAGGATTATCGGGCGGCGGCTGTACGAAGGCGGCCACGGTAGCAGCCACGAAGCCAACTCCACCGGCGACCAGCCACATCCAGCGGCGTGCTCTCGCTGGCCGAGTTGCGCTGCCGCTCATTGACGCCCCCGCCGAACTCCTCGGCCTGAAGAGGCGTGATCTTTTGGGAGCAGATGATTGCTTTTGCGGCATTTGCGGAATCCGGCCCGTTGTTCAAAAATCTGGAGTGGAAGACGAACACTATATATCACAAACCAAATGACCCAGCGAAAAATAGTTTCCCGTTTGGTAACAACTATCGTCACAAAGAGTTCCATTATGGAACTTCGCGAGAACAGCTAGAGACCTTGCGAAAAATTTCATTTTCGTACGGAAAGAGGGCCGCAGGGGCTTAAAGCCCAATGTCACTTACTTTTCACAAGGAACGCTGGAAATGCGATTTGGTTTATTCGATCTGCCGGTTGAGCTAGGCTGGTTTGCGGGCAAAAAATCGAGCATCGCCGAAGTGCCTCTCAATCTGACGTAGAATATTGACGCATTCTCGGGGTCCCTTCTCTTCGTTCAGGGCAGGCTCTTCACTCCGCGCCCATGATTTTCTCAAGCTAAAGCTTTTTCGCGGCGCTCTGTTCAGGATGA
>DASZFK010000513.1:0-5010 GCA_035939855.1 Candidatus Angelobacter sp.
AGCCTGCATTCTTGGATGAGCTCTGCCACGTTATGGTTGTGCCCACCTTTACGCAGAATGGCGCATTCCCTTTAGCGTTCGGAATGTCGGGCGTGGAGGTTGCGGACGTACTTCCACTTCGCTTGATCTTCACGACGCAGGGCGAAGAAGCGGACCCGCATGTAGTGGCAGCAGTACACATGCTCCCTGGGTTGGTCTCCGAGCAGATGTACTTATTGTTTTTACCTTGTTGCGCGTTGGCAACCAAGAAGCCGGCCATCGAAGTACCTAAGAACAGAAGCGAACCACACCAAATGGCAACGCGATGCTGCACCTTCATAAGGCACCTCTATTCTTTGGAGCCGGCTTGGTTCCAGTCGATGATGCTAACCAGATTCCAGTGGTTTTTATTGAGCTGAAACTCAAGCTGGCCCTCTTTGTTGATGATCAGCTGGGCAGCAGGGTAAAGAACACCCGTGCTCTTGTTCTTGTCGGAATCGTTCAAGTTGAATTCGCCGGCCGTCAAGTTGTAGGCGGTGGTTGTGGAGTTGTTACGAGCTTCGACGAATCGGATCGGGCGGTTGGTGGCGAAGCGAATTTTGCGGCCCGTGTCGGTGCGGATCAAGCGAATATAGGCGAGTTCCGCGCCAACGGTGCCGGTGATGGCAATTCGGCCGACGGGCTTCATCTTCTCCAGTGCGTCGACCAAGCCCTGATTCTGGCCCTTCTTAAAGGCATCGACGAGAACTGCTCTGTCTTCCTCAGTAGAGAATTGAGAGATGGTTACTTTAACGCTGACCGTCCCACCCAACTGAGTGCTTGTTCCCCTTGCGGTGGCGTCAATTGTCTCGATTTTCCTGTCCTCCTGGGAGTTTGCGAGGGTGACCGCTGTCAGGAGTAGAGCAGCCAGCAGCAGACTGCGGTAGCTGAATTTGCGAACTGTGAATCTGGAATCCTTACTTTGTATCATCGTATGCCCCTCACGAAGAAAACGATCCCGAAGCCGGAACCGTCCACTAAATAACGTCATGGGACCAGACCGAAGCTGCAATTCTGTCTATGGCTGTCGCGGCGAACCGATCGGATCCTTGCAAGGTTACTCCCCTATCTTCCTAGCCTTATGTCGTGATCAAGTGCGTCCTTGCAGCATGAAGGCAACCCGGAGAGCCCATCGGGATTCCTTGCTTTGTAATCCAATATGGGAAATGAGCGCTATTGGCAAAACTGACAGGTCCGACGAGAAAGAGGTGCATTGGGGCCGATAGTTCAGGCGTTATAGCCCGCTAGTTTGGAATAGTGTCTGACCAGCGCGGTACAACGACACTGACATTCAGATAGATGTCGAGAACAGGGGTGGGTGTTTTTCAACACCCACAGGATTTCTCAACATCTATCGACGCAAAGCGGTACGCGGGGACTTCGAGGCAAGAGGGTTGTGAAAATACGACGCATCCCGGTTTATCAGGTATGACAACAGAACCAACAAGGTCCTACCGGACCAAGAGCCACGCATCATCGGAAGCTAGGAAGGATTCCTACGAAAATACATCGACAGGGTTGTCCCGATACCGTTGACGTGCGGTGGCGAGCCTCCGGTGGTATTCTCGCGCTCATAATAGCCCTCCAATTCGAAACGTTTCCGGATAGGAAACGATGCACCGAATGAATACGTATTCTTGTCCCAGGTGCCCTTTCTGCTGTCGTAGTAGAGCTCTCCGCGTGCATAAGGCGAGAACGAAAAAGACTTAATCGAGAAGCTTCTTTCGATCGTGATTCGATTGCGGTAACGCCAGGAAAATTGACCGCTGATGACCCGGAGGTCAAAGCGATTCCGCTCCGCAAGTTCCACCGACCAGGGCAGGTGGAAGCGCGCGGTCAACTGCAAGGGGACCCGGTTTTCGTCAGGTTTCCCCAAGTTTTTGAGATATTGGTATCCGATCCGTAACGTCAGGAAATTCCTTTGCGCTGAATCATTGGTGCGAAGTGTCGTGCGCAGAAGTGGCCGAAAATTGAAGTCGACGTTCGGACCAATTTGAGCGGAATTCACGGTATTCCCGTCTGTCGAGCGCGCCACCATGAACATTAGACGAGTTCTGTCCGTGAGACCTACATAGGTATCGATTTCCGGGAACTCCTGGGTCTGAGTTTGCTGGGCGCGCAAGGAAGGGCACAGGAGAACGAGCAGGAGCGGGACGGGGATAACACGGCGAAAAAGTTTGGCATGATTCGCCAAAGGCGCTTCTTCCGCTCTTCCTCTGCATTGAGATGTTATCAGCACCTATCGGAGAGCCATCAACATCTATCCGGCTCGATCTCACTTAGTGCTCAAGTTCTAGCGGTCATTGCAACTCTGCGTATTCGGACTTCGCAGCGATGAGAATGGGGATGTCCGGGTCGGCGTCTTTCCAGAGCGCAAGAAAATCCTGATATGCCGCCTTGGCCTTGGTGGTGTCGCCCTGCATGGCGTAGCCGCGGGCGAGGCCAAGATGGGCCAGCGATCCTGTTCCACAATTCCACGACAGCCCGCGATGGTCGAGGATTTTCTGGAATTCGGCGGCTGCGTCCGGGCCCTGTTGCGCGCTCAGGTAAGCCTCAGCACGAACGTACACGGGATACAAACAGGAGTTAGCAGCGCTCACAGTTAGCATGCCCAGCTCATAGGGTGCTGCCGCCTGAAGAAGCTCGATGCTCTGTGCAGCATTCTTTCGGTTCGTCTCTATCTGCGCGCGGATGGTAGGCAACCAGACCGATTGCACGACGGTATCTTGCGGGAAGCGTTTGGCGAGGTCATCCGCAAGTGACTGTGCGTTCTTCGCATCGCCTGCTAATGCATAGGCCAGCGCCGCCTGCGCCCTCGCATCGTGGCTCTCCGGCGCGAGCGCTACTGCCGCGGCAGCATGCTGGCGGGCCGCATCCGCGTTGCCGAACAGCGCTTCGCGTAGTGCCGCGTTCGCTTGCCATAGGGCGGCGGGCTCTTTCTCATCGTTGCGGCGCGCGCTCTCCACAGCTTGCCGGGATCGCTCGCGAGCTTTCCCGAGTCTCCCAGACCAAGCTTCAGTATCGGATTCGAGCGAAAGCATCTGGTCTTCCGCACCCGCTTTTCCGTTTGCCGAATCCGCCTGTTGCTTCATGGCTGCCACATTGCCTTGGAAGAAAGCCAGGGCATACAGGTTCAGGTGCAGCGCAGTATGCTCAAGCTTGCGCCCCAGCGCCTCTTCGGTTGTGTGCCTTGCTTCATCGAAACGGTTCAGAGCCAGGTAAATCTGGCCCAGATTCGCATATTCAATAACGTCGGTTGGTTCCAGACGAAGCCCTTCACGGGCTTCTTCGGCGGCCTTCTCATATTGCCCCAGAACCATGCGGGTAGCGCCCAGATTGGGGTAGGGCGCATCATCCCGTGGATAAACTTGTATCCACAGTTCAAACGTCTGATTCGCTTTTTCCAGCTCGCCCGTGACTAGTAGATAGTAATTTGCAGTGATGCTGAACTTTTCGCGTTCCGTGACGCGGTCGCGCAGGTCGAAGGCCTTCTTCAGATAATCGGCGCCCAGGCTGGGCTGGTTCAGATTGGAGTAAATAGCTCCTAGCCAACTATGTGCCAGCGCAAAGTTGGGGTCGAGTTCGATGCCGCGCTTGAAGATTGGAATGGCTTCGACGTCTCCCTTTTCGTACTGGGTTTTTCGACCCAATGTGTAGGCCTTGAGGGCTTCCAGCGAATTGGTGGTGGCCTGCTCCAGCGGAACGTCAAACTTCCGCACCGAGCTGAGCGATTCGCCTACCCCGTTGCGAAGCTTCGCTGCGGCCTGTCCCAGCGCCTGAAGGACCTGCTCCTTGCCCGCAGCGGTCACCTGCTCGCGTGCCAGCGCGTCTCCGCTCGCGCAATTCTGGGCCTCTAGACCAATTACGTACTGCGTACCTAGCGCCGCAATCGAGCCTGCCAAATACGCCTTGCTTCCCGCACGCTGGCACACTTCGCGCGCCAAGTCTTGCGTCAATCTCTCGCCCGGCGAGCGAGTCATCTGCCGCAGCGTCTGACGAACCTTTTCTTGCGAAAGGATGTTCAGGAAGGGCGACTGCCCCAGGTCCACGGCCAAGGCCTGCTTCAACGTGTCGTCGAACACCGCATCGCCAGTCGAATTTGAGAAATCGGCCAGCACGATTGTATCGGTTGCTCGCAAAGCCTGCGCCCGGCGCGGATGAAAAAGCCAAATCCCAACGGCAAGCGCCGACAACACTATGGTGCCGGCGATGGCGACCCGCCGAGGGCGCAAGGCTGAGAGCTGCTTCGCTAGACCTACCCTGGGTGTGCGACTTGATTCCAGGCCGCTCTTCAAACCTTGCAAATCCGTGAGGATATCAGCCGCCTTTTGGTACCGGAGCTTAGGGTCTTTCTCCAATGCCTTTGTAATGATTTGCTGGAGCGCTGGTGAAGCGTTGGGAATCACTTGTCGGAGCGGCGTCGGGGCGCGGTTCAAAATTGCCTCAGTGACCACACCGGAGGTAAGGCCCGGAAAGGCTCGCCGCCCTGTGGCCATTTCGTAAAGAACCACGCCGAAAGAAAACAAGTCAGTGCGCGCATCAAGTACTTCGCCTCGTACTTGTTCGGGCGACATGTAGGCCACAGTTCCAATGGCCGTTCCCGGGATTGTAAGTTGGTCTTCGTTTACGTTTTCGACCGCATCCATGGTAAGGGTGGTGGCATCTTCTTCTGGCGTCGAAGACAGCTTCGCCAAGCCGAAATCGAGAATCTTGGCGTCGCGTCGCTCAGTAACGAAGATATTGGCGGGCTTGACATCGCGATGAACGATGCCTTTCGCGTGAGCTGCACCGAGACCATCAGCAATCTCTAGCCCCAAGTGAACCACCTGTTCAAGCGGCAGCGGCTCGCCCCCGATACATTCCTTCAGCATCCTCCCATCCAGGAATTCCATAGCGATGAATGGCTTGCCGTCTTGCTCGCCAATGTCATAGATCGTGCAGATGTTGGGGTGATTCAGGGCTGATGCGGCTTGCGCTTCACGTTGAAAGCGA
>DASZFK010000514.1:0-9820 GCA_035939855.1 Candidatus Angelobacter sp.
GATCTGCGACATACCAGCGCCGGAGGCGCGAAAGAAGTTAGCCCAGCGCGTAAGCGCTGGGAAAAGAAGAAGAAACAGAGATAAGCCCCGGAGGGGCGGCACAGCTTTATCTCATCTCAGAGATAACTTATAAGGTTCTCCCGTTTCTTAAGTGAACAGTATTGGGGCTAAGAACTAAAGCTAAACAAGGCAAACCCATCATGGAAAGCGGTAACAGCGGTAACGACCGGTAACAGAAATCGTCAATATTGATGCGGCTTGTAACCAGGGTAACCGCTGTAACCCCTACTTTTCTACACAGACTAATGGCTGAACAAGGAGCCTTCTGTAGCGGCAGATTGCACATTTGATTCGAACCCCAACCGAGACGACCAAAGGATTTGGATCCCTAAAGGCTAAGAACTTAAGGACTCAAGACCTGCCTTTTTGTAGCGGCAAATTTGCTTCCCCGAACTGCTTTGTAGCGGCAGATTTTGCAAAATGAACTGGGGGCAACGGAAAATTTCAATCCTGAAGGATATAGTTTCTAAGCTAACAGCTAAAGGCTAAGGGCTAACAACTAAGAAGCTAGCTCGCCACTCTCCACTGTCGTATCGTAGGCTTGAATCGGCGGTACCGGCACTACAGTCTCGGATGCCGGACGCTCTTGGTGTCGTTGCAGCATTGGGGCCCAGGTCTGTTCTACAGAGCATGGCAAATTCAATGGCTGCACTCGCACGATGGGCAATGGGGAGGGAGAATTCAGCAACCACGCGGCGTGGGGGCTCTCCGTCAGTTGGAAATGTCTTTTCAGGACTTGGCGCAAAGCCGATTCTTCGTCAGGTGAACAGGGAGCGAGGCGCACGAACTGACGGTTATGAGCATCGTCAGTAAAATGCTCGGCAACGATATAAGCAAGCCCGCCGGTCATGCCTGAACCGAAGTTCATGCCGGTCGGTCCAAGCACCAGCACGACTCCGCCAGTCATGTATTCGCATCCGTGATCTCCAAGGCCTTCTACAACTGCGAGAGCGCCGCTGTTGCGCACGGCAAATCTCTCTCCGGCCCGTCCGGCGATGTAAAGCTCACCGGAAGTTGCGCCGTAGAGTATCGTGTTTCCGGCCAAGACATCGCCGCGGCGGGACGCCTCTCGTCCAGCGCTGATCACAATCGATCCGCCGCTGAGGCCTTTGCCTACGTAGTCATTGGCCTCGCCCTGAAGACGAAAAGCGATTCCGGAGGCGAGGAACGCGCCAAAGCTCTGGCCGGAGACACCCCGAAATTCGAAGTTGAGGGGTTCCGAGTGATCCGTCAGGCAGCCCCAACGCCGATGCACCTCTCCGCTCAAATGAGCGCCAACGCTAAGATCGGCATTCGAGATAGGCAGGGCTTGGCGCATCTCGTTCTTTTCGTCAATCAAACCGGCAAGCTGGCGGGCCAGTCCGTTTGGTTTTTTGTGAATTGCGCGGCCACCTGCACTGCCTGCTATGGGGCGCAGCAATGCTTGCAGCCATTCACTTTTTTGGTGAGCACTCACTTTGCCGGACGAGTCAGTGATTCGGGGTTTCAAGTTCTCAGTCCTGCCAATAATTTCGCCGATGGTGCGCGCACCCAGCAACGTTCCGAGCAGAACGCGAACTTCCGAAGCCAGCGATTGGAAATATGCCATGACCATTTCGGGATTGCCTGAGAATCGAGTACGCAGAGACTCATCCTGCGTGGCAATTCCCACCGGACAGGTATTCAGGTGACACTGTCGCGCCATGACGCAGCCGATGGCCAGCAACGCCGAAGTACCAAATCCGAACTCATCGGCTCCCAACAGCGCAGCGATTACGACGTCTCGGGCAAACTTCAGACCGCCATCGACGCGGAGGCGAACTCTTTGCCGCAACCCGGCTTTGACCAGCGTCCGATGAACATCTTGCAGCCCGAACTCCCACGGCAACGCGGTGTTCTTGATGGAGCTCAAAGGTGATGCGCCGGTACCGCCGTTATGGCCGCTCACAGTGATTACGTCAGCGCCGGCCTTGGCGACGCCTGCCGCAATTACGCCTATGCCGGCGCCAGCAACAAGTTTTACTCCGATTCGCGCCTCGGGATTGACCTCGCGAAGATCATGTATCAACTGTGCCAGATCTTCGATGCTGTAAATATCATGGTGGGGCGGCGGCGATATCAACGACATGCCAGGCACGGCATGGCGGAGCTTCGCTATGTAAGGAGTGACCTTGTTGGCGGGAAGCTGGCCGCCTTCGCCGGGCTTGGAACCCTGAGCCATCTTGATTTCGATCTCCTGGGCGTTCACCAGGTATTCGGTGGTCACACCGAAACGCCCGGACGCAATTTGCTTCACCTTGTTGGCAGCCTCCGGCTCACTGGTGTAGAGGCTCGGGTCTTCGCCGCCTTCACCGGTATTGCTGCGTGCTCCCAGCCGATTCATGGCCAGTGCCAGGGTGCGATGGGCCTCCGGACTGATAGCTCCCAGCGACATGGCTTGGGTGCTGAACCTCTGAAGAATCTCGCTTTCCGCCTCAACCTCGTCCAGTTCAACTGGTTCCTGAGGAACAAGCTCCATCAAGTCGCGAATGGTAATCGGTTCGCGGTTCCATCCCAGTTCTTCAAAGTCGGCATAGCTTTCCGTGGACTGAATCTTTACATGCGCATGCAATTTGCGCATCACCTCGGGTGAGGTCTCGTGCTGCTCGCCTTCTTTACGGTAGCGATAGAAGCCCGCATCTTTCAAATTAGCCTGCTCTGAGCTGTATGCGAGAGCGTGATTGTGCAGGTAGTCTTCAAGAAGTTGTGGCAACGATACTGCTCCTGCAATGTGAGTGGCGCTTTCGAAGAATTCCTGGCAAAGCTGCTGATCCAATCCTATGGTTTCGAATAACTGGCCATTGCGATAACTGGCAATCGTGGAGATTCCCATCCGCGACAGGACTTTCTTGAGACCGGTATCAATCCCCTGGCAATAGTTCGCCGCGCCTTGTGGCTGCTGCTCTTCGGCAAAACGCATGGCCAGGAATGGCGAAACAGCGGCAGCGCCCACGGCCAATAGCAGCGCTACATGATGAGTATCGAATGCTTGCCCGGTTTCCAAGATCAGCGGAGTACGAAAATTCCCAGAGCCAGCCAGGGTTTTCCAAACCGCTGCCGCGGCCAACAACGCCGGAAGCGCAGCCCGCTCTAGGCTGGCATGGCGGTCACTGAGAAGAACAAACGGCAGCTCTTCTTGACAATAGGCTTGCGCCTCTTCCTTGATTCGTTCCAAAGCCTGCAAAGCGCCGGGGATGCCGCTTGCGACTTCGAAAGTGATATCGATCTGATGTCCGCGCGCCCGCTGTCTCAGGAATTCGAATTGTTGTGAATCGAGCACCGGCGACTCGGAGATGAATTCGCGTCCCAATCGGACCCGGAGCGACATCACATGCGATTCCCGAAATGGATCAATGGGAGGATTGGTGACCTGGGCAAAACGCTGTTTGCAATAGTCCCAAATAGTTCTCCGCATTTTGGAAAGAAATGCAGGCGGAGTGTCATCTCCCATGCTCCAGATTGCTTCCTTTCCTTCAGCCAGCGGGTGTAACAGAATGCGGAGTTGGTCCTGGCTCCATCCCAGAGCAGCGGCGACTCGTTTCGAGTCTGGCTTTTCAAATCCCGGCGTACCGGTACGAGGAGGCAGATGAATACTGTGATTGAGGTTGCTTCTCGGTTCTGCGTACTCTGCGCCTTCTGCGGTTGACCTTGATTTTCTCTCAGTGTCTCCGTGCCGAAGCCTGTCCTCGAGCGAAGCGAAGGATGGCGGGTTTTGGTTTTTCGCTGCAATCGACTTCAGCAACTCATCACCCCGCAGAAGACCACCAGTGGAAAGATCAACCACCAGCATCTCGCCAGGACCAAGGCGTCGCCGCTCGACGATCTCTTTATCCTCGAGATCGGCAATGCCGGTTTCCGATCCAACGATCAGCCAGCCATCGGCGGTCCGTGTATAACGCAGAGGGCGCAAACCGTTGCGATCCAGTTTGGCGCCCGCGATGCGTCCGTCACCGAAGACCAAAGCGGCGGGGCCGTCCCAAGGCTCGTATTCGCAGGCAGACGATTCCAGAAAATTGCGGACCAGGGAACTGAGACGCCCATCGGCCTCGAAAGCAGGCGGAGTTAAAGTGAGGAGCCCACAGTCCAAATTGAATCCCTGCTGAACCAGGAACTCAAGCGCATTGTCGAGGCTGGCGGAATCACTCACATATTCTTCAAGAGCGTGAAACCACTCGTCACGGTGCTGCTCGCGGCGCATGGCGATCTCGCGCGCATGAACCCAACGGCGATTGCCCACGATAGTATTGATCTCGCCATTGTGGGCCAGAAAACGAAATGGCTGGGCCAGCGTCCACGAAGGCTCGGTGTTGGTAGAGAAACGCTGGTGAAAGAGCGCAAACTGGCTTTCGAAATCCTGGCTGTCGAGATCAGGATAAAAGAGCGGCAACTGCCACGGCGCCAGCAATCCTTTGTAAACCACGGTGCGTGACGAGAGCGAGCAGAAGTAAACCGTGTTGGCGAGTTCCGTCTCTACCTGTTTGCGGAAACGAAACAGCTCAGCCTCAAGTTGCTGATGATCGAGGTTATCAGGGCTCGATAGAAAACATTGCCAAATGGAAGGCGCCGTTTCGGCAGCACGGGAGCCAAGCACCGAATCATTGACCGGTACTTCGCGCCACCCCAGCCACCCTAATCCACGGTTGGCTGCCAATTGTTCCAGTTGGGTTTTTACCTTTGCCCGATTCTGTTCGTCGCGAGGGAGAAACAACATTCCCATTCCAAAAACACCAGGCAAGTTGATTCCCAATTCTTCAGCACGCTGTCGAATAAACCCCTCAGGAATTGCAGTAAGCAGGCCGGCTCCATCGCCGCTAGCGCCGTCCGCATCGACGCCGCCGCGATGCGCGAGCCTCTGCAAGGCGACCAATCCACGGTCCACAACTTCGTGAGACGCAGGATGGCCGAGGTGGACAATCAAGCCCGTGCCACAGGCGTCGTGATCGGGATGGCCGTGAAAGGAACCGTTGGTCATGCACCTTGTTTAATAAACAAAATTGAAGAGAAAGGGAAATTCAGAATTCAAATGCTTGGTATTTGAAAAAGTGTTTTAACAGGCCGTTAACGTGCAGCGGAGGCGTAGGACGCCCTCGGGCTGGTGAACGTTCTTCTGCATTACGAGAATGAAGGTTCTACAAAACGCACACACTGCAACAACGTCGCCATAAACGTGACTCTCACTCCCTTGTCATTCTGAGGGCCGTTCTTTGGCCCGAAGAATCCCTACCCTACGGTACATTTTCAGGAAAGGCACGTGCGGGGCTAGTCGGCATTCTTTTGTCCACCGATGTCCTCATGACCACAAGTGCCATTCCCAAACGATCATCTGCGGGTAGGGATTCTTCGGGCCAAAGTGCGGCCCTCAGAATGACAGGGGGTGGTTGTTTGGGGATGGGGACATTATCGTTGCGTGGCGCATGTCGGTTGCCAGCTAACAACTTCTTAGTCGATTTACACGGAAAACACGTGGAACGCTCAATGCCCGAGTTCCTGCCGGGCCAATGCGAGGAAGGAAGAAGCTACCACAGGCAGGCTGCGGTCTTTGCGGTAGACGAGGCATAGTTCGCGCCATAGATCCATGCCTTCGATTTTCAAGAGCTTCACTTCGCCGCGCTGAACGTTGTCGCGGGCGAAGCTGGCGCAGATCAGAGAGACGCCGAAGCCTGAGGCGACGAAGCGTTTGATCATCACTACGCTGGTGAGTTCCATGGTGATGTTGAGGCTTTCCCGATAGGGGCGAAGATTTTTCTCCATCAGCTTTCTGATGGATCCGGTCCTGGGCATGACCAGAGGTTGTTGCGCCAATTCTTTGAGGGTCACGATGCGATGTCCAAAGAGAGGGCTGTCGCGGCCGACCATGAGCATGATCCGGTCACGGAACACCGGCACCGCGTGAAGACTGGGCGATTTCACAGGCAGCGTCACAACTCCGAGATCAATCGCTCCTGCCTCCACTTTCTCCGTAACCTTGTGGCTGAAGCTGCGATACACGCTGATCCTGACCTTGGGAAATTTTCGGTGGTATTTCTTGAAGACCTTGGGGAGCACATACAGGAACGTACCTTCATTGGCTCCGATCGAAAGCGTACCTGAAGGAACGCCATTCCAGTTGGAGATGGCCTGCAGCGATGTGCCGCGAAGGGCCAGAAGCTGCTGGGCGTATTCCAGAACAACTTCGCCTGCTGGAGTCAGGCGCACTTGCTTGGCGCTGCGGTCGAAAAGCTTTTGTCCATATTCCTGCTCCAACTGGCGGATCTGGGCGCTGACTGCGGGTTGCGAGCGCAGCACTTTTTCGGCGGCCCGGGAGAAACTCCCCAGCTTTGCCACCTCAGAAAACGTTCTGAGTTGATCGAAGTCCATAAATTGCCATGATTGCCAGAATTGCCAAAACTGAAAAACCATTACACCGCAAAGGACGCTAAGGGCGCAAAGGAATCTGATGAAAATTGAATGAATAGATAAACCGCAGAGGGAGCAGAGAAACGGAGAGAGCTCGAAGGAATCGATCTTAAAAACCTCTCTGCGTTCCTCTGCATTGCCAGTGCTTCAGAATCGTGTTTTCTCTCGCAAATTTCTTATGGCCGGAAAACCAGACAAAATCCTCTGCGGCCTCTGCGGTCGACTTTGTCTTGATTTTCTCCGTGTCTGCGTGCCTCCCTGGTAGGTTTGGTTTTTGCCTCCTTAGCGCCTTTTGCGGTGAACTAAGTCATGCAGGGATTTCCCAGGCGTAGCCTTCTTCGCCATGCTGCGAAAGATCGAGTCCCTGGATTTCGTGGTCGGTGGAAACTCTAAGTCCTACCAGCACATCCACGATTTTCAGGATTACCACTGTTCCTACGGCTGCCAGCACGCAGGCAATTGTGACGCCGATCAACTGGTTCAGCAGTTGCCCGGCATTCCCCTCAAGCAGGCCGGAGGGCAGCGGATTTCCTTGTGGGTCCTTGAACATGGGATTGATAGCTCGGGAAGCAAAGACGCCGGTCAGCAAGGCTCCGATGGTGCCGCCTGCGCCGTGAACACCGAAGGCGTCGAGAGAATCGTCGTAGCCAAGCCGGGCCTTTACGTGGACGACCATGAGATAGCAGAAGATGCCGGCACTGAAACCGATGGCCAAAGCTGCCATTGGTCCGACAAAGCCAGCGGCTGGAGTGATGGCCACGAGTCCGGCAACGGCCCCGGAAATAGCCCCAAGCGCGCTGGGCTTGCCGTTGCGAAGCCATTCGGCTCCACCCCAGCCGACGACCGCGGCGGCCGCGGCAAAGTGCGTAGCAACGAAAGCACTGGTGGCGAGGCTGCCTGCGCTGAGAGCGCTGCCGGCGTTGAAGCCGAACCATCCGACCCATAACATGCATGCGCCGATAAAGCTCAGAACCAAACTATGCGAACGCATGGTTTCATGCGGATACCCCATGCGATTGCCAAGATAGATCGCGCACACCAAAGCTGAAATGCCCGATGTGATATGCACGACGGTGCCGCCCGCGAAGTCCAGAATTGGGAACCGGCCACCGAGAGCAGCGTTAAGCAATCCGCCCTTGCCCCAAACCATGTGGGCCATGGGCGCATATACTACCAGCGACCACAGAGTCATGAAGAGCACCATGGCGCTGAATTTCATGCGCTCGGCGAAAGCACCGGTGATGAGTGCAGGGGTGATGATGGCGAACATCAATTGGTAGACCATGAAGGTCTGCTGTGGAATGGTTCCGGAATAATCGGGGTCAGGCTGCAACCCGATCCCACGCAAGAAAACATGGTGGAGGTTGCCGATGAAGCTATTGCCTTCGCCAAAAGAAAGGCTGTAGCCGATGATGGCCCAAACCACCGTAACGATGGCCATCATGGCAAAGCTCTGCATCATCGTAGACAGAACATTCTTTTTGCGAACCAATCCGCCATAGAAGAGAGCCAGCCCGGGCCCTGTCATCATCAGGACGAGAGCAGAACTCGTCAGCATCCAGGAGTTGTCAGCGGAGCTTTTGGCGTCGGCGACGCTCTGCTCGAGCTTGGCGATTCGTTCTGCCTGGGGGTCAGAAGTTGGAGAAGCGCCGGAAGTTAAGGCACACGCGGCGTGGACCGACATCGACAGAAAGAGCAGTCCCAGCCAAAGTTTAATCGATCTTCCTGGTCTGAACATGTCACCGTTGCTCCTTTGTTGCGCACATTTTCGAAGGCGAGCCGCGCACCTCAGCGCTCTCGCCCCACGGCTGCTTATTTGCTCGCATCAAACAGCAGCGCGAACAGCGTTAGTTGCCAATCTAAACAGAGTGCGTGTGGAATTAGAAATACAAAGTATTTATGCGATGCATTAGGAAGAGTTATTCATCCGGTGACTGCGCCGAGGCTGCTGCTGGAAACTAGTTTCGCGTATTTGGCGAGGACTCCGGTCTGAGTCTTTGGTGTTGGTGAGGTCCATCTTTGTTTGCGGTTTTGCAATTCCTGATCGGAGATGTGCAGGTGCAGGAGTTGTTTCTGGACGTCGATAGTGATCTGGTCGCCCTCTTGGACAAGAGCGATTGCGCCGCCTACCGCTGCTTCAGGCGCGACGTGGCCTACGACCATGCCGTAGGTACCGCCGGAAAAACGTCCGTCGGTGATCAAGCCTACGGAGTCCCCCAGGCCCGCGCCAATCAATGCTGATGTCGGAGAGAGCATTTCGCGCATACCGGGACCGCCTTTGGGGCCTTCATAGCGGATCACGATCACATCACCAGCCTTGATTTCCCCTGCAAGAATGGCACTCAAGCATAGCTCTTCTGAGTCGAACACGCGCGCCGGGCCAGTGATGTGCGAGGTCTTCACGCCGCTGGTTTTGGCGACTGCTCCTTCGGTGGCCAGGTTGCCGCGCAGGATGCTTAGGTGTCCGTGTGTATATAAAGGATGGTGAAACGGATTTATGACATCCTGACCGGACGGCGGTGAATTTGGGACATCGGCTAAGGTCTCGGCGATTGTTTGCCCAGTAACTGTGAGCGCATCGCCGTGGATTAGTTTGTTGGCCAGAAGAATCTTCATGACCTGGGGAATCCCACCGGCACGATGCAGATCGGTGGCAACGTACTTCCCGGATGGCTTCAAGTCGCACAAAACCGGGACGCGGGAGCTGATCGTCGCAAAGTCATCGATCGTGAGAGGGACCTGCGCAGCGTGTGCGATGGCCAGCAGATGAAGCACTGCATTGGTTGAGCCTCCCACAGCCATTACGACCGCGATTGCGTTTTCAAAAGCCTTGCGAGCGAGCAAATGGCGGGGAAAGATTTGTTTTTGAATCGCTGCAGCAAGCACCTGGGCGGAGCGCGAGGCGTTTTCCTTCTTTTCATCGTCTTCGGCGGCCATGGTGGACGAATAGGGCAGACTCATGCCCATGGCTTCAATTACCGACGACATGGTATTGGCCGTGTACATGCCGCCGCATGAGCCTGCTCCGGGACAGGCGTTGCGCTCGACCTGGGCCAATTGGTCAGAACTGATCTTGTTGGCGCTGAACTCGCCTACCGCCTCGAAGACACTCACAACCGTCAAATCTTTGCCGTCATAGTGGCCGGCTTTGATGGTGCCGCCATAAACAAAGATTGCGGGAATATTCATGCGGGCGATGGCGATCATGGCTCCGGGCATGTTCTTATCGCAACCGCCGATGGCTAAAACGCCATCCATGCTCTGGGCCTGACACGCAGTTTCAATGGAGTCGGCGATCACCTCGCGCGAGACCAGGCTATAGCGCATGCCTTGTGTGCCCATCGAG
>DASZFK010000515.1:0-3957 GCA_035939855.1 Candidatus Angelobacter sp.
CGGCCATCAAGGACCATGAGAAGCGCGCCTCGCTGGTGCTTGACCTAGAAGAAAAAGTCGCGGCGGCAGTAAAAAAACTGAAAGAGCGTGGACTCGTCAGCCCCTATCTGCGTGCCTTTGTGGTAGCTCGCATTAATCCACTGCGCTGGATCAAGGGCGAACCACCGCCCTTGGAAGAAGTTCTGCAAACCATGCGCGACCGCGCCGCAAAATTCAATGTAGATAAAGTCAAGCAGCAGGACTTGGCTGGGGCCGCCGGTCCTCCGGACAACGAAGGCTAGATTGCAAAAAATGGACACGCTTGATGAGAGGTTGGCCCGGCGGCTCGCCAGTTTGGCGCTGGACTGTATACATCGCGAGTATCCCAACAAGATCAATCATCTTCTCAATAGCGACGACGATGCCGCTACGCCGCGAAAGCTTACCCCGGCTTTTTACGGATGCTATGACTGGCATTCCGCCGTTCACACGCACTGGTTGCTGGCCCGGCTTTGTCGAATTTTTCCTCAAGCGCCGTTTGCCTCTCTAGCAAAAGAAGCCTTGCAACAAAGCCTCACGGTTGCCAACATTGCCGCTGAAACAGCTTATATAAGAGGCGACGGACGAATCAGCTTCGAGCGTCCCTACGGACTTGCATGGCTGCTGCAACTTAGCCTGGAGTTACACGACTGGAGCAAACATGACCGCTTCGCTCATGAACTTGCAGCCAACCTGGAACCTTTGGAATCTGAAGCCCGGCATCGTTTGAGCAGGTGGCTGCCACAACTTCCCTATCCGGTTCGATCCGGTGAGCATAGCCAGACCGCTTTTGCCCTTGGCCTTATGATTGACTACGCTCAAGGCAAACATAATCAGGACTTCCTTGGGCTTCTTCAAGGCCGCGCGCTCCACTTCTACGGCAAAGATGAATCTTGCCCGTTGACATACGAACCGTCAGGAGAGGATTTCCTTTCACCCAGCCTGGCCGAAGCGGACGTGATGACGCGCATTCTTGGCGCTGAAGAGTTTTCGAAGTGGTTGACCCGCTTCCTCCCGCAAATACCGGTGGAGAACCACGATGATTGGCTGCGTCCGGTGAAATCGCCCGACCCCAGCGATCCCAAATTCTCTCATCTCGATGGCCTCAACCTAAGCCGGGCATGGATGCTCAAAAGAATCGCCTCAGCCCTGCCGCTCACCGATCAGCGGAGACAACCTCTGAAGTCCTGCGCCACCTCACATGCTGACGCAGGCTTGCGAGCTATATCTGGAGAACACTATGTCGGTTCGCATTGGCTGGGGAGCTTTGCGGTTTATCTGCTCACCAACAAAACCCATCCCCTGTCATAAACAGACGCCACCCTCACTCCTTTTCCAGGGCCTTCCGGGCCGCCTCGAGTTCTTTGCGCCGTTCGGGATCGATTTTGGGAAGAGCGTGATCCAGGCTCGCCAGGGTCTCGATAATGGCTGATCCGACGACCAAATGAGTAAACCACTTATTGTCGGCAGGGACGACGTACCACGGGCAATCTGGAGTGGCCGTGTGGCGAATCATGTCTTCGTAGGCTTTCATGTAATCGTCCCAATACTTTCGCTCGCGCACGTCACTCTCTGAGAACTTCCAGTTCTTCTCCGGCTCTTCAAGGCGTTTCAGAAACCGCCGCTTCTGCTCTTCTTTGGAAACATGGAGAAAGAATTTGCGAATGATCACGCCATTCCGGGTGAGGTAAGCTTCTTGATTTCGGATGTCTTCGAATCGTTCCTTCCATATATGCTTGGTCACCAGTTCTGGAGGCAGATGCTGCTTTGCAAGAAATTCGCGGTGTACCCGCACCACCAGGACTTCTTCGTAATAGGAGCGGTTGAAGATCCCGATGTGTCCCCGTTCTGGAAGGTGTCGCGCGGTTCGCCACAAGAAATCATGGTTCAGCTCTTCAGTAGACGGCTGCTTAAAGCTGACAACCTGGCAGCTTTGAGGATTCACCCCTGACATTACGTGCTTGATGGTGCTGTCTTTGCCGGCGGCGTCCATCGCCTGAAAGATGAGTAGGACGGCCCACTGGTCTTGTGCATAAAGTTTCTCCTGCAGATCATTCACTTTCGCAATACTGCGCTGCAGAAGCTTCTCTGCTGTCTCCCGGGAATGCCCTCCCAAGGTGTCTGCAGGATCATATTTTTTCAGCCGAAACGACTTGCCATGCTCAACGCGGAATGGCTTCGAATATCGCGAGGCCTGTTTGTGGATGTTCATACAGCTTATTTGACCGTAGGAAGGCCAGCGAAGGCAAACCAAGAGGAATTTCTAATTTCTAATTTCTAATTTCTAATTTTCTACTTCTCAGCGGTAAATTCTAAGCCGCGTTCATCCGCGCAAAACCTGTCGAGAGGTGCCCGCCGAAGGATCCGCGATAAGACTTAGGTTTAAATTAGAAATTAGAAATTGGAAATTAGAAATCCCACCCAGCCTATAATCAGTAAAATGGTATATTTTCATGCGTATTAAGATCGCCATTTGCCTCTCGGTTATTTTTGTTTCTTCGACCTTCAGCCAGCCTTCCGCAAAGCCAGTCTTTTTTGAGCACATAAAGATATTCGATGGACATCGGTTCGCCGGTCCTACCAATGTTTTGGTGCAGGCTGGAAAAATTCAATCGGTCGGAGCTCTCGTCAAGAAGCCTGTGGGCGCTGAGGTCATCGCAGGCGACGGCCTTACACTGCTGCCCGGCTTGATTGACAGCCACGTACACGTATTTGGATCAGCGCATCTTACCCAGGCCTTGGCATTTGGCGTGACCACCGAGTTGGATATGTTCAGCAGCGTGCAAAACAGTAAGTCGATTGAGGAAGACCAGGCAGCCGGCAAGCTTACCGATGAAGCTGATCTTCGGACTGCCGGCACTTTGGTCACAGCGCCCGGAGGACATGGCACCGAATACGGCATCAACATTCCAACCATCTCGAGCCCCGATCAGGCACAGGCCTTTGTCGATGCGCGCCTGGCCGAAGGTTCGGATTACATCAAGATCGTCTACGACGATGCTTTGGAATATGGAGCGACCAAGCCTACTCCCACTCTGGACAAGAAAACCCTGGCTGCCGTGATCGCTGCTACCCATCAGCGCGGCAAGCTGGCCGTTGTACACATCGGTTCCTTGCAGCAGGCGGAAGACGTCATCAATGCTGGGGCTGACGGGCTGGCGCACCTTTTTGTCGGCGAGCATTCTAACCCGGATTTTGGAAAGCTTGCTGCAGCCCATCATGTCTTCGTGGTCCCGACACTCTCGGTCCTGAACAGTGTTTGCGGAATCAAGAAGGATGAGTTGGTCAATGATCCCCGCATATCGTCCGGTCTTCCCTCCGGCGGTCTGGAAAACCTGAAGGCCATCTTCCCTTCACGAACGCACCTTTCCTGTACCGGAGCAACCGAAGCTATCCAACAGCTCCATCAAGCTCATGTGCCAATCCTGGCAGGCACAGATGCACCCAATCCCGGCACGGAGCATGGAGCCAGCATGCACGGTGAAATGTCGCTACTGGTTCGCGCCGGACTCACTCCCGCGGAAGCTTTGGAAGCGGCCACCGCCAATCCCGCTAAATCGTTCCGGTTGAATGATCGAGGTGAGATTGCGCCGGGCAAACGTGCAGATTTGCTGCTGGTGAAAGGCGATCCGGGCGCTGATATTACCGCCACGCGAAATATAGTCGGAATATGGAAGGCAGGAATCCGCGATGATCGAGATGCATATCTCGCTGAAGTAAAGAAGCTGCAGCAACAGGCTAGCGGACCACCACAGGGTTCAGAATCCGGCGTGGTAAGCAACTTCGACGACCTGACCACCAAAGCTAATTACGGCGAATGGATGATCTCAACGGATCAGATGATGGGCGGCAAATCTTCTGCCAGAATAGAAGCGGTTCCAGGCGGCGCAAACAACAGCAAGGGCGCGCTGCATGTTATCGGCGAGGTAGCTCCCAGCT
>DASZFK010000516.1:0-7611 GCA_035939855.1 Candidatus Angelobacter sp.
TAAGGAGGTATGTCGACCGCGAGCTTGTGGGTTGGTTGCACGGTGTACCCACAGCTTGCGCTGGTGGGCTAGAGGTATCGTCGCCAGCTTCTCTGGCTTAGTTAGTGCTCGCGAAAAACATGTCTCTCCTGAAGACATTGACCAGTTCCCATAAACTTTTAAAATATCGATCCGGAGATGTGGAATACCAGGATGTCTCTTTTTGCTTCGAGCCGGACTTTATCTGTTATCTTGCTCGCCCTTTTGGCAATTGCCGGGGCCTGTCAAATTCTCCACATCGCTCGTTCCATCGCGGTGCATTCTGATACGACTTACCCTGAGAGCGCAGTCGTGCAAACAGCGCTGTGGGCAAGGGATTCGGGACACATTTATCCTGGTTTGGACGAACCACCCTACACGCCGGCGCCTTATGGGCCGTTGTTTTATGAATACCTAGCCTCACTGGCGCGAGTCACTCATGCAGGATTCGACCGTCTGCTCATCCTGGGGAGGCTGGTGTCGGTAGCTTGCTTCTTGTTGTTGCTGATTGGAGCGTATCGCTGGGCGCGAAAGCAAAAGCTTGAGCCACTCATTGCGTTGATGGCTCCGGCGTTCATTGTGGCGCAGATCGACTTTGCCGATTGGAATGTGAGCGTGCGGGCAGATTTGCCGGCTTTGCTGTTGAGTTTCGCTGCCTTCTACTTTCTCTCCACCTCGGGGGTCACATGGAAGAGAGCAGTTATCGCCGGCCTATTCTGCGCTCTTGCCGGACTGTTCAAGCAATCGTTCATTGCGCTCCCTTTGGCCGCTACGTTGTGGCTGCTGCTGGCCCGGCGCATTAAGCTCCTGCTGGTCTTCGTGGCCTCGGTAGCTGTTCCTGTTCTGCTGGCCTTTGCTTGGCTTAGCTGGCGGCATGAGCCGTTTTTGCAGGAGATATTGATGGCGCGCTATTCTCCCTTGAGCCCATCCAGCGCGGTGTCTCTAATCAAGGCCGACTTGGTCCATTTTCCTTTGCAGTTCGTATTGTTCGGTTTTGGGCTATTGGGTTTGGTCCTGGCGCCAAAAGATGAGGCCCGGGACCCCAAGCTGTTTTGCACTCTGTATTTCGTTCTTTCCTGGTGGATGAGCTTCTATGTCGTAATGGCGCCCGGCGCGAGTGTAAATGCATTTCTTGAACCGTGGACATTGACCGCCTTGTTGGCGCCTTTTGCGGTGCGAGAATGGACGGAAAGCTGGAAAGGGTCTTCTTTTTCGGTTAAAGCCATTAAAATCATCCAACTGGTTGCCATTATGGGAATCAGCCTGGAAGGATGGCGAGTCACAGTTTCCACTCCACCCGGCGACGACTATGGCGTACTGGCCCAATCTTTACAGCGGCACCGCGTCCTTTCCGACATTCCTTACCTGAGCGCCCATAGCCGGCAACCGGAACTGCTCGATCCTTCGGTAAATCACTACCTGGAGCTTGCAGGACACTGGTCTTCAAAGCGGATTCAAAACGAGCTACAAGCGGGTGCATTCGATTATGTGATCGTCGGCGCAAGTGATGGGCAGGTCCGCAAGTGGCGCGGGTTGACTCTTTTCAGTGGTTCGATCTTGGGGGAGATCGAGAAAGATTACCGTCCTTATTGTATAGGCCATCGTATGACCGTCTATGTGCCGGTGGCCCGCGCCATCGATGATCCGGCGGTCCGAGATGCCTTGAGCAACGCCGGATGCAAGAATACCGTGCAATCGAAGCTGTTTCTCCCGTTCATCGATGCAGGTTGGCAAAAGACCAGCGCACCCCGCTGGTGATCAGGCTGCGGGATGAAGAAGGTTGAGGGCCGCTGCCAATCGATGTATAAGCATAGGTGCTGTAGATGGACCAGGCCCTCAGCAGGCGATAATCGCTCTGGATCCATGCAGACTTGCCTGTGCTGGTTTGGCCTTGCCCCTGCGTCAGCCACGCTGCGCCAGTGGTCAGGTTGAGACGATTCAGAAAGCGTTGCGAATAGGACGCCTCGAAGCGGTCACTGAATGAGTTGTTGATTCGTCCGCTGAATGAACTGCTCCGTGAATAGGAAAAGATTGCTGTAGCGCGCCGGAAAGTTTTCAGCAGCGATGCTGCTGCCAGATACGAGGTCCCGCTTGCAGAGAGCTGGCCGCCTGCCGTGGTTGACGGTGAAACAGCAAAGGTTGGGCCGCCCTCAACCCGCAATCGCAACGAGGCGCTCAATCGTTTCGAGTAGCTCGCAAGTATGCCGTGCAGTTGCGTCGAGCCTTGCGCTTGCGGAAAGCTTTCGTGAACGTACGCATAGCGGACTCCAGCTTCGCTTCCCCGTTGCAAACGCCGGGTCCATCCAAATTCGACACGCACATTTCTCTGCTCGGTCAGGACTGGAGAGCCGGCCTGCGCGGCAAGGCGGTCTTCGGGCAGGCTGGAGAGATTGGCCAGTTCATGCTGAAAAAGCAGGCTGATCCGGTCACGTCCATTGAGCTTTCGGTCGGCTGAGGCCGTAAAAGTATTCGTGAGGGCGCCTCGCGCCGCTGCCAGGATTGGAGAGCGCAGCGCCGTACCATCAGAAGTGTTAGGAATGAAGGACGCTTCATCCACGTTCCCGTTATTAGGCGTCGATTGAAATTTGTCGCTCAGGTTGATGATCCATCGCGGCGTCAAATGAATCGATGTGTGTGCATCAAAAAGCTGATTGGCATAGACAAACTGCGTGCGGGCCTGCGAAAGCTCAATCTGAGGGCGATACTGGAAATCCAGGTCGATGTGCCTGACCTTAAAGGTATAAAGCATGAGCCCGGAGATGATCGAGCCTTTCGCCGCGACGGGGGCATTGGGTTCAAGGAAATAGTTGTTGTCGTAAATGTAGGTGGCGTTGAAGGAGAGAAGCGAGAGATGCTTCCATCGAAGAGGGGAGAGCGACGGCAGAAGTGGCTGGCCGGTCTCGAGATTGACGGAAGTGGCTTTCGAGTTTGATGGAACGCTGGCGTTGTCTCCGGTCGTAGCTTGTGCAGCCGGAGGCGTGGCATCGCTTCCGCCTGAGCTCTCCTGTGCCCACGCAGGGATTACCGGCAGGAAGGCCAGCAAAACAATGGCAGCTCGACATCGTAATAGCAGATCACGGCACAACGATGGTGTCTCCTGGGCGGAGCAGCACGTCCTGGGAAGCGTCTTTGCCTTTGACTACCTTGTCGTAATTGAAACTCAACCGCACTTGCGCGCCGTTTTCTTTGCGGAGCACGTAGATGCGCTTGCGATTGGCGAATTCGTTTAGTCCTCCGGCTTCGGCAATGATCTGCAGCACGGTCGTGCTGGAGTTGATGCGATATGAACCTTCATGAGCGATCTGGCCGATCACAAAAACCTTGCGGCTGTTGATCTCGCGCACGGCAACCGTGACCTCAGGAACGGTCACAAAGGGGCGCAGTTTTTCTGAAAGCAGGTCGCGAAGCTCGGCAGGGGTCAGGCCGCTGGCCTGGATGTCATTGACCAGGGGCAAAGTAATTTTTCCGTCAGGGCGAACTACTACCGGCCCCGAAAGCTCAGGCTCCTTCCACACCGTAATATTGAGCAAGTCCTGTTCGCCAATTCGATAGCCGCTGGAATTTGGCGCTACGTCGGTGGGCGCAGGTGGCTTTGTGGGAAGCGCATTTTCTTTAGCGTTGGGACCGCCGGTTTGAGCGGCGACGGATCCTGCCAGCAACATCAACGCGATCATGCAGCGCTTCATTTCAAGAGTCTCCTAGTGTGGGAATATTAGGCAAGTTTGTTGCCAAACGGGTAATGGGTCAGTTTCCGTGAAACTGACCCATTACCAGTAGCAGCGTCTAGCGATTCGCTCGCGAATCGCGGGCCTTTAGGCGTTTTTAGCCTGTCCTGAGGCAAGCCTGCGAAGCCGAAGGATTCATCGCGGAGCGATGAATTGGAACTCGGGGAATTCAATCGGAATCCACCAACTCCGGAAGTCTCTTGTTTAAGTTTGACGGAATGAAGACTTTCGTCTACTATTCGATTTGGTAGCAATTCGGCGAAGGATCAAACGCCATTAGGAGAGCCTGCACCTTACCCAATTCGAGTCATTCGCGATGACTATAACTGTCGTGGCTAATCTCTGGGTTGGCGTAGCTTTATCCAAAATCATTCCCTGAAAAATAACGATCTAATTATCCTATTTTCAATAACTTATGTGAATAACCTGTGAATCGAAGAGATTCAGGACCTACCTTGTAACTTGTGAAAGGGTTAAAACAGCGCACCTCTGGACGGCCTTTTTGTACCTTTTATCTACCCTCTAACCACCCTTTTAGGAGAACCGTATGCGTCAAACGCCTCTCTCGCCAACCATGTCGGGAAAGTTCGGCCTCGAGCAGCGACAACCGTCAGCGATTTTCATAGAAGCATGGACGTGAGGGGAGTACCCCCCCACCCCTCCCAACTTTAAACCAACCTTAAACCAACTTTTAACCAACTTTCGTCCAGTTTTTGGACAGTTTTTCGGAAGCCCTAACGTGGTGTTTTGGAAACCAGAAATCAAAGCACCAGAAGTGCATCCTCATTTTCCGTGGCAGGTGCAAAGTCTTGCACATATCGCGAATAAAGATTTATTTCAGATCGTCATCTCAAAAGAGCCCGTCCTGAGCTGAGGCGAAGGATGTCTGCGAAGCAGAGACCGTGAGAGACCTTGCGTTTCTTTCTGGGTTCCTATTCATGGTCTTGTAATTGCCTTACACCTTTTGCAACCGTACGCCGCTGAAAAAAGTACAAACAGATCCTTGCCGCAGAATATTCCATTTTCGGGACGCGACTTGCTGAGCATCGATGTTGAAGACTACTTCCACGTCGAGGCTTTTGCGGGGAGTGTTTCCCGAGATGACTGGCCGAAGTATGAATCGAGAGTGAGAAAGAACACAGAACGGATTCTGGCTTTGCTCGAACAATATGGCCAGAAAGCCACATTTTTCATATTGGGATGGGTCGCCGAGCGGGAACCCTCTCTGGTGCGCGCGATTGCCAATGGCGGTCACGAGGTGGCGTGTCATAGTTATGCCCATCAGCGGGTCTTTACGCTTACACCTCAGGAGTTCCGGTCCGATCTGCGAAGGGCAAAGGCGGTCATTGAAGATGCAGCCGGCCAGCAGTTGTTTGGATACCGCGCGCCCACCTTCTCCATTTGCAAGGAATCATTGTGGGCGCTGGAGATTCTGGCCGGCGAAGGGTTCCTTTATGACTCCAGCATCTTCCCAATCCGGCACGATCTTTATGGAATGCCTGATTCACCCCGGTTTCCGCATAAGCGCATACTTCCCGGAGGAGAGGGCATCGTTGAAATTCCAGCTTCGGTAACGCGCCGGTTGGGTGTCAACTGGCCGGTTGCGGGCGGAGGATATCTGCGCCATCTTCCCATGCAATACACCCGCGCCGGAATGCGCCAGATTCACAAACACCAGCAGCCGGTGAATGTCTATTTTCATCCCTGGGAGATCGACCCGGACCAGCCTCGCATCGCGGCCCGGTGGAAATCAAGGTTCCGTCACTATCGCGGCCTGCATAAGACCGAGCCTCGCCTTTGCGAACTGCTCGAAGGACGACGCTTCGAGCCCATGATTGAATTCGTCCGCCGGTTCCTCGCGATCAAACAGGAGCATGCGAGTGCAAACGTGGCGTAGAAATTTTTCTATTTTGCGCCCTTGCCCGAAAGCACGACCTTGGCCGTCTCGAACAAGATGGTCAAGTCGAGCATCAGGGAGAGGTTCTTGATGTAGAAGAGATCGAACTCAAACTTGGTTCTGGCCTCCTCAAAGTTGGCGCCATACTGATATTTCACCTGGGCCCACCCTGTGAGCCCTGGACGAACGCTGTGGCGTTGCTTGAAATACGGAATCTCTGTGCTGAGCAGATCGCAGAAATACGGGACTTCAGGGCGCGGGCCAATCAGGCTCATCTCTCCGCAGAGGATGTTCCACAGTTGCGGCAACTCATCGAGCCGGAACTTCCTGATGATCTTTCCGACCCGAGTAATGCGGGGATCGCCTTCGGTTGTCCATTGAGGCGCGCCTTGGTCCCTTCTCTGGTACATGGACCTGTACTTGAGGATTTGGAAAATGCTTCCTCCCAACCCGACTCGTTCCTGCCGGAAAAAGACGGGCCTGCCCGTTTCAAAAAAAATAGCCAGGGAGATGATCAACATGAAGGGTAAAGCCACAATCAACAGCAAGGATGAAGCCACAATATCAACCATGCGCTTTGCCGCCAGAAGAAAAGGAGATTTATGAAACCCATTGGAGAGCACCAGCCAGCTAAGCTGCATTTGCTCCAGCATGATGCGGCCGGTCAGGCGTTCATACAATGAGCGCGCGTCTTCGATAGGCAGTCCCTGCAAACGCAGGAGCGCCAATTGGTGGCAGGTCAAGGCATCGAGTGGCTCCGGAAGGGCAAGCAGGATGCGGTCAATCTGCTCTTGCACGACGATCTCGCGGAGTTGGGAGATGTCGCCAATGATGCCGGGCTCGACCAGCCGTCCGGCTTCCATGTCTGTGCTTTCTGTGTCCAGAAAACCAACGATCTTGTATTGCAATTCGGGGCGGCGCAACACCTCGCATGCCAGGCCAATTCCGGCGGCGCCCATTCCCAGGATCAGTACGCGCTCTTGCGGGTGGGTGAAGCTTCGCGTTCTGGCCAAAACAAATCGCCACCCGGACATCAACCCGATCGAGACCGGGGCCATCAAAAGCAGGATTCCTCTCTCGATCCGGATCGGCGGCAGCAGGTAGTAAACAAGAGAAAGAAGCACGAGGCCAATGCCGGCCGCACGCGCCGTGCGCATCATTGGGGAGCTACGATTCAGCATGGTCCGCCGGCTGTAGAACTGGTTGTAGTACAAAGCCACCTGGCACACGATGGTCACGACGCCAAAACGGAGCCAATTGATGGATTGCGAGAGATATTCGCCGGCAGTCGAAAGATTGTGGAAGCGAATTGCCGCGGCTGCGACAAGGGACGCTATGAGGAGCCACGTTTCTGAGGCAGCGAGAATCAGCGAGTTCCTTGGCACATACTGGCCGGCGATGCGCACCAGAAGCGAGCCGTAGCGGCGATGAATCAGCTCAAAATTCGAAATAGGTGCAGAAGCAGGCATGCGATCTTTGTATCCGGCAGTGTTGTTAGCCACGGTCCTTCCCTTCTCCGCTCGCGCTGGCGAGGGCGAAGCCAAGTGCTTCAGCGACATATTCGCTTTGCTCCTCAAGCAATTCAGGAAACATCGGCAGCGAAAGGACCTGTTCACAAGCCTGCTCGGTCACCGGCAGATCGCCTCGGCGATAGCCCAGGTGTGCATAGACAGGCTGCAGGTGTATGGGAACCGGGTAGTAAATCATGGTGGATACACCCCGAGCAGCCAAGTCCTGCTGTACCTGGTCGCGTTGCGGAACTCGTATGGTGTATTGGTGGAAGACGTGGCTTCCAAACCCGCTGCGCATTGGAGTTATCACGCCCGGCAGGTCTTTCAGCAAGCGGTCATAGCTCCCGGCGGCGGCCTGTCTTTGCCGGATCCACCGGTCCAGGTGTCGCAGCTTGACCCGCAAGATGGCTGCCTGCAACTCGTCGAGGCGGCTGTTCCAGCCTTGCTCTTCGCTGAAGTA
>DASZFK010000517.1:0-3299 GCA_035939855.1 Candidatus Angelobacter sp.
TTTTCCTCGAAAGCAAATCCGCTTTGCTCGATCTGGTAGCGATACGATTCGAGGGTGTTGCGGACCAGTTCGCGCATATCGGTCTGGCGGAAGTCGTATTCTTTCCGTCCGGCTTCGATTCGCGAAAAATCCAGAATGTTATTAATCAACGCGGTAAGCCGTTCGCTCTCTTTGCGGATGATGCTGTAATACTCCTGATACTTGTCAGGCGTCTTCAGTCTTCCCATCTCGAGAGTTTCCGCGTACAGCCGGATCAGCGAGAGCGGAGTCCGCAACTCGTGGGAAACGTTGGATACAAAATCAGACTTCAGCCGCGCCAGCGCCATCTCGCGCGAGATATTGCGATGCGTCATGACGATCCCACCAGCGAGCAAGAGAGAGATGGCGCCAAGGATGACAAAGCTGTGGTTGATAAAATGCTGGCCCATGGCAGCCAGTGTCGTTCCCGGCAATTTGATCGCGAGAGTGAGGTTCGGAAATGCGCCCTCCAGGTTGCGCTCGACCTCGGGTTCGCCGCCATCCCAACCCGCTGAAGCCACCAAAGGAGTGGTTTCATGCTTCGGGTGGATCATCATAACTACGTGGTTCTTTTCGCCTCGTTCTTCCTGATGGCTCAAAAGTGAGTCCAGCATTTCGGGAAAGAACTGATCGCGCAGGTATTCGGCATCGAACACCATCCCGCCTATCGCTTTGTTTCCGTTCGGCCCGTCGGACATCAAAAACAACGCTGCCGATTGGTACAAGTGCTTCTCGCCTCTCATCGGCCAATTATCAAAGAAGTAGTAGCGCCTGCCCGCCTTTGCTTTCTCCTCGAAACTCTTCACCTCGTCCTTGAATTCCATCTTTAACCATCCGCCGGTCATGGAGGAAAGGTCGTCGGCTTCGGTGCGGAACGCAGGATCCTTGACTCGGGACGGCTGGGAGCGGAAGGTCAAACCGCCGTTGGGTTCGTAAACGAAGACATGAGCGATGTAAGGATGGGTCGCAAGAATCCTGTCCAGAGTTTCCACGCAGGTGTTGCCGGGGCCGGCAAATTGGCCGCGCACCTCGTCGGCCATGCCTTCAGCTTTCTCGTTGATTTGCTTCTCGGAAATCGCAAGGACCTGGTTGAAATCACGCTGGAAGGCGGCTTCCACGCCCCGGTCGCGCTGGATTTCATTTAAGTGCCACGCGCTCAGGATGACCAGGGCAGCGGCAGGCAACACCACGGCGAGTTCCAGGGTCAGCATCAACCGGGTTCGCTCGTTCCATCGCCGCTTCATCTTCATCATGGTCTCCTGATCCGGGAGGTTACTGGATCAAGCCCGCACCAGATCAGCCCGGAAACAAACATAGTTGAACAGGCTGAGGGATGTGTCAATCCAGAGTAAAAACAAGTAAAAAGTTGTGAACTGAATGATTTTCAAGGCACTGGGCTGGTGCCTTAAGACTCGCGTGGCAGAGAGCCAGGGAAAACCTCTAAGGCAATCTGAAATTCACCGTGACATAGGTCTCAGCTTCGACGGCTACACCATTCCGCACGTAGGGTTTGTACCGCCATTGCTTAACCGCCTTAACGGCAGCCTGGCCAAGAAGCAGGGAGCCATCCACGAGTTTCAGGTCCCGAATGCTGCCGTCTTTGTCAATCCAGGCCTGCAGAACGACCGCGCCTTGCAGGCCGGCTTTCAAAGCTTGCTCTGGATAGCTGGGCGCGACTTTCTGCAACAGCAGCCCCTGAGACAAATCTTCGGGCAGGCTTACCGGTTCCATCTGGCTGAGTAGAGATGGCGGCCGCTTCACGCTCACGGTTCGAACCGTAGCGGCCCCCGGCGGCGGCAATTTTAAGCTGTCCGGGATTAGCATCGGCGACACGGCCGTCGGGTAATGATCCTGATTTAAGCGGGCATCGGCGTCCAGGACTTCTTCGGTGGGTGCCGGAACTTCGTCTGACGGGATCACCGTTTGAAGCGGGACCGCGCGTAATCTCGATGCCGGATATCTGCCAGAACCAGCCCGGCGCGAAGCTACGGCTTGGGCCAATGCGGAGTCCGAGTCGGTCTCGTTTTCAGACGACCGTAATTTGCCTGATCTCATTTCAAGAGCTTTATAAGCAGTGGCCACGCTGGCAAACACACTCTGAACCCGCAAAGGCTGGCCAAAGGTGTAGCCCAACGAAAGGAACGCTACGGTCAGAAAAGCTCCCAAGAAGAACCGATGGCGGCGGTATCCCTTAACCTTGCCAGATACTTGCTCAATGTGATTCTGCTCGTCGAGGGACCGGAATAATCGCCGGTCAAGAGTGGCAAATGTGAGATGGAGTGGCGCGGAAGGCTCGCCGCAGGAGTAGCCGGGGTCCGGGGAGGGCTCAGACGGGCGGGCGGCCAGTGGCTTGGGGGAGGGCTGCTCTGAAACCGGCCGCCGCTCAACATTTTCTGCTCTTGCAACATTTTGTACTTTTGCGACCGCGTGAGTTGTTCCCTGAGTTTGGGCAAAATCACCCCTCGCGATCCACGCCTTCATGCAACCTAGAAAACGGTCGTTGCTCAGGACCGCATACTTCACCTGATCAGGCTCAAGGGGTTTGGTCAACACCAGATCTGGACCATCTTCTTCAGGCGCAGGGTTCGATGTTCCACTAGTGAGAGCCAGGGTGAAGGCTGCCTTATTCAACTTCAGTTCACGAGCATTCTTAAGCAGAAATGCCGCTTCCGGGCCACTGTCCCAGTCGGCCACAATGACGTCAAAGCTTCGGCTGGTAAGCCATTCGACGGCGGTAAAGATATCAGGGCAGGGCTCAATCTCGAGCTCGAGTTCTCTTAGAGCCTGAACCAACCGGCGCGACGTTTCCTCGTCAGAGGAGAACAGCAGAGAGACTGGTGACATCAATATCAGGCTAGTTTCCAGACGCCCCCGTGACAAGTTACGAACTACCACCATTGTGCTATATCAGAAGACGGGGTAACTGCCGAGTCGGTTACCTGTACTGTTGGACAAGTCTCAGCAGGTTCAGCGATGCCAAACATCATTAGCCGGCGAACAGGCATTGCCATCACCTTCGCTCGACGCATAGAATCCTCCTTTACCGAAGCTGCATTCGTGAAAGAGGCTTTTTGAAAAAAGTCATCGCGATGTATCCCGGCTCCTTCGATCCGCCGACCAACGGGCACCTGGATTTGATTGAGCGGGGCAGCAAGATCTTTGATGAGTTGGTGGTGGCGATTCTGCGCAATGCGGAGAAGGCCCCGCTGTTCAACTTGTCCGAGAGGCTGCTCATGCTGGAAGCCATGACTGCCGACTTCAAGAATGTACGGGTGGAGACC
>DASZFK010000518.1:0-4596 GCA_035939855.1 Candidatus Angelobacter sp.
ATGAGAATCTACAAGATCTTACTGGGCCTGTGCGGCACGCTATGCCTTTTGGCATGGAGCGCAAGGATGGTCCATTCGCAAGAAACCGCCGCCGCAAGCACGGTTCAGGTTCACATGGTTATCACAGACCAGGCCCTGAGTGACAGCAGCGAGGTTCCTGCGCTGCGCCCGGATAACATAAAGGTTAAACAGGGCAAGGACTTCCTCAAAGTAACTCAGTTGATCCCAGCTCAAGGCGATAATGCCGCCCTCCAGTTGTTTATTCTGATCGACGACACGTGTGACCCGGCGATTGGAAACAACCTCAGCGAACTCCGGGATTTCATCAATTCTCAGCCTGCGTCAACCCTGGTCGGCGTTGCATACATGTCTAACGCGACGATCCAGATCACCCAAAATTTCACGCCCGACCACGCCCTCGCGGCCAAGGCAGTGCGTCTTCCCAGGGGAACTGTGTCATCCATGGATAGCCCGTATTTGTCGCTCATGAGCCTGGTCAAGGGCTGGCCGCAGCAAAAAGTGCGCCGTGAGGTTCTGATGATCACTGACGGAATTGACCGGCTCCGCGGCGAAAGGTCTTCATTTGGGCCGACCCCTCCCCGCGGCATTGCGGGACCTAGTCTGGTGTCGGGACCCAGTACTATGGCCACCATTAGCCCGGATGCGGATTCAGCAAGCAGAAATAGCCAGCGTTACGGCGTCATTGTGCATTCTATTTATGCCACGGGCGCCGGTCGACGTGGCCGCAATGCTTGGGAAGCGCAGCTTGGACAGTCCGGTATTGCGAAAATCGCCGACGAGACGGGTGGCGAATACTATGCGCTGGGAACCCAAAATGTAGTCAGTTTTAAGCCCTACCTGGATCGATTGCAGAAGTTCTTAGACAACCAATACTACTTGGTGTTTCAGGCAGTGCCCCGGAAGAAGGAGGGACTCCAGCGGGTAGATGTTTCAACCGATGTCGCCAACGCCGATATCGCTGCTGCCGACAATGTGTGGGTCCCCGCAGCAAAATAATACGTCAACGCAACGGTGCTTGAGGGCTCGGCGCGTGAACGAATAAGCAGAGCTCTGCAAATCACTATTGCGGCGTGCCTCCATCACCATTCATATTCCGGGGCTAACAACCGTCCACAATACTTCCGGTGCTAAATGTAGTTTGGAGCTAACCCGCCGAGCCGTTCGCTACTGACTTGATGAACTCAAAGGAGACTAAGATGACAGCTCCTCTTAATTCAAAAGAAACTGCAAGGAGAGACACTCAGGAAATGCCGCCGAGACGGTTTTGGCCCGGGGCAGACTTGGAAACACGCATGCCGGAACAAGAATCATCACGACGGCGCTTTCTGCAGATGACGATGGCGGGGACAGTGGCCGGGATTGTTACTGCAGTGGGTATGGAGTTCACGGAGCCGCGTCCGCTTATGGCGCAAAGCAAGCTCAGCCCGGATGCTGCGCTACAAGAACTCATGGATGGCAATGGACGATTCTCTGCCCACCGTGTTACTGCGCACGAGCAAGACCTTGCGATTCTCAAGCAAAACACGATGGAAAAGCAGGAACCATTCGCGGCAGTGCTCTCTTGTGCTGATTCTCGTGTCCCTGTCGAGATGGTTTTTGACCAGAGCATCGGTCATCTCTTTGTGACGCGGGTCGCCGGCAATGTCGTTACGCCGGAGATCATCGCGAGTCTAGAATATGGGGCCGTGGCTTTAGGCACTAAGGTGATTCTTGTGATGGGCCATGGCAATTGCGGCGCGGTAAAGGCGACGATTCAGGCAAAGGAAGCTCCAGGACAGATCAGCGCACTTTTTCCGCATATTCAGCCTGCGGTAGATCAGGCCGGAACCAATCTCGAGGCAGCAACCAGGGCGAACGTCAAGATCCAGTCCGCTCTCCTGCGAGAAGCCTCTACGGTCATCTCCGGTTTGGTGAAAGAAGGCAAACTTAAGGTCGTCGCCGGGTATTACGACATCGCAAGCGGTGTTGTCAGCTTGTTGGAATAGCTAGACCTCGATCCATTTGCGCCCGCCGAGCGTACTCACTCCTCCAGCGGGCCTCAAAACGACATTTGTCAACATTAGAAATCCTGCCGCAGGGTGCCTTCTCCCCTGCCTCCCAAATCTACATTGCTCCTTCGCATCTGTTACTTTTGACAGTTCCGGCACCCCCAAGAAACCCCTACCTTGAACCCACGGTCGCTGGACCTCGACCCGATAGCGTTGGATGCCAGACGCCGGGTGTGTTTTGAACCGGATGAGATGAGCAGGAGACCGTGTGCCCGGAAGACACTTTATCCCGGGATTAGTTAGTTTTGAGTCGGCGAAAGGCCATCACACTGGCAACGGCATGGCAGAAAGTGGAACTAACAGGGCAGGACCAAGAGCAGCATGAGAGAGATGGTTTCAAGCGGTCTCATGAAAATTCGAAAAGGCGAGCGTATTTTCCTGGCCATCGGTCTGACGCTCCTAGCTATATGGGCAGGAGTACGGATCTACGGGAGCATGGCGTCACGCGCTGCAATAAGCCTATTCCAAGCTAACGCAGCGGCAGTGCAAGTCACCGATGCCAGTGCCCGCCTGAAGGAGGGTTCCTTAGCAGAACCCGCTGTGGATTTCACGCTGTGGAACCCCAAACGCGTCGTCGCCTACAAAGAGAGCCTCTCCGCTAAGACAGATCTTCCCCTTGCCATCCTTCGCATTCCCAAGATCAACCTCGAAGTGCCCGTGTTCAACGACACGGATGACCTAACCTTGAATCGCGGCGTGGGCCGCATTCTTGGCACGGCCCAAGTCGGGCAGCCGGGCAATCTTGGGATCGCGGGACACAGGGACGGATTTTTCCGCGGCCTCAAGGACGTAGGACCTGACGATGTAATCGAAGTCATCCGGTCCGGGCAAACGGACCTGTACGCCATTACCCAGATACAGATCGTCGACCCAGAAAATGTATCCGTTCTGGCTCCGACACCGGCACAGACGCTGACCCTCGTAACCTGTTATCCCTTTTATTTCGTGGGGAATGCTCCTCAACGATACATAGTGACGGCTTCTTACCAGATTTCTGACCGAGCGGACGAGCGTGCAAGCAACAACTCAATTTCTACGGGCAAGAAAATTAACAAAAAGGAGAAACAAGATGAAGTCAAGTAGGTTCTCGAAAAATGTTTTGCGTGGTCTGTTAGCTGGAGGAAGCTTTTGCTTCGCCTTCTGTATGACAGCGTCGGGGCAAGTAGAGACTACAACAAAAACAACGCAGGACGGGGCCGCTACAAAGACAGTAAAAGTCGAAAAGGGCACGGTGGTCTACGTTTCCGGCAACAGTTGCGTTATCAAGGCTGAGGATGGAACACTGCGCCATTTCGACAACGTTCCGGACAGCACAACCGTGACTGTTGATGGAAAACAGCTCAACATCCACCAGATCCAGCCGGGCATGGTCATTGAAAGACAGACCATTACAACGACCACTCCAAAGGTGATCACGACCGTGAAAACAGTCAGTGGCACGGTATGGTTCATCAATCCGCCAAACTCGGTTATCTTGACGATGGATAATGGTAAGAATCAAGAGTTCAAAATTCCCAACGGCCAGAAATTCACGGTAAACGGGCAAGTAACGGACGCATTCGGTCTCAGGAAAGGGATGAAAGTAGATGCTCAGCAGGTGATCGAGCAGCCCGCCACTGTGGTCGCCCAGATAGTGAAGCGAACGGGAACTATGCCGCCGCCGCCCCCTGCGCCAAAGCCGGATGTCGCAATTCTGGTTTTTGTGCCAGCTCCAGCGCCAGCTCCGGTCGAAACAGCTGCTGCAGCTCCTGAACCGGCTCCCACGAAGCTTCCCAAGACAGCGAGCGAGCTGCCGCTTATCGGCTTGCTTGGAATGCTCTTCTGCGGACTCTCTCTGGCAACTATGGCGATTCGTGGCACCATGTCGCGGCTTGCCAGCCCGAGAGCCTGATTGGCAAGCAGAGTTCTCTCTCTGAAGCAACAGTGAGTAGAACCATAAGCACGCACAAGCCGGTTGGAGCTGGCTCCCCTCCACTCCAACTGGCTCGTGCACTAAGAGCGAAGAACCTCATTGCCCCTAGAATGGCGCGATGCTCGGCATTCCCCTAAGGTATGGTGGAAGAGACCAGCTACCGTCTAGGAGTCTCACCATGCGAAAAAGGCAATCCTTAGCACCGCTGGTATTGACAATGCTTTTAGTTGTGCCGGTGCTTGCCTTGTCGCAAGCCGCGCAGCAGAACCGCATCCTTATAGTGAACGGCCAGTTGGGGCAAGTGACCGTGGTTCAAATGAACGGAAGGTCCTATGTTGACCTCGAAACCTTGGCGCGAGTTGCGAATGGCTCCCTCAGCTTTAGCGGAAATCAGATCACGCTGACGTTGCCGACTTCTGCAAATGGGCCTCCTGCAGCACCAGCTTCAACAAGTGCAACAAGTGCAACAAGCCCAACAAGTGCGCCCGCGCCGGCAAATCCAGGATTCTCCAAGGCCTTCCTGAAGGCAGGCATTGAAGCAATGTCCCTGGTCAGGGAATGGCACAGCGCCCTCGCTAATGCCATTCAAAATGGATTCCCGCTGGCTGAGAGCTG
>DASZFK010000519.1:0-3071 GCA_035939855.1 Candidatus Angelobacter sp.
GCATCCGTCAGCAGGTCCAGCAGTTGCTGCAAATGCAAAAAGAACTGGTACAGCTTCAGCAGATGTACGCGCTGTACCAGCAGCAGTTCAACCTATTGAATTCCGAAGCTCAGTCACTCAAGGGGCTTCCGGCCCGCTACCGCTACACCTTCGCCAACTGGCAGCAGTTTGTAGCTGGGAACCAATATGGGAATACCAATACCTGGGTTGATGGCGTCAATAGCGGCAACGTCAACTCCATTCAAACCGGTTTCCGCAATCTCTTGCCTGCCATTCAGCCTGTCGATGTTACCGCCACGCCACAGGCCCAGAAGGATTGGCGGCAGCAGTTTGGACTCATTCAATTGCAGGATGCCAGCCTGATGACCGGCATGAAGGCCATTGGCGACATCCGCGCGAACATTCAGCAAAACGCACGAGCACTGGCGCAGCTTGAGGCCGATGCCACCAGCACCGATCCCAATCTGCAATCGTCCAAAGCACTCCAGCAGAAGACTTTGGTTGCCATGCTTTTGATGATCCACACGCTCCAGGACACCAACCGGGCGCTTACGTCTTCGATTGACTTGCAAGTGCAGGCGCTTGCGCAGCAGCGCTGGGAGCGAGGCAGAGAGTTAAATGCCGCAGCCAGCGATAGACAGAGGCGTTAAGTGGTACGCCTCATTAGGAGTTTTATATGGACCCAACCATTCTCAATGATTTGCTGGCCGCATTGCGGGACAGCATCTTTAACGTGCTCACGCAGAACGGTACTCCGTTTCAGCAACTTGGACTCACCATCTTCCGAACGTTGGTGATCTCCATGATCGTGATTGCCGGAATCCGCATTGCGTTCTCCGATCATCACTCTCTTCACAAGCTCCGCACGCTGGCGGGATTCGTCCTCATCGTGTGGATCATGCTCACACTCTACACGCGCCCCAGCCCTTTGCTGGGCGGCTATTCGTTTTCTGAAGCCATTCCGCGAAGTGCTTTCGGCATGGCCGATCTGGTAGGAGCGACGACCCAACACCAGATGCTCGACAAACTCGACGCCATCACCAAGGGCACGACGCAGATGGGTGAATTTTCGATGCTGCACATCAGGGATTTTATCCTCTACATCATCGTTACCTGTCTGGTTGCGCTTCTGGAACTCGCCATGTTCATTGTGGTGGGATTCGGATATCTCGCCCTGGGAGCGATACTCGTCATCGGCCCCATCCTGATTCCGTTTCTGCTGGTGCCCAAGCTCGATTTTCTCTTTTGGAGTTGGCTCAAGGCACTCATCAAGTACAGCTTCTATCCCGTGGTCGGCAACATCATCCTGCTGGGAATCGCCCAAATCATGCTGGCCACCCTCAACATAACGCTCCCAGACACAGCCGGGCAAATCGTCGTGAGCGTCGCCCAGATTCCGATCTTGCTGGTCATCTTTCTCGCCGGAATTTACTCCGTCTTCAAGATTCCCGGTCTGGTCGGGGACATCTTCAGCGGCGCAGCCAATGCCGGGAGCGGTATCCAGCAGGCCGTCAGCGGCGCTGTAGGAGCAGCTATTTTCTAAAAAACTACGCCCAAGGAGTAACCCGTTATGAACAGCAATCCCGAAGTGCGCCCTTTTTCCGCCTTGCCGACGCTTCCAGCGCCGCTTGATCCTGAGTTTCAGGCTGGAAAGCGCCTGTATGCCGAGCAATGGGGCGATGCCGTAGTCACGAACACGTACCTGAAAATCACGATCCTGGCGCTGTGCCTGCTATGCGCAGGCTCAATTTACATCGCGTATGCCACGGTCAAGAAGATCGACACATTCCATACCCGCTATATACGCATCGACACCATAGGCCGGGCGGAAGCGGTTAACTACGATGACCTCAACTATAAGCCCCAGGAAAAAGAGATCAAGTATTTCCTGACGGAATTCTGCCGCCTGTATTACAGCCGCAACAAGCTGACCATCCGCGACGACTTCCGCCGCGCCCTGCTGTTCATGGATACCCAGCTCGCCGATAGCACGCTTGCGGGCTGGACCAGGAATAAAATCATCGACAACTTTCTTTCGAGTTCCGCACCCGACCAGGAAGTCAAGGTCAACCGCATCGACATCGAGGACCTGCGCTCCGCGCCCTACAAGGCCACGGTCGAATACGAACTCATCTACAAATCGCCCCTCGACCGGAGCGAGATCAAGCGCACTGAATACACCGCCCATTTTGTCTTTGCCTTCCGCGACACCGTAGGCAATGACCTTATTCAAATCAATCCGCTGGGCCTTGCTATTTCCTATTTCCGCGAGGACGAAGCCTTGCACTGATACAGGGAATCATCATGGCTGTTTACACCAAAATTCGCCGCCGCCGGGTTCGCCGCCTGTATGCCGATCCCAGTTGTTATCAGGATAGGGTCTTGGTCCAGGTGTGGACGATTCTGGAAGGCGAGCACACGCCGGTCAAACGCTTTCTCTCAGAGCTGACCGCCGATCACGGCCTGCACGAGATTTTCGATATCGTCCGCGCCGAGTCCGGCGCTAACCACAACATTCCGATTTCATTCTGGCCTTAGAGGAGATACCGATGTCAACCAAAACGCTCGATCTGACCGAACATCAGCAAGCCGCTCTGGAGCGCCTTATCTATGTCGCACGAGCCGACACCGGCCAGAGCCGCCGGGTTGCCAGCTTTCTGCTGGCTTGGTGGAATGCCGACGAATGGGGCGGATTCGATCTCACCGACCTGTGGAGCGTTGATCGCGCCATTGCCGATGACATGCTGACCATTTTGGCTCTCCTGAGCCGGTGCGCCAGCTATCCCGATACCTTCGGCTATGGTCCGCAGTTCGCCGCATTAGTTCAGGAATGGCGTCCAACATTGGACGCAAAACCTTAGCCAATTCAACCAGTCCCAAGGAGGAAAATAAAAATGCCAACCCCGCAACTCGCACTACCGCAACAGTTCGGGCGCTTTCTGCTCGCCGGCGCTTTGATCTTCACCATTCTTTTCTGGGGCCTGTCTTCGGTCCTGATGTCCAACCAGGACGTACACCGCGATATTGCCGCCGTGGTCGCCCTGTCAAAGAGTCTCATCCATCAGCCTTTC
>DASZFK010000520.1:0-3368 GCA_035939855.1 Candidatus Angelobacter sp.
CGCCGATGAAATCGAACGGCTGAGGAAGGAACTCGATACGGAATCCGGGAAGCTCAACGACGATCAGCGAAACAGTAAGGTGAGGGTCATTGAGACGAAGCAGAAAGCTTTGCAGCGTAGCTACGAGGATGCGCAAAACGAATATCAGCAGGCGCAGCAGGATATCAGCGGCCGCATCTATCAGAAGATGGCTCCTGTCCTGGAGAAATACGCCATCAGCAACGGCTATGCGGTCGTGCTCGATGTTTCCGGACAGCAGAATACGGTGCTGTGGGGGAATACAGGCACTCTGATTACGAGCCAAGTCGTTGAGGCTTACAACGCTCAATCGCCAGTGCCGCCGCCCTCAACTGCTCCCGCAAGCGGCGCGCAGGCGAAGCCGTCGGGAACCTCAGGATCGCCGACGACTCAGCCTCCGGTGGCAACCACCACACCCAAGAAGCCTTAGCTTCAGGGATCGAAGGGTGAACAGATCGTGTCTTTATTCCGGCGCTTGTCGGGTTTATGCCGGTTTGACGATGCGGGAAAGCAGAACCTATAATCGAACTATTCGTCCTCTCTGCTGATTTCTGCATTTATGAAGCAACTGCCTGAAAGTGTGTTTGCGACGAATGATTCTTGCGAGGAGTACCCCATGTCACGTAAGTCAACTATCAACGTTATCGCTCTCAGTCTGGGACTATGCATCATTTCCATGGTAGCCGTCGGGCAGGTCTCAGGAACCGCTGCCGGCAGCACCACGGCCTCATCTTCGGCCCCCGCTTCTGCGGGCATCAAGATCGGAATTGTGAGCATTCAAGATGCAATCATGGCTACCAACGAAGGCAAGAAGGAACTGGATGCCATGCAGGCGCGCTTCGGCCCTCGCCAAAACGAACTCAAAGCCCAGAGTGATGAACTGGAGAAACTCAAGGCCGATTTGCAGGTGAAGGGCGATAAGCTCAGCGAAGAAGAGCGCAATAACCGCCTGAAGCTTGCAGGAGATAAGCAAAAGGTTTTTCAACGCAACGGAGAAGACTTTCAGGCCGAGGTTCAGCAAGCCGAGCAGGAAGTGCTGGGCAGGCTGGGCAAGAAGATGCTCGACGTGATGGACAAATACGCCAAAGACAATAACTTTGCTGTGATTCTCGATGTTTCGAATCCGCAGACTCCAGTGTTGTGGGCCAGTCCCACCACCAACATCACGAAGGAATTGGTCGATGCTTACAATGCCACGAGTCCAGTCGCTGCCCCGCCCGCAGCAGCAAGACCAGCCGGTACTGGCGCGCCGGCCAATCGTCCTGCGGGAACCACCACGCGGCCGCCCGCGACCAGCACGACACCAAAGAAACCGTAATAGTTCCAAAATTTATTTTTTGCAATGGCCGCCGTTTTGGCGGCCATTTTGCTTGAATGCTGAAACATTTCCCTCCGGTGGCGGTGTCAAATTGCTACAACTGGAGGGAATTATGTTTCGGGAAACGCTACTTGAATCCTCATCGCAAACCAAGAAGCGCCGCCGCTGGCCGATGGCGACGGCTTTCATTATGCAGGTCATTGCTGCGGCTCTGTTGATCGCGATCCCCATGCTAACCACGGGCGTGATACCGCTTGCGGCCCATACCATAGTGTTTACGCCAACAACCTATCACTCGCAAGAACCGGTCCGGCAAACGTCCGGAGTGTCTAACCCAAGGATGTTGTGCCGGGAAGCACAACGTTTTGTCTCCATGAATCCTACCGGACGCAGTGTCATTACCTTTGGTCCTCCCAGCACCTCTGGCACTGATCCAAACGTTACGCCTGATATAAGGGTTGGAAGCGGTGGGCCATATTGCCCCAAGTGTCTCGAAGGTAGTGGTTCAACTGGGGTTGTACCCAAACCTCCTGAGCCACCGAAGCGCATTCCCGTTTCGGTACTCTCTGAGGCGCAACTGCTCAACAAAGTTGTTCCCGTGTATCCGATTCCTGCGCAACGCGCCGGTATTCAGGGAGACGTCAAGCTCCACGCGATCATTGCCCGTGATGGAACAATCCAGAGTCTAAGCCTGATCAGCGGACATGCATTGCTGGCTCCGGCGGCTATTGCAGCGGTAGAGCAATGGCGGTATCGCCCCTACATTCTGAATGGCGAACCCGTTGAAGTTGAGACCTGGGTCACCGTGAGCTTTACAAGAAACCGATGAAGGCGGCTTGCACAATCCACCTGTTTAAATTGTGGAAATTCTGTGCAATTCTGGGCGGGGGCATAAATCGCATGAGTTTTTTCAGCGACTTGCAGCGATTTGCCCCAGCCTTGTTGCAGCTCACAAGTTATTCATTTTCATTGGTTTACAAAGACCATCGAATTTGCACCGATTGGGCGGCAGGGCTGGCAGTGGGTCAAAGGTTACCAAAGTGGATTTGCACACTTAGTCGAGTGAAACTTTCTAACAGGATCATGCATCATGCGTTTTCACCCACTTTGAGCACTGCCAGAAATGCCTCTTGGGGAATATCGACGCGGCCGATCCGTTTCATCCGTTTCTTTCCTTCTTTTTGCTTTTCCAGGAGTTTCCGCTTGCGGGTAATGTCGCCGCCATAGCACTTCGCCAATACGTTCTTGCGGATCGCTGCGACTGTTTCACGCGCAATAATCTTGGCTCCTATCGATGCTTGAATCGCAACCTCGAACATCTGGCGAGGAATCAGCTCTCTCATCTTTGTGACCAAAGCTCGACCGCGCTCGTAAGCGAAATCTCGATGCACAATGATCGAGAGGGCATCCACCGGATCGCCGGCTACCAGAATGTCGAGCTTGACCATCGGCGATTCCCAAAGTCCAGCCAAATGGTAATCGAGCGAGGCATATCCTCGAGAGATGGATTTCAACCGGTCATAGAAGTCCAACACGATCTCGCTCAAGGGCAGTTCGTAGGTCAGCATCACGCGGTTAGCGCTGACATATTCAAAGCCTTTTTGCTTCCCGCGTTTTTCTTCGACCAGCTTGAAGATGCCGCCTACATATTCTTCGCGAGTGAGAATGGTAGCCAGAATGATTGGCTCTTCCACTTTTGCAATCTCGCTTTGGGACGGCCAGCGGGAAGGATTATCAACCTCGATGATCGACCCATCGGTTCTCGTCACTTTGAAGCGCACGCTGGGAGCAGTGGTGATCAACTCCAGGCCAAATTCACGCTCCAGCCGTTCCTGAATGATTTCCATGTGCAGCAGGCCGAGAAATCCGCAGCGGAATCCGAAGCCCAGCGCAGCCGAGCTTTCCGGTTCAAAAAAGAAGGAAGAATCGTTGAGCCGGAGTTTCTCCAGTGCTTCGCGCAAAGCCGTGTGCTCGTGGGCCTCCACGGTGTAGAGTCCGGCAAAGACCATCGGCTTGATCTCTTCAAAACCCG
>DASZFK010000521.1:0-6452 GCA_035939855.1 Candidatus Angelobacter sp.
TCGCCTCTCGAGTCCGCGGGCGGCGTTCACGTAATCATGAACATTCCGGCGGTCGGCATCCTCTTGGTTCTCTCTCTTCTGCTCATCCGAGGCACACGGGAATCGGCTCTCGTCAACACTCTTATCGTGATTGCCAAGGTGACCATCGTCCTGATGATCATTGTGCTGGGCTGGGGCTTCATAAATCCGGCCAATCACACGCCGTTTATTCCTCCGGCTACAAAGTTCACCAACGCTGTGGGGGTTACCCATGACTACGGTGGGTTGATGGGCATTCTAGGTGCTGCCGGCGTGGTGTTCTTTGCGTTCATCGGGTTCGATGCCGTCTCGACCGCGGCTCAGGAAGCCAAAGACCCCAAGCGCGATATGCCGATCGGCATCCTTGGGTCGCTCGCGATTTGTACCCTCTTGTACGTATTGTTCTCGTATGTGCTGAGCGGCATAGCTACGGTCCAGGACTTCCGCGGCACCGGACGAGAAGCCTCGGTCGCTTTCGCGATCACCAAATACATGACGGGCTATGGGTGGCTGGCGAAGTTTGTCACCGTCGCGATTCTCGCTGGATTCTCGTCCGTCATCCTGGTCATGTTGCTGGGACAGTCACGCGTGTTTTACTCGATGAGCAAAGACGGCCTGGTCTCCAAGGTCTTTTCTGATGTTCATCCCAAGTTCAGGACTCCGTGGAAGTCGAACCTGCTGTTTTTTGTGTTCACCGCTCTTTTCGGCGCGTTCATTCCCGAAGATATTGTCGGTGAAATGACCAGTATCGGGACTCTGTTCGCCTTCATCTTGGTATGCGCCGGAGTTTGGATCCTGCGCGTGCGCCGTCCGGATCTGCCACGCAAATTCAAGGTGGCAGCATTGCCGCTGGTTTCCATCCTGGGCATCGTTGTCTGTGGCGCCATGATCTATGGCCTGGGCTGGACGAACTGGGCGCGTCTTGGTATATGGCTCGTCTTCGGCTTGATTCTGTACTTCTCCTACGGCAGAAGGCACAGCGCTCTCCAAGCCGGAAACTAGAGTCACGACTACCCCACCCTTCCCTTCGCTACGCTCAAGGGCAGGCACAAAGAATGTGAAGGGTGGGTCATTCCAAGTAATTGATACTCTATCTCTTCTTCTCTGGTCATATCAGTGTTCAATCACTGCAAAACCTGTCCTGAGGCGCCCGCCGAAGGAATAGTGGTAAGGACCTGCTCTAATTACGCTAAAATATAGCTTCATGTCCCTGACTAAAGCCCAAGCCTTGGATCTGTTTCACTCGGATGATCTGGTCGGCATCGGCATGGAGGCCAATGCCGTTCGCCAGAAACTTCATCCCGAGGGTGTGGTCACCTACATCATCGACCGGAACATCAACTACACCAACTTCTGTACTGAATATTGCACCTTTTGCGCTTTTTACGCGCCGGTAAAGGGGCCTGGGCGCGCTAAAGGCTACGTGCTCGACTTCGAGACCATCTACGAAAAAATCCGCGAGACGGTGGAGATGAGCGGCACCGGAGTGCTCATGCAAGGCGGGCTGCATCCCGACCTGAAGCTTGAGTGGTATGAAGAGATGATGCGGGGAATTAAACAGCGATTTCCCCAGGTCCATCTGCATTGTTTCTCCGCTTCGGAGATCATCCACTTCGCCGAAGTCAGCGGCTTGAGTATCGAAGACACCATCAAGAGACTGCGTGATGCCGGTCTCGACTCAATCCCCGGAGGCGGCGCTGAAATTCTGGATGACGAGGTCCGCTTTAAAATCGCCCGCCTGAAATGTCTTACGGAAGACTGGATCAACGTCCATCGGACTGCCCATAAACTCGGCATGAGGACCACGGCTACCATGATGTTTGGCGTTGGGGAAACTTATGAGCACCGTGTCAATCATTTTCAGCGGCTCTATGATTTGCAGGACGAAACCGGAGGGTTTACTGCGTTCATCCCCTGGAGTTTTCAGCCAAAGAATACGGCGCTGGGCGGACGCCATTGGGATGAAGCCACAGCCGTGGAATATCTGAAAGTGCTGGCAATCTCCCGACTGTATCTCTCAAATTTCCTGAACGTGCAATCGAGTTGGGTAACGCAGGGGCTCAAAGTATGCCAGCTTGGCCTGCGCTTTGGCGGCAATGACGTAGGCTCTGTGATGCTGGAAGAGAACGTTGTGCGCTCTGCCGGGGTGGCCAATTGCACCACCGAAGAAGAGCTGCGCCATATCATTCGCGATGCCGGGTTCCGTCCGGCGCGCCGCGACACGCTGTATCGCCAATACTTCCTGAACTGAATGTTTATCAGTTAGAATCGTCATACTCTGTTTTTTTGACGGGAGTATCCTGCCTGATCGCTATCTATTCCAACCTGGTACTGATTCTGGCCAACGGCGCGCCGCGTGGTTTTGCCCACTACGTTCGGACGCATTTTCTCGATCAGACATTCAAGGGACTCTACAAGCCCGATGCATTCGACCTGACTCTGCTAATCCCGTATTTCGCGCTGATGATCATCCTGGCGCTCTATGGTCTCCACCGATACCAACTGGTGTTCATGTATTACAAGAACCGCAAAAACCATGTGGTCGATCCTCCATCGCGGTTTTCAGAGTTGCCCCAGGTTACCATTCAGCTTCCTATTTATAACGAGCAATATGTAGTAGACCGGCTGGTCGAGGCCATCTGCAAACTGGACTACCCAAAAGACAGACTCGATATCCAGTTGCTCGATGATTCTACAGATGAAACCGTCGAGGTAGCGCAGGCTGTGGTGGTACGCTACGCCGCCCTGGGACACCCGATCACCTATATTCACCGCGCCAATCGCGAAGGCTTCAAGGCGGGAGCGCTTCAGAATGGCATGGCGACTGCAAAAGGCGAATTCATCGCGATCTTCGATGCCGACTTTGTGCCTCCGGAAGACTGGCTGCTCAGGGTGATCCATCACTTCGCCGAACCGCAGATCGGCATGGTGCAGACTCGCTGGACCCATCTCAACCGGAATTACTCGTTTCTTACCGAAGTTGAGGCCATTTTGCTCGATGGCCATTTTGTCCTGGAACACAGTGGCAGGGCACGCAGTGGAGTGTTTTTCAACTTCAATGGCACCGCCGGTATGTGGCGTCGCCAAGCCATTGAAGATGCCGGTGGGTGGCAGCACGATACGCTCACCGAAGATACGGACCTTTCCTATCGCTCCCAACTGGCAGGGTGGAAATTCAAATATCTTCAGGACATTGAATGTCCAGCCGAGCTGCCCATTGAGATGACTGCGTTTAAAACGCAGCAGGCACGCTGGGCGAAGGGGTTGATCCAGACTGCCAAGAAAATGCTTCCCAGGATATTGCGAAGCAAAGCTCCATGGCGCGTCAAGGTGGAGGCCTGGTACCACCTTACGGCAAACATCAGCTATCCATTGATGATCGTGCTTTCAACTCTGCTCATGCCGGCGATGATCATCCGCTCGTTTGGCGGATGGTTCCAGATGATGCTCATCGACCTTCCATTGTTCTTGGCATCAACCTTTTCGATTTCCAGTTTTTACCTGGTATCGCAAAAAGAATTGTTTCCCGGAAAATGGCCGCGGACGTTCATGTATTTGCCCTTCCTGATGGCTTTGGGCATTGGCCTTACGCTCACCAATACCAAGGCGGTCTTAGAGGCGCTGCTGGGCGTGAAATCTCCTTTTGCGCGAACGCCCAAGTACCGGGTGCAATTCAAGGCTGATCGAGCGATGGGACAAAAGTACCGTCGCCGTCTCGGCCTGATTCCATGGCTCGAATTGCTGATGGGTTGTTACTTTATTATTATCTGCCTCTATGCCTACAGCAGCGGAAACTACTGGACAATACCTTTCCTGATATTGTTTGTGATTGGTTATTGCTGCACCGGCTTGATGTCGTTACTTCAGGGCAGGTTCGATAAGCTGTCGTTAGGACGCGAAACTCACACTAAGCCTTTCCCTGTAGGTGTGTGAATTCTCCACAAGGCGGACGCCGGGTTTGGTATGCTACCTGAGTGCTGATGAAGTTCTTCTTTGTGCTGCTGGTGCTTTCTACGGTGGCCTTGATTGTGGCTGCGATTGCGATGTGGTGGCGTCTGCGCCGGCATTTACGCGCCTCCAATCGGGCACTCCAACAAGCTTTGAGCGAAATCGAGCCGGAGCATGAATCTGTGGAGCGCTGAAACTCAGTCATCTGGCCAAGCAGCAAAACCGATAATCCAATAAAATATTTAGGTTACAGGAAACCACAAGTATGTCCTCTTCGTCTGTCTCTGCACCCGTTCGCGAAATCTCTGTGGCCCACAGCCCTGATTCCGATGATGCTTTCATGTTTTATGGGCTGGCAACCAATAAGGTCCGCGTTCCAGGCCTGAAATTCAACCACACGCTTACCGATATCGAGACTCTCAACCGTAAGGCGATGGAAGGTTTCTACGACGTCAGCGCCATCTCCTTTCATGCCTATCCCTACATCCAGGATAAATACGCGCTGATGAATTGCGGCGGGAGCGTGGGTGACAAATATGGTCCCATGGTGGTTGCAACGCGCAGCTTTGGTCTCGAGGAGTTGAAGCGCATGAAGGTGGCCGTTCCCGGCACCTTGACCACGGCTTATCTCGCGCTGAAGCTGTTTGCTCCCAAGATCGAAACAGCGGTAGTGCCGTTCGATCAGATCATTCCTGAAATCACGGCTGGAAAGTTCGAAGCCGGCTTGATCATTCACGAAGGCCAGCTCACCTATGACAAGTCAGGCTTGAACAAGATCCTCGATCTTGGAAAATGGTGGTTTGAGTTGACAGGGCTGCCTTTACCCTTGGGAGGTAATGCCATCCGGCGCGAACTTGGACCAGAGTTGATCGCGACGATTACCAGGGCCCTGCGCGATAGCATTCAATATGCGCTGGACCATCGCGAAGAAGCTCTCTCTTATGCCATGCAGTTCGCGCGTGATCTCGATCAGCAACTGGCGGACCGATTTGTCGGCATGTATGTAAACGAGCGCACTCTGGACTATGGCGAGGATGGCAAAGAGGCCGTCAAACGCTTGCTCACCATGGGATACAAGACAGGAATCATTCCCCATGAACCGAATGTGGAGTTTGTGTAGTCAGCGCCCAAAAGTCACAGCCAAACTCAAGCATGTCACTGATGTCCAAAAGATAAATATATTAAATATTATATATTTCTGTATTGTTTGGTGATACAGTAAATGTGTGTCCGAGGACGAAGAAGTTTTCCAACCTGCGCAAATATGCTGGGAAGGAAATTCAAAAGAGACGCTCGCCAGATTCCCCGACTCAGTTCGTTCTGATCTCGGCTTTTCTCTTTGGCAACTGCAGCAAGGCAAATTACCAGTCTCTGGAACTCGGAGAATGGCATCTGTAGGTGCTGGAGTTTGGGAACTCAAAGAGCAAGATGAGAGGGCTTGGTATCGTGTTCTTTATGTGTCCAGGATTGATAACGTGATTTATGTCTTGCATTGCTTTGAAAAACAAAGCCGCAAGACGGATCACCGAGATCTTGAAATTGCTCGTGAGCGCCTCAAACTGGTACGAAATCGGATACAGGAGAAGAAAGGCCATGCCAAGAAAGCAGAATAAGCCAAGCCATGTCACCAAAGGCAATATTTTCGATGATCTCGGATTCCGACCACACGAGGCAGCAGCGCTCAAAGTCAAGGCCACAATTTTGAACGCCCTGCTTGAGCACGTTCGCCAAAGGCACTATACGCAAGTCCAACTCGCAGAGATTTTAGGAGACTATCAACCTAACATCAGCCAATTTCTGAATGGAAAGATTTCGAAGATGAGTATTGAAAAGCTGTTGCATTACGCAACCCGATTAAACATGGATACCCATATCAGCGTGAAGGCCAAAGCGCGATCCGCAAAGAAGCGGGTCGCTTAACGTGAAAATGCACCCCTGCGTTTATGGTCGCGCGTGATTCGCTTCGTAATACTTGCCGATGATGATTCCTATTTCAACTGCGGAGTCGGCATCAAGGTCTACAAATTCGAAACCGGCGAACCGAGGGTCGGCGTAACGGACGCGGGCGTTGATCTGGATCCGAATATCTTCCAGGGGTTCATGAATAGTGAACTTATAGGTCTTGCCATCTTTGGTGTAGGTTCTCTCCGGCTCCATCATGAAGCCGCCGCGTCCAAGCTGGCGCAGTACCCCGACTTTTTTGCTCTTGGAATCAAGAACCAGGACTTGCGAGCTGTAGGGAATATCAATTCGCTCGAATTTGCGCCGTTCGCCGGCGGCATAATCTTCTTCTTCTGTGCTTCGGGTCATTGGACCTTCTCTGTGAAAGCGCTAACGGGATCGATATCCACGGGCACGTTGTGAATATTCTCTAATGCGGATTTTAACTCAGACGGCATCGTTCCGTATTTCTCAAACCATTTTTCGGCGCGATTCCGGTCCCCGGTGGCTTCAATTTCCAGCAACTCTTTGGCTAGCGCGGCAAC
>DASZFK010000522.1:0-10250 GCA_035939855.1 Candidatus Angelobacter sp.
TCCCTGGGTATCGAAGCTTTGGGTGGCGTGGTGGCCAAGATCATCCAGCGCAACAGCACCATTCCGGCTTCTGCCACTGAGCACTTCACTACCGGCGTCGAGGGCCAGACCAATGTGGCCATCCATGTAGTGCAAGGTGAGCGCGAACTGGCAAAAGACTGTCGCTCGCTGGCTCGTTTCGATCTCAAAGGCATTCCGCCCATGCCGGCAGGTTTGCCTCGCATTGAAGTCAAGTTCCTGATTGACGCCAACGGCATCCTCCACGTCAGCGCCAAAGAGCAACGTAGCGGGAAGGAAGCTGAGATCGAAGTCAAACCCACCTACGGCCTTACCGACGACCAGGTTGAACAGATGATCCTGGAATCGTTTGACTACGCTGAAGAAGATTTTCGCCAACGGCAAATCGTGGAAGCCCGCAACGAAGCCGAGAACATCCTGGGGGCGCTTGAAAAAGGTCGCCGCAATCCTGCATGGCAGATTCTCTCGGCAGAGGAGCGGCGCGAGATCGCTCAGCGCGAGACAGCACTGCAACAGCTAAAAAACAGTGATGAATATAAGACCATCCGCGGCGCGATCGATGCATTGAACGAGGCCACCATGCGCCTGGCCGAACTGATGATGGATTCTGCCGTAACCACCGCGTTGAAAGGCCGGAACATGAACAGCACGGGCCTGGAAGGTGGACCGGTGGCCGCGCATCCGATCGCGCCAGCCGAGATTACCAAAGATTGAAGGGGAATTATGTCCGACGAGAAAAACCAACACAGCGGCACCGCCACCGCCGAAGCCCCAGGGTCCAATACAGTACGTGTAACCTTTCAACCTGAAAACAAGACTGTCGAATTCGAGCATGGGAAGCTGCCGTACAAAGACCACGGTAAACGCGAGTCGTTCCTCGACATTGCCCTGAACCACGGAATTTTTCTGGATCACGCCTGCGGCGGCAACAACGCCTGCACTACCTGCCATGTGCATGTGCTCAAAGGCAAAGAGTGCCTGACTGAAATGGAAGATGACGAAGCCGACCGCCTCGACATGGCCGCCGATCTGCAACTCAACTCCCGCCTGGGCTGCCAGGCGGTCGTCGAAAAACCAGGCGAGATCGAAATTTCCATCCCCGCCTGGAACCGGAATTACGTGCAGGAAGGACACTGATCTTCGACTGAGAAATTGGGAATTTCGTGATTGGGTAATTCAGAAGCACTACAATTCGAAAAGTTATCAAGACTCTCCGCGAGCTAAGGTCGTTAATATCATGACAAACGAACTGAATTGGGACGACGCAGAAGACATCGGCATCCTATTACAGGAGAAATTTCCTGCGATAGATCCACTCACCGTGCGCTTCACCGACCTGCACCGCTACGTCACTGAACTGCCCACCTTCGTCGGAGACCCAAAATCCTCCAACGAAGGCAAACTAGAAGCCATTCAAATGGCTTGGTACGAAGAATTTAAGGACAATCAATAGATTTAAAAATTAGAAATTCCCCGAAGATCTATGCCATACCTCTTGATCCTCTCGTAAAGAGAGCTGCGGGAGATGCCGAGCACCGCCGCCGCTCTCTCCACATTGCCATGATTGTTGTTCAGAACCGCCTGGATATGTTTTTTCTCGACCTCCAGCAGTGGTAAATCGACTCTGGCTTGGCTGGCGGAGCCTGTTGGCGTGATTCCAAAAGCCTGATCGATAGTTTCATAGGACGCCACAACAATAGCCGGCAGGTTACCCAGGACAGCCTTGACTTGTTCGACTAACTGCTGAGTCGCTTCACCGGGCACATGGCAATCCATAACTAGGGCGTCTGGATGGAACCTTTCGGCCTGTGCGAGAGCTTCGACTCCCGATTCCGCCTCCGCAAGCTCGTATCCCCGGCTCTCAAAATAGTTTCGCAGCGCCCAGCGTATTGTGGGCTGAGTATCGATAATCAATAGCCGTCTTTTAGCCATGGTCCTCATTCAGATCAACAAATTGGCCAGCATTCTGTTTGGTGAGGTCGCGCAAAACAACTAAAGACACTCCTAGTTCACTGCTTTTGTCGAATCGCTCCAAGAAATTTCATTAACTAGGTTATGACAATACCCAGGACCTGGAAACCATCCTTTAAGTATAGTTGTTTTGGATCGAACTTCCATGCTTACAGTTGAGAGAAGAATACCGTTCTGGATCCACATTTTGACTATAGTCTGCAAGATGCACAGACGACAAGTCGGCATTTTATTGTTACATGTCGATGATGGAGAAAAAAACAAGGAGAGCGTTTGTTCTGAAAGCCGAACAAAACTAAAGATTTACTTAGTTTAAAATAAAAGGCAAATGTGACATCCAAGATTTCTTGGGGATTTTTTGGGGTATGGCTGAAGGGTTCCTACTAGCTCACAACGAGCGGTGCTCGAAGATATCGGCTAGTTCAGATAGTGCTTCAGGAGCGAACCTGTCCAGAATTTGGATCGCGAGGGGGGGGAGCCAATTTATTTTGGTAAAGCCATGTTCTAGAAGCTAAGCCGCAGCGCAAGCTGTATATTGCGTGAACCTCCACCCCCAAGAAAAGGATTCCCTGTACCTACGTCAGGTGTAGTTGTCAGCGGCAGAAATCCCTGTCCTCTTCCACTCGATCCGACAACGTTGAGGCCGTTTTGAAGGAAATCAACTCCAAAATTGGGCCACAATGGATTGGCAAAGTTGGGATGGTTGAACAGGTTGAAGATGTCGATCCTCGTTTGGAGCTTGAGTCGTTCCGTGATTTTGTTGTTTTTAGCCAGGCTGAAGTCGAAGTTCTTATAATCGGGCCCTACAAAGGCGTTGCGACCGACATTGCCGAAGTGTTGATTGCCGGTGCAATTGCCCAGGCTATCTACAAGGCAGGGCACCTGGAACGCACCGAGGTTCAGGAACTGACCAGGTCCTTTAGTACCAGAAAACGGATTGCCCACAAGGTCAGGCCGCCCGAAAAACTCGCCGCTCCCGTTGAAATTTCCTTCGAACAGGTAATTCACGTTAAAAGGCTGGCCAGCCGCCATAGCAAGCACTCCATCAATGGCCCAACCCGAAGTCAACCAATGCATATACTTGCTATCGGGTAGTTGGTAGTTGAAGTTCCAGCTTAAATGTTGGCGCATGTCAAAGTTCGAACTGGCGCGCTCACGATCGGGGCGGAAGCTGTTGTCCGGCTGGGTAGCGTTGGGAACATAGTCTTGGCCATCGCTAGCATTATCAATGGAATGTGAATAGGTGTAGCTTAGAGCGGAAGCCAGTCCGTGCCAGTTCCGCAGCCGCAATGAAGCCTGCAGCGAGTTGTAACTGCTGCTGGCGGAAGACTCGAATTGGTTGACGAAGCCCAGGGCTGGAAAAGCTACCGTACCGGAAGCCGGGTTCACCTGGTTGATATCCCGGTAACGGAAAAGTTTACGGCCAGCCGAGCCTACATAACCCGCTTCCACAGCGATGTTGTTGGTCAATTGCTGTTGAACGTTGAGATTGTAAACCTGGATGTAAGGAGTTCGCAGCTTCTGGTCAACTGTGAAGACGTCGGTCGCGGCAAACGTTGATTGGTCAAAAACCGGCTGTGCAAACTGGATGAGTGCCGTGGGTGAAAAACTGAACGTAATTGCGCTGGGGCCAATGCCATTGTAGGCAGGGCCGGAGTTAAAGGTATTGAAGGGAAGCTGGCCGACAAAAAAGTCTTGCGAGAAGGCGTCATAATAAAGCCCCCAGCCTGCGCGGAGGACCGTCTTCGCATTTCCAAAGATGTCCCAGGCAGCGCCTGCCCGGGGAGCAATATTATTGAGGTCACGCGGATAAAGCTGATGTACCAGGTGAAGCGTTCCGGTGGAATCAAGCAGGCTGAAGCGGTCGAGTTGCTCTCCGATTACGCCAAAGTAGTCCCATCGCAGCCCATAGTTCAGGGTCAAGCGTGGGAAGAGCCGGAAACTATCTTGAGCATAGACCGAGTGATTTGTCTGGAATGTCTGCCGGCTGGAGTTGCCCTGGGCTTGACGTCCACTGAGGGGTACTCCAGCAATAAAATCATCCAGCGTAGCAAAACTGAGCTTGCCGCGATATCCGTTGTCAAAGAAACCATCTACAAAAGTGTGGCGAAACTCATAGCCAAATTTCCAATTGTGGCGGCCCACGTTATAGCTGATGTTGTCAAAAAACTGCCAGTTGGTGTCAACGCGTCCGCGAGGATTGGCCGTGTTCGAGCCGAATGTGGCGTAGCTGGAGCGGAAGTTGCTTCCCATGGGAACAAACGCTCCCACCGAAATCTGGGGCAAACCGAAATCCTGCGAACTGGTGCCCACATTGAGACCGATTGAGTTAGGGTTGAAAGCCCGGTCTTGCGGGAAGAATTGCTCTTCAAAACGGTTGTATCCGCCACGCATCTCCATCAGCAGCCGCGGACTGAAGATATGCGTATAGGAAAGCGAAAGAATATTTACGTTGGTAGGCGTGACGGTGTTGTATCCGGGAAGGACTCCGCCTCCCACGAGCGCCAGTGGGAAACTCTGGTCGCTATCTCCATAGTAATAGCGCCCGGTCAGAAGATCACTTGGGCCGATATGCTGATCGACTTTGGCGATCACGCTATCGACACGATTGCTGGCCTTGGTAGACGCCAAAAGGTTGTTCCCTTGAGCGTCAAACGGACGGTTGGGCGTAGGCCAGGGATTGCGGGCCAACAGGTTGGCGATTACGGGATTTACCATACCTCCATTGTCGGCTTTGGCTTGCGTTATTTCTGTGGCCGTGGGCACACGCGCCAATGTGGGAATGCCAACACCCTCGCGCTGTCCTTCGTAAGAAAGAAACCAGAAAGTCCGGTCTTTTACGAATGGTCCTCCCAATGAAAACCCAAACTGATTATTATGAAAGGCGTTTTGCGGCTGATCTGTAGTATCAAAGAAGTTACGGGCATCGAGCGCGTTGTTGCGGAAATACTCGTAGATCGTTCCATGAAGCGTATTGGTTCCGGATTTGGTCACAATGTTGACAGTCCCACCAGAATTACGCCCGAATTCCGCTTGGGTGTTATTCGCAACTGACACTTCCTCGAGAGCATCCATCGGAAGAATCGTGGCGGGAGTGCCGAACACGCCGCCCTGGTTAATCGCCGGAAGGTTACGGTAACCGTCATTCATGTCGGTGCCGTCCAGCAGGTAATTATTCGAGCGTCCGCGATTCCCATTGATGCTGAACAGGCCGAAGGAACCTGGAGAATCAGCCACCCCCGAAGGATCGCCGCCCGAGCCGGGCACCATTACCAGCAGCTTGGTAAAGTCGCGACCGCTGATGGGCAATTCCTCGATCTGCTGGCTCTGCAGCGTGCCGCCCAGGTTGTTTTCCGAAGTTTCCACGAGCGGTGGCTGGCCATTGACCTCAACCGTCTCGGATACAGTGCCGGGCGCCAACTGCACGTCTGTCCGCTGGCTGGAAGAAACTTGAACCTTGATTCCCTTAACGGTTTGGCTTCGGAAGCCGTTCTTTTTCACGGTTACGTCAAACGTGCCCAGCGGAAGCTCCGAGACGAGATATTCGCCGGCATTGTTGGTGACGCTGGTGCGGGCCAGACCGGTTTCGGGATTGGCCACCGTGACATCTGCACCTGCGACTGCGGCTCCGGTGCTATCGGTCACTGTGCCCTGAATTGAGCCGCGAAACGTCTGAGCTGGAACAACTGCGCAACAAAAAAACAAAAGAACGACCAGGAATGCAATGCGGGTGCTCATCAAGTATCCAATGAAGTTTGAGTTTTGAAGTGATTTGCTGGTCGGATTATACCTCGGATTACGATGTGTGCCGAGATGACTATGGTGATGCTGGTGACACCGGCTATCTTCCCGGAACACTCTTGTCGGCTACTTCGGAATCCACGACTCTTCGCACCAGCCTGCCGAGATCGCGCAGCATAAATGGCTTCCGCAGCAATGGGACATCCTGGCTGGCGATGGCTTCTTCGGCTGAATCCTCTGCGTATCCTGACATGAAAATGACCTTCACGCCCGGGCGAAGCCGCAGGAGGCGCTCCCGCACTGCCCGTCCATTCAGCCTGGGCATGACAAGATCCGTAATCAACAACTCAAGCTCTCCGGGATAGCGTGTGGCAACTCTCAGAGCCTCTTCACCGTCCCGAGCCGCCAAGACTTTGTAACCCAGGCGTTCGAGATACTCACAAGCAGCGTCCCGCAAGGCTTCTTCATCTTCTACGACCAGGATCGTCTCCCGGCCGTGTAATGTGCCCACTTGGGGCTCCTGGCTGACGACTGGAGCAGGCAGGTCAACATTGCTCTTGGGAAGATAAATGGCAAAGGTCGCGCCCCGTCCAGGTTCACTCTCCACCTGGATCTCGCCCCCGCTCTGCTTCACGATTCCGTAAACGGTCGAGAGTCCCAGCCCCGTGCCCAGCCCGAATTCCTTGGTGGTAAAGAATGGCTCGAAGATCCGCGACATTGTTTCTTTGTCCATTCCACACCCGGTATCGGAGACGGTAACATTCACGTACTCACCCGGTTGAAGGCCGGGAACACTGCTGCTCGAAGGCTCGACACATACATTTCGGGTTGAGATCCGAAGTTCTCCGCCCTGGCGCATGGCATCGCGGGCATTCACCGTCAGATTGATGATGACCTGCTCGATTTGGCTCCGGTCGGCGCTTACGAGTCCCAGGTCTGGCGCAGGAGAGAAGATGAGCTGAATATCTTCTCGGATCAGCCGCCGCAACATCTCCAGGATGTCGTCGATTACGAAATTCAAATTCAGCACGCGCGTAGTGAGCATCTGCTTTCGGCTGAAAGCCAATAACTGCGCCACCAGGTCGGCGGCCCGCTTGGTTGCTGTAAGAACTCGGTCCGCATTTCGGCACAAAGGATCGCCCGGCGGCAATTTGCTCGCAATCAGCTCCGTGTAGCCGCCGATCACATTCAAGATGTTATTGAAGTCATGGGCGATCCCGCCGGCCAATTGCCCCACAGCTTCCATTTTGTGCGATTGAATCAACTCTTGATGCAAAGCCTGGCGTTCCTGTTCCAGGCGCTTTTGTTCACTCAGGTCAACCACAATGCAAACACATTCTGTGGCCGAACCCGGCAACATCGCCACTCCCAGCAATACCGGTACTCGGGAGCCATCTTTATGTATGTATTCTTTTTCGATGGGCCGGCATACCCCGGACTCCTTGAGGTCTTCAATGGCGCGACGATCGACATCAGCGTATTCGGGCGCAGTAATCAGGTCCCAGCGCAGAACCCCTGATTCCATTTCTTCCCTTGTAAATCCAATCATATTTAGGAAAGCATCGTTGGCGTCAATGAGATGGCCATTCAAATGGCTGAAGTTCACGCCTACGACGTTGGATTCCACCAGCTTGCGCAGGCGGGCCTCGCTTCTTTCGAGCGCCTCTTGGGTTGCCTTTCTCTCGGTGATGTCCTGGCCTACACCAATCACGAATCCCGGTATCTGGGCGCTGTCTTGCCATAATATCCATTTCCAGGAACCATCTTTGCACTGCACCGTGGTTTCGTACGGGGTACGGCTCACTGGAACTTTGCCCTGGGCAATTTCCGACATCAGTTGCTTGGTGCGATCCCGTTCGGCGGGGTCGGGGCGGGTCAAGTTCCACCAGCCGTCCCCCAGCACTTCGCTTGGCTCGTAACCAAGCGCGGAGATACTCGGGCTTACATAAGTTATGTTGGCTGTAGAATCGGCCATCAACACAAAGGCAGCCACGGTATTCAGCACCTCGTTGGCGACCGCTACACTTTGCTGGGCGCGAATCTTTTCCGTCAGATCGTTGGCCAGAACGAGGACGGCCTGCCGGTCGCCATATTGAACCGGGTGACGCGTGATTTCGACGTGCAAAGTGCTGCCATCCTTGCGCTGATGCACCATGACGGTCTTGCGATTCTCATCCAGATGTTTCAGATCTTCCAGCAAATCCGGAATAGATTCCGGTGGCCGGATGTCTTTTACATTCATCGTCAGAAATTCTTCGCGGGAATAACCATACGTCTTGATGGCTGCAGTATTTACGTCAAGAAATGCCAAGGTCTGGCGGTCACACACCCACATGGGAAGAGGGTTATCGTTGAATAAGACACGATAACGGTGCTCCGACTCGTTGATGGAATGAGGCAGGTCCGCCATGAAAATCGGCTTATAAATCGCCAGACAGTATAGTCACAGATTGGGTTTTCATGCAGTAACTTTCGCGGAAATCTCATTACTGGCGGCAAAAACCGTCTCTGCGAGGGCGCAGCCGGTGTTCAATCACCCTGGCCACAAATCAACTCTGGAATGGATAGTCGTTGATCCAGCGAAAGCCTTCACTTGGAAAAAACGTAAAACACTTCATCGAAAAATCGCGCAGGCTCCGGCGCTAGTGGGCCATGGCCTCGGCTGCCCCGCCGGTCGCCTGTCTCGGGCGTTTCATGATCAAGACCAGCGGCAACATAGCAATAAACATTACCGACAATAAGAAGAAGGCATCCAGGTAGGAAAGCATGGCGGCGTGACGTTGCACCATGCCGAACATCGCTGCCTGCGCTTGCCGTAGCGCCGTTGCAGGGTCCATTCCTTGAGCCATGAAGGCGCTTGTCATTCGCGCCAAAGAATTTTGTGCCGCCGGATCGAGTGACGTCACATGGCCGCCGAGAATATTGGTGTGCATCTGGGCATGACGCGCGACCAGGGTGGTTACCATAGCAATGCCAATGCTGGCGCCGATGTTGCGCATGAGGTTGAACAAGCTCGTGGCATTCCCGATTTCGTGCTTGGGAATCGAATCGTTGGTGATGGTGGTCAGGGGCACAAATAACAGCCCCATCGAAGTACCTTGGAGCAACTGTGGCCAAAAGATGTCCCAATAGCCGGCATTAAGATTCAGTTTTGAAAGCAGATAAAGGCTAAAGGAGCAAACGATCAATCCGGCTGCCAGCAATTTCCTGGGCTCGATCTTGCTCATAAGAATGCCCACAATCGGCATGAAGAGAAAAGATCCCAAACCGCGTGGCAGCATCGCCATGCCCGCTGTCAAAGCAGGGTATCCCATCAACGTTTGTAGCCAAACCGGGATCAGCACCGTGCTGCCATACAGCACAAATCCCAACACAGTCATCAGGAAGACGCCGGTGCTGTAAGTTCGATTCTTGAAGACCCTGAGCTGCACCACGGGATTTCCAATGACAAACTCGCGCACAACAAAGAAGACAAAACCGCACAGCGCCATAATTGCCAGAATCAAGATGAGGTGCGAGGCAAACCAATCGACCTCCTGGCCCTTATCGAGCATGACCTGAAGCGCGCCAATTCCTACCGCCAGAAGCCCGATGCCCCAATAATCCACGCCGTGTTTCCCCCGGCGAATGTAGGGTGGATCAAAGATAAACAGCGATGCCATAACGACCGCCGCAACGCCAATGGGTAAATTGATGTAAAACAGCCAGCGCCAGCTATAGCTGTCAGTAATCCATCCACCGAGAACCGGCCCCAACATGGGCGCCACTACAATTCCCAATGCCCAAAATGCCATGGCTTTGCCGCGCTTTTCAGGAGGAAAGGCTTCGAGCAGAATGGCTTGCGAGAGCGGCTGCAAGCCACCACCAGTGGCTCCCTGGAACACGCGAAAAACAATCAAGAGCGGAAGATTCGGCGCGATACCGCAGAGGAAGGAAAAGAAAGTAAAACCTGTAACTGAGATCAGGAGAATTCTGCGCCGGCCAAAGTGGTTCGCCAGCCATCCCGTGAGCGGCAACACGATAGCGTTAGCGACTAAATACGAAGTTAGAACCCAGGTTGCTTCGTCAGTGCTGGCAGAAAGATTTCCGGCAATGTGCGGCAATGAGACGTTGACCACCGTGGTGTCTAGCACTTCCATGAAGGTGCCGAGCATCACGGAGATGGCGATGATCCAGGGATTGACGGTTGCCGGACTGGAACGCTCAGGCATAAACCTATTTGATGAATACGGTTGGCACGACCGACATGCCGGGCCTCAGCCTATGGGTATCTTGTCCGTTGTTGATTCGAATCCTTATTGGAATCCGTTGCACCACCTTTACATAATTGCCGGTGGCGTTTTCCGGTGGCAACAGGCTGAAACGCGCTCCAGTAGCCCCACCAACGGACTCGACAACTCCGTCGTAGTCGTGCCCGTCGGCATCGACCTGAATTTTTACGTTTTGTCCCGGGCGCATGTTCTTCAATTGGTTTTCCTTAAAGTTGGCCGTGACCCAGATGTCATCAAGGTTCACGATGG
>DASZFK010000523.1:0-3139 GCA_035939855.1 Candidatus Angelobacter sp.
GGAAACCACCGCAGGCAAGCCAAATGCATCTGGCCTTATGACAAGATCCGCCGCTTTGGAATCGGTGGACAGAGTTAAATCATGATCTAGAATCTCCATGGATTGCTGCCACTGCTCCGGTTCGTCTCCTTCAAAGGCCACGGTGCGATAATTCCTGCTCCTGGCCTTTTCGCCGATCGTGCGCAGCTCTTTGATCGCATCGGTTCGCCAACCACGTGCGCGGTCGGCAAATCCACAGTAAAATCCAGTCACAAGAACGAGTGAAAATACCAGCCCGAGAAATGGAGCGGCATGCGGTCGCAGCGAACCGATCCGAATGACCGCCACGGCAGCCAGCATGAACAGGGGCGGATAAATGAATAGCAGGTAACGCTGCTCAGCCGGCAGGACCCAATAAGAAGTTAGGCTGGACGTCCCAAAATTCAGGTAAATCAAGGGCAGCAACGCCCAGAGGACAGGCAGTCGCCACTTTTCTACGCTCAAAAGGAAGCAGGCGGGAAGCGCAAGAAGAATTGCGAACAATGAATGAAGTCCAAACGACCAGGTCGGCAGAATCATCATTCGTGGATACTCTTCGAACAGACGCCGCCCGAGATACCGGTTAGCTTCCACAGCCGCCAGACTGCCGTTGTGCTGAACCATCGCGTGGGGACGAAACATCAAGTCGCCTGTGACGGCCTTATAGTAGGCGTGCTCCGCACCCGCGATCATCAACATACCCACGGTGATGGCGAGCAACAGGCGCCAGCGCCGCGTCAAGATGGCGTCGATCATCAGGGCCGGCGCGACGAAGAGCACGGGTTCCTTCGTGAGGTAAGCTACTCCCATGCACAAACCGGATAGAAGCCCCGCTGAGGTCTGATTCTCAGCTCCCCAATACAGATAAATCAAGATCGCTACAAGCCCATAGAACTCAGCCAGTGGTTCTGGCACTAATATCGTGGCATAGCGGAGTTCCGCCGGGAATGTAGCAATGAGCATACCCGCTAATAAGGCCACACGAGAGCCCAGCAGTTTCTGGCCAATAAGCATGACTGCCGGTACCGATAACGTTGAAGCCAGGAGCGGGACCATGATCGTTGTCCACTCTCCAACTCCGAACACTCTATACAGCACACCCAGGGGAAGGAGCAGGCCATACCTTAGCGCCGCGTGGTGCAATTCAGGTCTGTAGCTGAGTTGAGCTATGAGTTGCGCGAAATGCGAATACACCACATCATCCGAGCCGATCAGCCCCGTGAAACAGGCGAGGCGCATCAGAAAACCAACCCCTACGATGAATCCAAAATATTTCCAGTACTGCCCTTCTATGTCCATGGAAAACATGGCACGCCTTGGTGCCACGGGGGAAGGGACGGACAGTGTTTGAAATTGAGCCATTGAAGTGATAACTCCTCCTGATGGGTTTGGCGACTGCATTACCATCGGCACCGACATTTCGCTTGCGCTGTGTAGCTGGTCTTGCCGCTGGCAGGGAGCTCCTCGGCCCTGCACAACCAGGCTTACGTCCTAGGTCACATTTTGCGTGCCGTCCTCTGTAACTGGCCCTCCAGTTCCTCGAAGCGCCGGGTGATGGTGTGGATCACCAGACCGGCTGTGAGAGACAGTAGACCAGACAATACAAGACCGACCGCAAGAACCACGGAAGGCAGGCGCGGCACAAGGCCGGTCTTGAAAAACTCCACGACGACGATCGTTCCTGGAATGAGCCCCATTCCAATGCAAAAAAGGCCCACGATGCCGAAGAATGTAAGGGGCTTGTAATCGCGGCACAACGCCAGAATCGTATTCAGGATCATCCACCCGTCATGCAGCAGGCGTATCTTGGAAACGCTCCCTTCCGGTCTTGCGGTTAGATCGACTGGGATCTCGACAATTTGGTAGCTCCGTACCAACGCCTTGATCGTCAACTCCGTCTCCGTCTCAAAACCTCCAGTTCGCAGCGGTATGTTCTTAACAAACTCTCGATTGAAGGCGCGATAGCCGGATAGGATGTCAGAAAGTTTCACTCCAAAGATAGTGTTGATTGTGGCCAAAAAAAGCTGATTACCAATATGATTGAGCGCTTTAAACTGGCTCTTGGATTGCTCCATCATCCGTGATCCAACCACCATATCAGCCTCTCCGTTGAGCACTGGAGCAATTAACTCGTGCACCTTGCCCGACGGATAGGTTCCATCTCCATCAACCATGACAAACACATCCGCGTCCACATCGCTGAACATTCTCTGCACCACATATCCTTTGCCTTGCCTGCGCTCGAAAGCGATATGCGCGCCAGCCGCTCGCGCTGACTCAACGGTGTTATCTTTTGAGTTATTATCAAACACGTAAATATCGGCATTGGGCAATTCCGCCTGGAAATCTCTCACGACCTTCCCGACCGTCAGTTCCTCGTTGTAACAAGGAATAAGAACCGCGACACGTGCAACCCCTGAGTCCTCGCCAGTCCGCCACGCTCCAACGGAGGGTTGGGCAGCAGTTGGCTTGCAATCCTTCGATTCAAGGGTGGTCTCATTCATCGGCTTGCCTTTCCTTCCACGCTACACGGCGTCGTAAACGAAAGTTTCTTTGTCATGGTTACACGGAGAGTTCGGACTTCTGAACAATGTCCCCAGGCCTCACCGAGCACGCGTTTGGAACGACTGCGTTCTCGCTGCGTTCCTGCCTCCAGGAAGCGACGCCGATCCCGCTGGTGGTGCGTAGCTTGGGGGGCTGGTCGCGCTTCAAATCGTGAAGCGGACACACTCATTTCGCACATTCTTGCAGATCATCCGCCCCCGCGGGAAGTCTTTCTATGGGTTCTCTCTGCTCCAAAGGCGGATCCGGAACATAGTAGAGTCGAATCGATCGGCCAACCAGACACACCGGTCTGTAAGCCTCGAGCCAGTAGAAGCTGTCTGTTGGAATATAGTGCGCGCCGATTTTGAGGGGCAGCAGACTGATTGCGACCCAACCGGCCGTTGGCTGATGAGGAGTGAGCTGCCGAAATGGCGGAAGATCAAACTGGCTGAGGTCCGCACTACCGGCGTACGCAATGGATACCTTGTCGACCTCCTTTTGCCGTAGCACAGCCGATAAACGAAGTAGGTCTTGCCCCCAATCCAAATCGCTATCGAGCAGAATCTTTTCCGGATGC
>DASZFK010000524.1:0-9772 GCA_035939855.1 Candidatus Angelobacter sp.
ATGAGCGCGGGCCATATCGGTCTCAGCCACTCCGCGCAAGGCCCGAAACCAGATGATGCGCAAGTCCTTCTCGGGAGATTGCATCATGAGATTAGCAGCCAGCCCCTCGGCCCTGGGAACAATGCCGGCCCTTATGGCTGGATTGACGTAACGATGCAGCGCGGTGGTTACATGGCCAATCAGGTTTTGGGCCAAGGCTTCATCTTTTTCCGTAGGCAATAAACGCAAAGCCAAATCCAGATATTCCAGAGGAGCAAGTTCCGCCTCCCGGACCGAGTCCCACAACGCGCCCCACAACAAGGTGCGCTGGAAAATGTCTGTGATGCCTTGGATCTGTTTCATCACTGCGGCGCGGCTGCGGGAATCGAGGAGGAAGCGTCCATAGGCGTAATCTTCATGGTTGGCGAATACGTATTGCGGGCAGGGCTTGCCCACCGCTTCCTTCAAGTCAGCCTTCTCGCCCTCAAGTTGCGCCCGCAATGTCGCGGAGGGCCGGCCGGAATAACTCAATAGAACTTGCGTGGCAATCGGCCAAATCCCGCCTTCACCGAGAACGTCGTGCTGGCTGAGGACAAACTTTTGGATGTGGCCTGCTCCGTCACACGACCACTCCGCCTGCACCTGGGGCATGCCTCGATGGCGAATCCATACGCTTGCCCATGACTGCAGCGATTTGCCGGAAACACGTTCAAAAGCGCCCACCAGGTCGCTCCACTCGGCGTTGGCATAAGCATGATCTTTCAAATAGAGGCGCAGCCCGTCACGAAAACTGTTAGGGCCGAGCACAAACGCCAGTTGTTTCAAGACTCCGGGCGCTTTGGAGTAAACAATGGCCCCATAAGCTGATTTGGCGTCTTTGAGGTTGGCGATGTCCTGGTAGATGGGCGTTGTGCCCTTGGTGGAGTCAATGCTGTATGCCGCAGGCTTGATCGCCTGGTAGAAGCGCTTCCAGATGTTTTCCGTGGGTTTAAGCGTCGCCAGGGCCTGGTACGCCATGTATTGAGCAAAGCCTTCTTTGAGCCACAGATCGTCGAACCAGCGCATGGTCGTAGAGTCGCCAAACCACTGGTGAGTAAGCTCATGAAGCAACAGGATGTCGCGGTTCAGGAGATCGCTATGCGTGGGCGCAGTGCGGAAGAGAATCGATTCCTCGCGCAGGAAGGTGGCGCCGGCATGTTCCATGCCTCCGTAGGCGAACCCCGGCAGCATGACCATGTCGTATTTGGGAAAAGGAAATGGCTGCGCGAAAAACTCGGAAAGATAGCTGATGCCTTGAGCCGTAATCTGCTGGACCTCGGGCGCTTCGGCTTCTGCACGCTGGAATTTCGACTGGCGCACAAACAACCCCGGAAGGCCCGAAGTATCGTGCACCTTGCGAAACGGTCCGGCGGCAAACGCAAAGAGATAGGTGCTGATGGGCTTGGTTTCGGCAAACAGCGTTTGCGCCTGGCCCGGCCCGATCCGCAAATCACTCTCCGGCGCGGTATTGGAGATGACCGTCCAATTCGAGGGCGCAGTTATCTCCAGGCGAAAGCGTCCTTTGAGGTCAGGCTGATCGAAGCATGGAAAGGCCATATCGGCATCCATGGGGACAAACAACGTATAGAAGTATTCACTGCCATCATCTTTATCTTCAAAGCGTGTAATGGCCTTGCCTGCAGGAGCCACCGGAGCGCTAAATTCAATGCTGACGATGTTTTCAGAGTCGCCGGCTCGAAGGGCGGCGGCAGGTAAGGTGATGTGTCCGTTTTCGATTGTTGCTGAGGCAGCGGTGCCATTGACCAGCAACCTGGCGGCACTTCCTTCTCGAAAATCGAGCAGCACTGCGCCGGGAGAATTCAGATGAAATCGCAGCTCTTCACGCCCAGCGACGGAAGGAGCATGAGGAACCAACGTAAATTGAAGCTGGTAATGGACATCAGAAATCCGCTTGGCCCGCTCGCGGGCAAGCTCGCGAGGTATCCCTTCCGGGGGAGCAGTCGCAAAGCCACAGGTAACCGCCAACAAGATGAAAATCAGCTTAGAGCGCATGGCTGCGAATTTACACGAAGGCGTGCTGGTATGGAAATGGACATGGGTATAATTCCTACATGCCACATCCCTGCCATTTCATGCGCACGATCTTCACTATAGTGCTCTTGATATTGTTGCCACATCCAGCGGTAATGAGCCAGACCTCTGAGGACATTCTTAAACCTCTTCTTGGCCAGAAGCTCATTCTGCTCCATCTCGGTGACCTGATGGGAGCCAAGATAAAAAAGGACAACCTGGCCAAGGTGAAGGGCGATTGCAATGTAGCTGTTGTTGTGAGGGAAGCTTCGTTTGATAAAGGAAGAGCGCGCTTGCGACTGGAAGATATCGGCATGCCAACGCTGAGTGGCGTTCAGAACCATTGCAAGCAAGTTCGTGATGAGTTTTCGCTGGAGATTTCCGGTTTTAAACCTGACGACACTTCGGAACCAGTCGTGGCTTCTGTGCATCAACTCTTGCGCACTCCCGAGCAATATCTTGCGGACAACGGTATTGCGTACGATTTTCCACCTGCACCCGAGGGAGAGAATGCCGTAAAGCTCGCGCCAGGAACCACATCACCAAAAAACCTGTTGACAGTCGACGCGGTGTACAGCGAAGAGGGGCGCAGGGAAAAATATCAGGGAACTGTAGTGTTCCAGATTGTTATTGGTTCGGATGGCCGAATCCATCAGGCAAAAATAGCTCGCGGCATTGGACATGGCCTGGACGAGAATGCTCTGCGGACGTTATCGATGTGGCGATTCGAACCGGCAAAGAAATCTGGCCAACCTGTTGCCTGCGCGACTAATATGGAGGTGTCCTTTCACCTCTATTGAAAATCAAACCTACTCAGTGGTAGGGATATGGATATACATCGATTGAATGCCAACGCGTCCGGGGCCGGTAAATCGGTTCCAAACGATTTGCGCCGCACTGGCAAATAATCCTGTAGAAAACCTCTGGAACTGGGTATCCATTTTGACAGTGCGGTCCTTGTAGACCCATCCGCCCGGTTCGATATCGATCTGTTCGCCGGACGCCAGGTTCACTTCGAAGACGTTGCCGTATCCATGGACCCACACAATGCCCTCGCCGTGTTGGGCGACGAAGTGATCGATGAAGAAACCGCTTCCTCCCATTAGCATGTTGGCAATTCCCTTGACCCGGGTGAAGCTATAGTCCACGCTGGCGGTTGCGGCCAAGAACTGGTGCTCGCGCATCTCGATGCCTTCACCATGATTCAGATGAATGCCGAAGATGTGACCGGCTCCGTCGCGGCTGAAGGCGATCTGTCCAGCGCCCTCTGTTTCGGTCATGAAGATGGGCAGGCCTGCGAGCATACGCTTAAAGCCTCCCGCCAGAGACTTGATTCCGATCCCCACCCGAGGTTCCTTCCACAGCAGGATGTGGTGTTCGAAATATACAGGGACATTTGCCAGTTCCAGATGCAGCACCGGAACCAGCTCGCCCTCAATATGGTAGGTTACACCGGCGAACTTCTCATCACGGGCTACCGTAGGTTTGAGAACAGGGATGGCCATCAACGCCTCCGGTTGAGGTTGTTTGCTTTATCGCGGAAGATTTACGGGATTCGGATTCGGCGCAGGCACAGGAGGAGGATTGGGATTCTTGGAACGAGCAATCTGAGCTGCCGCCGTGTTGGGATTTTCCTTTTCTACCTGCTGATAAATGGTAGCCGCCAGCTTGGGATCGGTGGATTCGTACATCTCGGCAAGCAATAATTGTGCCTGCGATTTGGAAACAGTGTTGCTCGGATGATCCGATAAGTCCTTGTATATATTGGCTGCGTCTCCTGTCCGGTTGGACCAAATATAGAGAGAAGCCAAAGCGACTTTAGCGAGCGGGGCCACATCCTTGTCTCCCGAATCAGCGGCTGACTTCAGCAATTTTTCAGCATTGGCAGTCTCGCCCGCCTGCATGGCCGCTGAACCTTCCATATAGCGAGCGAACTTGCCCGGCTTGGTATGAGGAAATTGGTCCGCAATCGCTTTGAATTCTTTTTCAGCCTGTTTGGCGCGCTCCGCGATCGTAGAAAAGCTCTGCTCGTTGGGAATCGCAGGATTACCCGCCGGGCGAATCTGGGCACTAAAAGTCTTGGCTGCCTTTCCTAGAAGAATGCTGGCTTGTTCCGTCTGCCGGCTGTTCCAGAAGATATATCCGACCACCGCGAGGGCAATGACAAGAACCGCGCTTACGGCGTATATGACGTTTCTGCGATGGTCCGATGCCCAATGCACCGCCTCTTTGGCAGTGGAGGCGAACTTGTCTTCTTTCAATTGACGGCGGGTGTAGCTTTGCACGGTGAAAACCTTCTTCCAGGATGAGATAAGTGATTGTGAAATATAAGTTTAGCACAATGGTATTTCGAGTCACTAGCGCTTGCACGAAGGGCCAATTTCACAGAGAATGACAAAACTCCATTATGGACATCTTCAATTTATTGAAACCAAGAACCTCGCGTGGCGGTGCGATTTTCCGCGAAAAGGAGCTAATGAAGAAGTTGGGAAAGCTCCTGGACGCACGAGATGAGGTCACGTTCCTGAAGGGGTTATAAGCTATTCTTAAGATCTGGCGCGAACTAAAGTAGCTTTGTCAACTCGCTTGCTGAAATTTCGGACACGCCTATCCTTCTCTTCTTCTGAAAGATGCTCCATGCTCTTTTCTATTAAAGTGGCCATTTGCTTGAGGGCATCTTTACGGGAAGATTTCTTTTGTGTCGCAACGGATCTATTCGCGTGTGGAACAGTAGCAGCCATGCTCTTTCTCCCTACCTCCAATTATATGACATAAACGAAGCAACGTTGGAAAGTCTGATCTAAGTTCTCCGATTTCAGTGTTTTGGAGCAGGAGCCTCATCAAAGATTTGACTTTTGAAGGCCTGAGGAGTCGGTTCCGCAGCTCCCAAGGGTACAACCGGGGCTTAGTACTCTTGCTTCCAACTAGCTAAGGCCTATTTAAATCGAAGGGACTATTCTGTAAAGAACCCAGAGTTGGCACAGTCGCCTGGAGGAGGGGTTAAATGTCTACGTCACGAAAGCGCAGATCGGGTTTGCGGCGATTGGGAATCGCATTGTTGGTGATCGTGGTGCTGCTGGTAGGAGCAGCTCTGATTACGCCTTACCTGGTCGATGTAAACAAATATCATGATCAAATTCAAACGCAACTCCAGAAGAAGCTGGGGCGTCCTGTTTCGCTGGGGCGCATGAGCTTGAGCTTGTTTCCGCCATCCTTTCAGGTAGAAAACGCGGTTATCGGCGAGGACAAAAATTTCAACACCGGGCGATCTTTTGCCACCGCGGAAAAGCTGGCTGTATCCATCAAACTCCTGCCATTGCTAAGCAAGGAATTGGAAGTTAATTCGCTGGAGTTGCGGCGTCCTTACATTGAGCTGGTGCGAAACGCCCAGGGTGAATGGAATTTTGCCACGCTAGGCGAAGAGGGGAAACCCAGTGGGAAGATCCCTGAGCCTCCTCCGCAGACAGCTCCTGGACCGCAAAAGGCTCCCGGTCAGCAGACAGCGCCCGGCCCACAGGCTCCTCAGCCGAGCAGCAAGCCAGCGGGCCAGTTCGAACTCTCCAACCTGCAAATTACCGATGGACAAGTCGCGATTACTGATTTCCAGAAGCACCAGTCGCGTGCCGTGTATGACCACATCGATTTGTCGGTCAGCGATTTTGCTCCCAACCAGGAATTTACCATCAAGGCTGCTGCGCACTTGCCTGGCCAGGGAAAACAGGAAATTCTTCTCGATGGCAAGGGCGGTCCCATCAAGCAGGCCGACTTACTCAACACGAACTTTAACGGGAACTTGAGCATGGAACAGGTTTCAGTGGACGCCCTGCAGAAATTCCTGAACTCGGCTGCGCTCAACGGAATCGACGCTCAAATTTCGGGCAGCACCAAGGTGCAAAACTCCGGCGGCAAGATAGCCTCGAGCGGAGACCTGCGTCTGGAGAATACCGAAATTCACAATGTCAAAGTGGGATATCCGATTGCGTTTAACTACGACGTTTCCGACGACCTGAGCAGCGACGTAATCCAAATCCATCGTGGGCAGATCAAGTTGGGATCAACACCGCTTTCGATTGCGGGAACACTCGACAGCAAGCCGACACCAGCGCAAATTGATTTGAAGCTCACGGCTTCCAATGCATCCATTGCCGAGGCAGCGCGGCTGGCGTCGGCATTTGGCGTGGCCTTCAATCAAGGAATGGATGTCAATGGAAAAATCGATGCCGATATCCAAGCCAAAGGCGCTGTATCCAAACCGGCCCTGAACGGCCACCTTTCCGCCAATGAGCTGGTCATCAGCGGCAGAGAGCTGCCACAACCGGTCAAGGTGGGGGCCGTCAATTTGACGCTTACGCCGGATACGATCCGTTCCAATGACTTTACGGCCAGCACCGGCTCCACGAATGTAACGATCAATCTGGCATTGGCGCACTATACGAGCCCTGATAGTGTCATCGACGCAACGTTGCGGGCGCCCAATGCCCGTATCGGCGAGCTTTTGAATATGGCCAAAGCCTATGGTGTTTCGGCGGTTGAGGGTATGTCAGGCGATGGCACCTTGAGCCTGGATGTACGGGCGCAAGGGCCGATCAAGGATTCCTCGGCATTGAACTTCAACGGCAGCGGCAAGATACAAAATGCAACCTTGAAAATGCCTTCCCTGACCAAGCCGGTGCAGATCCGCAACTCTGACATCAAATTTAGCCAGAACTCGGCAGCCCTCGACAATGTCGTGGCTTCCATTGGCGAAACCAACGCAAACGGAGCGTTGACGATCAAGAATTTTGCCGCTCCCCAGGTACAGTTCACGCTGAATGCCGACAAGCTCAATGTGACCGAGCTACAACAAATCTATGTAGCTTCGCCAAGCACTCCGAAACGCGCCCAGGCAGGCCGTGATTTCTGGAGTGTGGTTCCAACAGCCAGCGCCGAACCGGCCAATACGCCTGAACCATCCATGCTTTCGAAGATGACCGGCGGCGGCACGATCAACGTTGGAACGGTGCAGCAGGACAACCTGGTCATGAACAACTTGCACTCCAATGTCAGCTTGAACCACGGGCTGATCCAACTCAATCCCGTGACTGCCGATTTATATGGAGGCAAGGAAAACGGCAATATCTCGATCGACACTCGCCCGGCACAGCCGGTGTACAACGTCAACCTCAAAACCGACAAGGTTGATGCCAACAAGCTGATCTCGTCGGTGTCGTCGGTGAAACAGGTCTTGTATGGAATATTGACCTCGAACGTGAACGCAAGTTTCAGTTCTACTTCGGCAGAAGCTATCGCCCGGGGATTGAACGGCAATGTGGCCCTGAACCTCGCCAATGGCAAGTTGATGAACGTGGATCTGCTGCATGAACTGGCATCTGTTGGAAAATTCCTTGGAGGTTTACCTGGCGCACCGAAGAACTTTACTGACCTGATGCAACTCTCCGGCAACTTCGACATCAAGAATGGAATCGCGCAAACCAATAACCTGAAAGCTGTGATCGATGGTGGAACTCTTGCCGCTGCCGGGCTGGTCAACCTGGCCGATCAGTCGCTCAACATGCATCTTACGGCCGTCTTGGGCAAGGCCCTGAGCCAGCAGGTCGGGGGCTCACAAATCGGCGGCTTCATGAATACCGCGCTGGCCAACAACCAGGGCGAGTTGGTCCTGCCGGTCATCGTGACGGGATCTTTCCAGCATCCGCAGATCGCGCCCGACGTCCAGCAGATCGCACAGATGAAGCTCAAGAACCTTCTGCCGACGAGCAAGGACCCGGGTGCGCTGACGAGCGGGATTCTCGGCGCCATCATGGGCAACAATCAACCCGGCAACAACAACGATGGCGGCATCAAGGGAATCGTGGGCGCAATAACGGGAAAGCAACAGCAACAACAACAAGACCAACAACAGCAGAGCCTGCCGCAGTCGGACCAGACAAACAATAACCCCAATCAAAAACAGCAACAGGAGAACCCGCTTGGGGGAATTTTGAACCAGGTGTTGAAGAATAAGAAACAGCAACAGCAGCCGCCACCGAAGAATTGAGTAAGTGGGGTAAGTTTTTGGTAAATCGTTGGAGCGTAGCGAGTCTGATGTGGATACGTCTGCGTAACCCAGGAGGCGTTTATTGGGCTGATCTACTAGGGCGTTCCTCCCAACAGTGTGGTCAGCAACTCCAGAGCCGCTTTCTGCATGGGCGCGCCATTGACACCCTCTGCATATACCAGAACGTTGGTGTCAAGTGCGAGCCTCACTTGGCATCCTGGTAAAGCTCATCTCGCTGCCAGTGTCCGATGGTCGTCACCCGTTCGGAGCGCAATCTCTTGAGAAGGGCAGAGCGTGCCTTCAGAGAGATGTTTTCATCCTTTCCGATGGGAACGATCCTGGCGATTGGGCGGCCATGGGATGTCACAACAACGCTTTGGCCATCGCGAACTGTGCGTAACAGCTCTGAGAATCTGCGGTTAGCGTCGGCTGCGGATACGACTCTTTCCACGATAAAAACCTCCAAAGTAGTGATATTACCTACTTTATTAAAAATCTGGAGTTTCTGCCTCACTCAGCATCTGCAACGCGTTTTTAAGCCAATTGAATGAGATTCTCTCTTGTTCCAGCCGCACTTGCTCGCCCAGTTGGTTCTCTTTGAGATCGTTATATAAGGCTCGTTCGGAAGAGTTGAGGCGACTTAGGGTTTCGCTGCTGGGCACGTCCTCCTTTACCCATAGCTCGCGATGGCTCATAAGGGCCAAATGGTTCGAGCTCATGCAGAAATCGGTCAAGGCATCGTGAGCTTTTCACTGCAGCAGCACCAACGATTGCTGCTGTCTGTTGAACACGTCCTGCACCAGCACAGAGTTATTCCTGATTTCCAGGATTCGATAGCGTAGCGCCACCAAGCCTCCCTCTTGAGCTATGAAGATGGTATCGCCCTGAGAAACGAATACCTGTTTAGGCTCCCCGCTCTTACGCGCATATCCGAAGAATGTCAGATCGATGTTAGGCCCTGTGGTGACGATCGATGGCGGATTGCCGTCGTTGTGTGCCTCGATATTGTTCCAGTCGCCTAAAGGGTTGCCGTTGGCTATTTCTTCCTTCATCCTGAAAATATTCCGGCTGCTGTTGAACGGAACGAATTGACTTTGCTCAATAAGATCGGGTCGAAAGGCGGGAACGCGCATATCTCTTGTGGTTTGGACCTTAGCTGTTGTTGTGTTTCCCTTGGTTTCTTGCGTTGGCGAACCCGGCAGAGGCACAAAGTTATAGATACCCAATGCCCCAGACATAGCGAGAAGGCCAATCGCCCATTTGGCCTTGTTCCTATCCTGCGTTCCAAGTTTCATGAAGCGAACCCCTTCCGAGCACTCCTACTGGGAGCGCCTCTACACTGAACGTGCCCAACGGGGATTCTTGCGTTGGAGATTGGAAAGATCAAAGGTCTACCTTCCGCGTCGTACCCGGCGAAAGGGCCGATCGCTAAGGGCAGACCTTCGTTTGGCTTTTGTCTAAAGCGCGCATCCTTTACATGGTTCTAAAGTCCCTGATCGACTGCGGAACCAAGCTTCGCTTCGGCAACCATGAGACCTGGAATCGCAAAAAAGAAGATCGATGCGCACGACTGACTCTCTACGATCAGTTGCAGTTGTTGGAAAGAAGTGGCGGGGGCAGCGGACAGAAGCAGCTATCGGCTGTCAGTGGCCGGCAGGCTGACACTTCTACGGCTGTTCCGCCGTT
>DASZFK010000525.1:0-18877 GCA_035939855.1 Candidatus Angelobacter sp.
GCGTGAAGGAATTCCAGTGCAAGGAGTTCTGCAAACCACCCTCATCGCTTCCGACAGCACCACGACCGACGCACTTTCGAACGCCATGTTTGTGCTGGGACCGGAAGCAGGTATGAAGATGCTTTCGACCGTTCCAGATGCGCGGGGATTATGGGTTAGCGGACCCGGACCGCAACGATTGGCGAAATGGCGATGGCAGGAGTGTGAACCGCCCATTGGCTCAGGGTAAACTCCGGACGCGAAGGGCGCAAAGGAAGACCAAATCAACCGCAGAGGCCGCACCGTAGCGGGGCCACAACCAAAAACCAAAACCCACCACGGAGGCACGAAGACACTGAGAAAACACGGAAAATTAAGGGCAAACCACAGAGGGACACAGAGGAGCATAGAGGGAACCGATCCTTACTAATCTTTGCGACCCGAGAAGAATTTCACCAACAACACAGAGGAAGTCAATTCAAGACCAACCGCAGAACTCGCAGAAGCCATAGAATCACACAGAGCCGAGGCGCAACCAAAATCTTGCCACTGATGACGTGGATGAAACTGATAATCGCTGAAAATTCTATGCAGCCCGGACAGAATTCGACTGTTAGCATGGCAGAGGAAACGCGGAGCTCCAATAGCATGAAACATGTGCGAGAAAAAGCAGGATTTTGAGGCACTTGATAAATACAAAGGGGTAGCACACTCAATGAATCGACGTGAATTTATTGGTTGCGCCGCCGGAGCGATAGGCGGCGCTCTGCTGTCGGCTGACAGCGGTAACTTGTGGGCTGAATCGCCTTCCGGCCAGATCAATCTTGGCATCATTGGCGTTGGCAGCCGTGGCCAGCAGTTGATGCGAACGTTTTTGCGCGTTCCCGGAGTCCGTTTTGCCGGCCTTTGTGACGTGTACGAGCCGCGCTTCTCCGCCGGGCGCGCGATTACCAAAGAACAGACGCCAATCTATCGTGATTATCACGAACTCCTGGCCGCTAAGGACGTTGATGCTGTACTGGTCTCCACTCCACTCTCTTTTCACGCTGAGCATGTGGTTGCTGCGCTCGAAAGCGGCAGGCCTGTGTACGGTGAAAAGAGTTTGGCGCTCACCGTCGAGGGCTGCCGCAGCATCGTCGATGCGGTCAAGCGAACGGGTAAGCATTTCCAGGTGGGCCATCAATATCACTATGCGCCCTGGTATTGTGAGACACTACGCCGCATTCAAATGGGCAAGTTGGGCCAGGTCACACAGATCTATACCTATTGGCATCGAAACAACAGTTGGCGGCGGCCGGTTCCTGATCCTAACGACAAGAAGCTTGAGCGTCTGATCAACTGGCGGCTTTACAAGGAGTATTCCGGCGGGCTTCTGGCGGAACTGGGATCCCATCACATCACTTTTGCCAACGAAGTTTTTGGAAGTGCGCCCGAATTGGTGACGGGCAGCGGTGGAATTGATTTCTGGAAGGATGGCCGCGAGACCCACGACAATGTGCAGGTGACGTATCGCTATCCGCAAGGCCAGACGCTGGTGTTTTCAGCCATCACCACCAATCAAATTGATGGCGCACAGGTGCGCGTCTATGGCTCTGAAGGCAGCGCCGTCCTCACGGAAAGGGATGCCACCATTTATTACGAGCCTAAGAAACAGCAGGCATCGGCGACGCAAAAAACCGTTGTGGAGCATGGGATTGTCACCGGCGCAACCTTTCGTGGGGAGATGCCCTATCGCGGCCCCGGCGAAGCGATCGCAGTGCCCGAAGACAAACAGGGCAATCCTGATTACCTTGCTTGTGCGTCCTTTATAGACTGCATTCGCAAGAACCAGCGCCCCGAAGCGGATGAACGATTAGCCTGGGAAACCGGAATCGCAGTGGCCCTTGGCAACCAGGCAATCGATCAAGGCCAGCGCATCGTACTTTCCCAAGGCACGCACACGGCGTCTCAGGCAGCGATGGCTGTTTCAACTTCGGCGTGATCGCACAAACCAATGCGAGTCACTTATCGAAAGATCTACTTAATGCACAATAGGTTCACGTGCATCGTTGCCTGGGCGTTTTCATGGACGATGTGGACACGGTGGACGATGTGGTCGGTTACAGTATCCTACAAATTCTTAGCCTTAATGACCAACGCAAGGTCCCTTCGTCCGGTACCTCAGGGCAGGCTCTCAAGCCTGCCCGCGTTGCACGCGAGCAGGCTTTTGATTGGATGACGACATATTTTTCACTATGGGATCGGGCAGCTAGCGCCGGTTTGTTGTTGCATGATGCTGTTAAACTGCTGCACATCGCTGCTGCTCGATCCAAAGTTGACACCATGACCGGCTAAGAGGAAATAACCCAAAACTTCGCCTCGGCTCCACAGCGGAACGCCATTGGGACCAGGCGGCCCATCGTAAAGAAAAAGGATTGGCACGATACTTGAGGCGTCGTGCAGGTAAACGATCCTGGGTGGGAAGTTGAAGATCATCTTGTTCACTACCTTCAACGGATCGACGTTGTACAAGGTGATCGGTGGCGATGATGGGCCACAGTAGCCGGGCGGAATATCCACTTTCGCATAAACGTTGAAGAAACTTGACGCCGGGAAATCCTGTCCGGGGTTATTGCTGGGGCCGGACCTGGACTCAACTTTGCCAGGGCTGGTCATGATGTCGGCTGTCGGAGGCCCCATCGGTGGAGGCGGAGGCATCGGCGGCGGGAAGGGATCTGCGCTGTAGAACTTGCCGGCGCGCACTGCAACCACCGTGCCAGGCGCGCCCCCAAACGGGCTGGCCAAGTTGAGCGACCGGATTTCCGTATCGACTTTACGGGTTCCGGTCCCAAAGGCACATGGACCGTGGTCGGGGTTGGGCTGGCCGGGCGGAGTCGAAACAGGTGTCGTAGGTGTATCGCCAAAGCATGGATACATGGGTGGCGGGAGCAGCCTGTCTTTGTTGATTACAATCCCGGCCGTGCCAATGTTGACCGCTCCCAGTTCGAAAGGCGTGTGGGCAATATCATGTCCGGTCAGGCTGACGTCACTGCGGCCAATGATCGTGCCGCCATCGTAGAGAGTTGGGCTCGAAAGAGTCTTGGTGGTGGCGTTGTAGTTTGGGCAGCTACTCATCAGTGTCGTGAACTTATCAACGATCCTGATCTTGAAACTTCCCAGCGAGGTTGTCTGATCATCACCGGCGGGCGGGAATGATGGCCCGCCTTGCATTGGGGCAACCCGCGATGCATTTGCCGGAGGGCGCGAGGAGTCCCCGGCGTGAGCTAATCCTGCGAACAGCATCGGAATACCGAGGAACACAGCAATCAAGCATTTCCTGAAGTTCATGCAAAAGTCCTTTCTCAAAATAGGCCAGTGTTGGCCCAAAAGACTTTAGGATTTCCGTTTCGGAAATACTTCTCCGGAATTGCCAAAATTGCAGGGTTAAAGATTGTTAATGGTGATGACCTGCCGCGTGCTCATTGCTCGACTTTATCATTCAATGCCCGGCCAGCACCGCCAACGCAGCCAGGGCCGCCGTCTTTTGATCCGTGGTCCAAGGCGGTCCGAGCGAACGCCCAAGAACGGAGACTTGTTGCTGTATTCGAGTTGTCGCTTGGCCGAACTCGTTATGCAAGCGTTCGTCGAGATCGCGCTCTCGAATCCCAGTCACAACCAGGTCGAGATTCTCGCAGGCTTTGCCAATGGCATCGCGAAAGAATTCACCTTCCGCTGCGTGGATGAGCGCATGTGAGGCCAGAATGTTGGAAATCGCCGGCAGCGGACGGCCCGAAGCCCGAAGGATCGCCGTTCCTGCGACAAAGTAGTTCCGGCCGAGCAATTCGCCCATCAATTCCTTCAGACCCGACAAGGCCAGTTGAACCGAGGTACGAAAACAGTCATTAAGAAACTTCTCCGCTTCTGGAAGCTTGAGGTTTTCAGCAAAATGATAGGGCTGCTTCGCGCCTACCGTACCGGGTGCGATGAGCGTAATAATCCTGCGGTCAAGTATCTCCACTTTGCCGGAGCCAAAAAACACAGAAACGACTGCTGCCCAGCCGGAATGCGCTCGAACACCGATGGCGGCCCGCTGCCTTTTCATTTTGCTCCAAGTTTAGGTAATGCCCAGTTTTGGATCAAGTTTTCCCGATGAACGTCTGCCTAAAGGCCCGCGATTCGCAAGCGAATCGCTAGACGCTGATACTAAGCGGGTCACTTTCGAACGAAAGTGGCCCCCTTTGATCTGATTCCAAGACATGGTCGCGGATGGTTTCCAGACTTCAGACAGGGCCACAAAAGTCTCCAAGTATCCTTGTCCTTAATTCTTAAGTACTTACAACCGCTTAAGGTTTGGCCCGGGAGTTGCCTTAGTCATGGTCAAGGTGGAGAAAAACAATGACTAACAACACTCACAACAGCAGCAACCAGTCGATTGCACAACAGGTAATTGTCCAGGACTATTTCAACCTGGTTCGGGCCGTGGCCACCAGGATTAAGCGCCGTCTTCCAGCCCATGTAGACGTTGAAGATTTGATCCAGACCGGCATGATCGGTCTGCTTGAAGCTTCCAATCGCTTTGACGCTTCGCGCAAAGTTGAGTTTTCAAGCTACGCAACCACGCGCATTACCGGCGCGATCCTCGATGAGTTGCGGCGCGCAGACACCTGCTCACGCCAGGACCGCAAGACAGGCCGCGCGATTGAGAGCGCGAAATTCAACCTGCGCACGGTAAGCGGCCAGGAACCCTCGAGTGAAGAAATCGCCCAGGCAGTCGGAATGGGACTTGCGGAGTACGAGCAGGCCCGGCAGCGCCTCGATTGCGGACAAAAATCCATGACCCGCATGGACGACAATCCTGATGCGACCGACGAGTTGAACCAGATTCCATCGAAAGACGAGAGCGCTTTTGAGCTTTGCATCAAACGCGAAACCGCCAGAGTGCTGCGGTCCCACATAGAGCAGCTTCCCTCCCGGCTTCGCACCGTCGTCAAACTCTACTATTTCGAAGAATTGCAGCTTAAAGAGATTGGCCAGCGTTTGGGAGTCGGTGAAGCCCGTATCAGCCAGATTCTTAAGCAAGCCGGCGAAGAACTACGCCGCGTGATGGATGCCGGAAAGCGCAAACCAGCCAAGAACGTCAGCGCCATGGTGCAGTAAAAGCTTCTAAACCAGATCGCAATCAGGACGATAGTAAACAGCAGGTATATATGTCGAGCCAGATCATCACTCCTTCAAATCGCGGCAGTTTGCTGGTTTCTGGAACCGCTGCGACCGTTGGGACTTCCAGCCAGACGGGCATGCCTTTGCGCTTGGTTGTGGCGGAAGATGATGCATCTTCCCGGCGTCTGCTGCAATACTTCCTCAACCAATGGGGGTTTGATTTTGAGATCGCCGTCGATGGGAACCAAGCCTGGGAGCTGTTGCAATCCAAAGATGTTCCGACCATTGCAATCTTCGATTGGGTTATGCCTGGCCTCGAAGGAGTTGAGCTTTGCCGCAAGGTCAGGCGGCTGACCCGGCAGCACTACACTTATGTCTTACTTCTCACCAGCAAGACGGGAAAGCAGGATGTGATTGAAGGCCTGGGCGCAGGGGCAGACGATTACGTTTCCAAACCATTTAACCCCAAAGAACTGCAGGCGCGTCTCTTGGTGGCGCAGCGGATCATCGGCTTCCAGGAACAGTTGATCGCCGCCCGCGAGGAGCTAAGAATTCAGGCTACCCACGATTTCCTTACACAGCTACTCAACCGTGCCGGAATCATGGAAGCGCTGGCGCAGGAGATGAATCGAAGCGACCGGAGAGAAGGCGTCTTTTCCGTAGTCCTGGCCGATATCGATCACTTCAAGAAAATCAACGATACTTATGGCCACTCGACAGGTGATCAAGTCCTGCGCGAGGTCGCAGCCAGGATAAAAGCGTCATTGCGCTCCTACGATGTTGCCGGACGTTACGGAGGCGAAGAATTTCTGGTGATCCTTCCCGATTGCGACGAAGCGACCGCCATTCACGTGGCGGAGAAGATTAGGAAAGCAGTTTCGAGTGTCCCCATCGCGAGCCTGGGAGAAAGCCGCACAACCACCATCACCATCAGCCTCGGCGTAGGCGCCAGAACCGCAGGAACTTCGGCAGATGGGCTGCTCTGCGCAGCCGATGCAGCCCTCTATCAAGCCAAGAGTTTAGGCAGAAACTGCGTGCAAGGGGCAAGCCAGGTACTAAGCTTCGATCCCGCTACGCCTATCGCATCCAAAGCCGTCTGAACCCTGTTGCTAATTGGGTGATCGGTTCATCGGGTGATCGGAAAAGCGCTGCTGCTGGCTTCCAGCCGGAATGAGACGACCGATCACCCGATCACGGCGATCACCCGATTACTTTAGGTCGGTCTCAGGTCCTTAGTAACTCTTCGGGCAAAATAGTGAACCGTGTGCATCAACACCACAATAACTTGTGGTATCAGTAAACAATACTCACAAAATCTTTGGGAATGTTCTGGCACAAAAGGCCAATGAACCCCTGGAAAACCCGATTAATACCGGGAGAAACCCGAAGTTCCTGCTTGACCTGCCTTATTAACCTAGTTATAACTCGCAATGACCTGAAGTTTTCCCCCCGAGAAGACAACAACGGATGTTTCGCGGCAGGCCTCATGGATGCTGGGGCCCGAAAACCCACTGTGGAAAGGCTACAAGTTATGGCAGCAGATTCGCGTGAGGTAATGAATATTCGCCAGGCGTCGCAGTACCTGGGGGTCAGCCCGGACACACTTTACAAGTATGTCACGGAAGAAAAAATCCCGGCGTTCAAATTGGGAAACCGCTGGAAATTCAAGAAGACGATCCTGGACCAGTGGATGGAGCAAAAAAGCACTATGAACATGAGCAGCGCCAAGAAGAAACCGAAGGCGGCGCGCGCGGCGTTAGGCCGGTGAACAGCGAAAGAATTTCTGGAAATTAGAAGGCGGCAGGCATGTTTGGATCAGCAAAATCGATTGTGGGATTGGATATAGGCTCCAGTTGCATAAAGGCAATTGAACTGAAACGCTCTAAAGGCGAGCTTCAGGTTTCGCATATCGGTGTAGAACCTCTGGCCAGCGACATTGTGGTCGACTCCATGATCGTCGACTCGGGCAGCGTTTCTACCGCGATCAGCAAGATCTTCGGCGAGCACAGCATCAAAACCAAGTCAGTGGCAACGTCGGTAAGCGGCCACTCCGTGATTGTGAAGAAGATTGCGGTACAACCGATGACCGAAGGCGAACTGGCCGATAGTATTACGACCGAAGCTGCACAGCACATACCGTTTGATATTGCCGACGTCAATGTAGATTTTGACATCCTGAATCCCGACGACCAGGGCGCGCACATGGATGTGCTGCTGGTAGCAGTCAAGAAAGACAAGATTCTCAACTACACCAATGTGCTCTCCCTGGCGGGCAAGAGCCCGGCCGTGGTGGATATCGACGCATTTGCCCTGCAGAATTGCTATGAGTACAACTACCAGCCGGGCCACGATTCCACGGTAGCTTTGCTGAATCTGGGCGCCAGCGTAATGAACATCAACATTGTCAAGGGTACGACTCCGCTGTTCACCCGCGATGTCAGCGTCGGCGGCAATCAGTACACCGACTCCCTGCAAAAAGAATTGGACCTCAGTTTTGACGATGCCGAATCGCTCAAGCTGGGGAAAAAAGTCGGCACTGTCAGCGAAGATGCCAAGCTGCCCATCCTGCAGCAGGTGACGGAAATTATCGTGTTGGAAATTCAGAAAACTTTTGACTTTTTCCGTGCTACGGCATCCGGCGAGCATATCGAACGCATTTTCCTGGCAGGCGGTTCGTCCAAAGTGCCGGGATTGGTGGAAGCGCTGAGGCAAGAATTCTCACTGCCGGTGGAGATACTGAACCCCTTCCAGCGCATCATGCCGCCCGCCGATTCCACTGAAAATGAAATTCTCGAACAGAATCCGGGACAACTCGCGGTTGCGGTAGGGTTGGCCCTCAGGAGTTTTGACGACCTATGATTCGCATTAATTTACTTGGGATTCCAAAAACAAAACGTGGCAAGCGGGCGGCCGCGCCCTCTTTGCCCAGCGAAGGCCCCAGCGCCGTATTGGTCGGCGTGATCATATTTGCGATTACAGCCGGAGTGCTCTTTTATCTCTATAAGCAGGTCGACGACCAGCATGTCCGCCTGACCGATGATCTGGCCAAAGCCAACGTTGAGAACGCGCGCCTCTCGCCGGTGAAGGCCGACTACGAGAAGACCAAAAAAGAATCTGAGCAGTTCCAGCGCCGGCTCAACGTCATCGAGCAACTGCAAAATGCCAAGACCGGTCCCGTTGATTTCCTGAACAAAGTGGCCAACACCATCAATGGTACCGATGCTGTTTGGCTTCAGGCCATAACCGACGATGGCCGCATCATCACCTTTACCGGCATGGCGCTCAGTCCGAATGCGGTTGCCGACCTGATGGTCAACCTGCAGAAGACCAGTCTCTTTAAGACTGTGGAGATTAAAGAAACGTCCCAGGACAGCACTATCAAAGAAATGCAGGCATTCAAATTCGAATTGAATTGCGAAAGAAATCCTTCGCCGTTGCAACAGCCGCCGTTGCAACAGCAGGGGCCTGCGCCAACGAAACCAGACACGACCAAGAAAGCGGCAGCATAACTTCGATCGTTAATTAGCAGAAAGCGGGAAGGGCGTATATGGCGAACACTGAATTAGGTTTTTTGGCAAAGGCAGGCATCCTGCTGGTCGTCTTTGCCATTATTGGGGGAGCGGTTTATTACTTCGTCTTGATCCCCAAGTACAAAGAAAATGAGGGACTCCGTACGCAGCTCACTCAAAAGCAAGCGGAGAACAACCGGCTCAGAGAATTGGAAAAGGACCGGGACAAGCTCAAAGCGCAAATCTTCGAATTGCAGAGGGAGTTGGATGTTGAGAAGAAAATTGTCCCGGCCGACAAGGATGCCGACGAGTTCATCAAGCTGCTCCATGACAACGCCGCCGGCGCTGGCATCGAGATACGGCGTTATACCGCAATGCCCGTGAGTGCCAAGGAGTTCTACACAGAAGTACCCTTCCAGATTGATATTGATGGGCCTTATTACTCGATCATGAACTTCTTCGATCGCATTTCCAAGACCGATCGCATTGTGAATGTAGGCAGCCTGCAGATGTCCAATGTAGCGAATCCAGGCCCTTCGAAAGTCAAAACGAGCGGCTATACGTTTGCTCCGGGCGAATCGGTGCTTGCCAGTTGCACTGCAACTACATTCTTTAGCCGCGACTTGCAGGAAGGCCTGCCGGTGGTGCAGCCGCCGCCCAAGAAATAGATTGCTGCCCGATATGTAGATTGAATGAAGGAAGAGATATGAAGCTGATTCCAATTTTTGTTTTTGCCGCCGCCTTAGCGACTACGAGTGCTGCCCAGACCAGTGGCCAGACGGGTGATGCGGCCACTTCGTCCACAACTAAATCTCAGCAGCAACACGCCTCTTCAGCCTCCACCGATGCGAAAAAGAAAGATTCCGCCAAACCCAATGCTGCCTCGAAAAAAACAAGCAGTGGTGTGGCGACCCAGTCGGGTGGAATCAAAGTGATTCCAATCACCAACGGCAGCCAGAGTACATCGCCAGGCAACAAAAATTCGGCCAAAACTGCGGCTCCGGCCGGTTCGAAAACGCCTGCTGCCGGCAAGGTTTCCACCCCCGGTGCCGGCAAGGTTTCCACACCCGCTGCCAGCGGCAAAGCCTCTACCTCCGGCGCGAGTGATACGGCGGCAAAAAAAACCACGGGAGCTACGACTGGCAAAACGCAATCTACTGGTAAAGCCCTGTCAACAACCACAGCTCAGGGAAACAAGGCAACAGCCTCAGGCAAGCAAGGTAGCAAGGTAAGTGGACCAGGTAAACAAAGCGCTCCAGTAGCTGGAGTGAGTCCGTCTTCCAAGACAACCAACGCGAAGAGCGCCTCTACGACCAAGCCAGCGGTAAGCAAGATACCGCAGCCCAAAATCGTGCCGAAGCAGCCTTCAAAGGCAGATCTGGTTGTGGCGGCTAAGGCTTCTGCGAGGGTCTCAAGCGCGGGCCGGCGCGATCCCTTTGTTAGCCCAATTCGTGCTGTTACTCCCACGGTTCCCCTCGGGCCGAATTGTTCGACCGGCAAGCGGTGCCTTGCCATTAACGAATTGATCGTCCAGGGGACAGCCAAAGATACCGATGGCAGGATGATGGCGATTGTGGCCGGCAGTGCCCATCGCTCCTATTTCTTGCGCGAGAATGACCAGGTTTTCAATGGAACCGTCCAGAAGATCACTGCCGATTCCGTGGTTTTCCGCGAATCGTATGTCGATAATCTTGGCAAGCAAAACACGCACGAGATTGTAAAGAGAATTAATCCAAGCTAAGAGCGTTTTCAAAGAATGAAAGAGAGCAGTAAAGAGCGAAGTGTCTAAATAGTAAACAAGTATTTGCAGTTCGGGCCGAACCCAGGGGAAGTAGTATAGCCATTATAGGCTGGCTAATTCTAAGCGGAGGAAGCGTAGGTACCCTCCGCAATCGCGCGCGCCAAGCGAGATTTCTCGAAGGCGCGGGGAGACAACGTAATGACGAGGCTAAAGCAACTGCTAGGAATCATCCTGTTGGCTGTTTTGACGACAACAGTGGCTGCCGGTTCCTCTTCGCAACTCGCGGGCATTCGTGTTGAGCATCAGGATAATGCCAGCCTGGTTACCATCCATGCGAACGGAACATTTACTCATACTGAATATCGTCCAACCGACACTTTGATGCTGGTTGACCTGGCAGGCGTATCGATCGCTCACCCGGATCCCGCAATCCATAGTGTTTCCACGCCCGGCGTGCAATCCTATCGCATCGTTGGTTATCGGTCGGTGAGCGGTACCGATGTGGCCAGGATCGAGTTGAATCTCGCCAAGGGCGCAATGGTAAAAGTGAGCGAGGTGGAGAGCGGCGTAGAACTCCAGGTCAACGGAGGGCCTGCCGCCACACTTGCCAAAGCGGTCCCCGTTCCGGCAGCGACTAAGCCTGTAGTGGAAAACGTTCCGGCCATCGCTCCTGCTCACCCAAGTGTGAAGACCAGCCACATCAACAGTGTTTCCGTGGCGCGCGGCAAAGACAGCATCAACATTGAGGTCACCGGCACAGAACCGATGACCGCCAAGACCATGAAGTTGAACCATCCTGACCGCGTGGTAGTAGATATTCCGAACTCCGTGCTGGAAGGGCGGATCCGCGAAATTTCCGTCAACAGCAATGACGTGAAAGACGTGCGGGCCGCGCGTTATCAGTCGACGCCTCCGTCAACTCGTGTTGTGGTGGATATGAACACGATGCACGACTTCGAAGTTGTGCCGTCAGCTAACAAATTGGTTGTCAAGCTGAAGAATGCCGAGCCTGCTCGCCAGGAGGTACCGACCGCGCCTACGGCCAAGAGCTTTGAAGCAGCGGTCTTGCCACCGGCGCCTGCTTCGGCTGCAATCGCGGAAAACCCCAAAGCTTCGGCGACGGATAGTGCTTCATCGACCCAACCAAAACCAGGGCCGGGCGTGGCTTCCGAAGCGCCAGGCAAAGCTTTAGGCGAGAATGACGCTAAGCTTCATGATGTCGCGCAAGGTCCGGCCAAGGCGCAGGATGTTGTGATTGTGAGCCCGGTGTTCAACACCAAGGAACCGGGGACCGAAAACACATCGAACGTTTCTGACGAAACGCAATCCAAAGCGGACCGTGCAGCTTCGCGCTTCGCCAATCTGGGGCCTACCGTGCCTTCGAGTAACCGGCCCGTTCTAGCTCCGGCAAGCGCCAGCCTTTCTGCGCAACCGGCAGCCGTGAATGCCGCACTTAAGCAGCAGCAACAACAAGCGCCGGCCCAGGGCGGAACTGCTAACCAGACGAGCAGTTGCAGCAACGGCCGATACACAGGCGAACCGGTCAACATGGATTTGAAAGACCTGGATCTGAAGGATTTCTTCCGTTTCATCAAAGAGATCAGCGGTCTCAATGTGATCGTCGATCCAGCCGTGAAAGGCCAGGTCACCATCGACGTTACCGACATTCCCTGGGACCAGGCGCTGGCCCTGGTATTGAGAAACAACAGCCTGGAGTGCGAGTTGCAAGGCAACGTGTTGCGCATCGCAACCCTCGACACGTTGCGCGCCGAAGCCGAAGCCCGGAAAGCCCAGCAGGATGCCCAGGCTTTGCAGATTCCCAGGCAGACTTTTACCTGGTATCTGAGCTATGCCCACTCCAAGGACGTGGTGCCCATCATCAAGAAGTTCCTCTCCACGCGTGGCGAGGTGATGTCCGACGATCGCAGCAATGCGCTGATTGTCGAAGACATCCCGCAGTCTCTGCCTAACATTCAGTCATTGTTGAAGGAATTGGATCGGAGAACCCCCCAGGTCGAGATCGAAGCGCGGGTCGTAGCTGCGACGCGCACCTTCTTCCGTGACATCGGCACGCAGATTGGCTTTGGTTGGGGCAGCGGCACCACTGCCACCGGAGGCACCGGTGCTACTGGCGGTCCCAGCCCGATCAGCATCGTAAACCCGGCAGGCTCGCCCCCGGTGCAATTCCTGACAGTCCCGGGCACCGGCAGCGCCACTGGCAATTCGATTCCGCTGTTCTCGAACCTGGCGGCGATCGCACCCACGAGCGGTCTTTCGTTTACCAACTTCACGAACAATTACCGCTTGGATTTCATTCTCACCATGGCTGAAAACCGCGGTTTGGTGAAGATTCTGTCCCGTCCGCGCATTACCACTTTCAACAATCTTCAGGCGCTGGTTAAGCAGGGAACCCGTATTCCGGTCGTCACCCAAGCTCAATTGGGCGGCCCGCCGACGGTTCAATACATCGATGCATTCCTGCGGCTTCAGGTAATACCGCAGATCACCTCCGACAACACCATCTTTCTGCAATTGGACTTGGAAAATACCGTTCCCGACTTCAGCCGTGTGACCGGCACACAGTTGAACCCTTCGTTGATTACACAACAGGCGACTACCAACGTCCTGGTTACCGATGGCGGCACGGTTGTGATTGGCGGTGTGATTCAAACTCAAAACTCGGTGGCTATCAACCAGGTTCCTTTGCTGGGAAGCATTCCTATACTGGGGAACGCCTTCAAACATTCAGTCGTCAACACGTCAACCCAGGAATTGATCTTTTTCATCTCGCCTAAGATTGTTCAAGGCTAGTAATCTTGGCGCGAACCAAACTCGCGCATTGAATCGAGACGGCACGCCCAGCGCGTGCCGCTTCTTTTTGCGATAGGCTATTAAACATGAACTATGCCGACAGGCAAAAAAAGCTAGCCGCTGAGCTACACCGCGCGGGTGCGGAAGCGCTGCTGATTACTCATCTTCCCAACATTCGCTATTTGTGCGGATTTACGGGCACTGCGGGCACGCTGCTTCTCCATGTTCGCAGTGGGTCGCCTAAGTTGGTTTTTTTCACTGACGGACGATATACGCAACAGGCAGCCGAGCAGGTGAAAACCGCCAAAGTCGTTATCACAAAAAAACCGGCGCTGGTTCAAGCCTGTGAATGGCTTCAGAAATCCAGAATCGGAAAAGTAGCGTTCGAATCCGAGCATCTTTCCCACGCGGCCTATAAGCAAGTGCGGCAACTCCTGCCGGGCAAGACAAAGTTGGTGGCAGCGGGAGGACAGATCGAAGCCTTGCGAACCATCAAAGACCCCGACGAAGTCGAGAAAATACGCGCCGCCGTCTTGATGGCTGCCAACCTCTTTCCTGCGGCTCTAACAAACATTCGTCCGGGTATCGCGGAAACCATGATTGCCGGCGAACTCGAACTTCAGGCGCGGCGCGCAGGGGCGGAAAAAATGTCGTTTGATACGATTGTGGCCGCAGGTGCGAGATCGGCCCTGCCGCATGGGCGTGCTTCCACTCAACCTGTTCCAGAGAGCGGATTTATAATCCTGGATTACGGTGTTATACTCGCCGGTTATTGCTCAGACATGACCCGTACTGTGTATATGGGTAGAGCTTCCAGGGCGCATCGGCGAATGTATGAGGCGGTAAAAGAAGCGCAACTTGCTTCAATTGAGATGGTTCGTCCGGGCATTGAAGCCGGAGCGGTCGATCAAGCAGGACGCCAGGTATTGAAAAAAGCCGGGTACGGGGCATACTTTACTCATTCCACCGGTCACGGAGTGGGTATCGAGGTACACGAATCGCCTCGCTTGGCTAAAGGCCAAACCCAGAAGCTGGTTCCAGGAATGGTTGTGACCATCGAGCCGGGCATTTACCTGGCCGGCGATGGAGGAGTGCGCATCGAAGATATGGTTCTTGTCACCGAATCAGGACACGAAATACTGACTCCCACGAGTAAGGATCTGATCGAGGTTTAACCGGATTATTCATGAACCAAAAAGAGCTGAAAGAGCTGATAGATTTCCTGGTCGAGAGAGATATCTCCGAATTTGAACTTCAACAAGGAGATGAAAGAGTCAGGATCAAACGCGGCGCTGCTGCTTCCACCGCTCCTGTCGCTCCTTTTGTGGCGACATTTCCCCCTCCGCCGCAAACGCCACATCCGGTTGCTTACGTTCCCGGAGCCTCTTCTCCCTCTCCGCCCAAAGAGGTAACAGCGGTGGGAGACGACTTGCACATTGTAAAGTCTCCGATTGTGGGGACATTCTACGAAGCTCCTGCTCCAGGCGCTCCACCTTTCGTAAAAATTGGCGACGCTGTTGAGACTGGCCAGGTCCTTTGCATCATTGAAGCCATGAAGCTCATGAATGAGATCGAAACCGATATCGCTGGTGAGCTCATCCAAAAACTGGTGGCCAACAACCAGGCTGTGGAGTACGGCCAGCCGCTTTTCGCGATTCGCCCGCGCAAATGACAGCGACTATTTCGTAACTGCATGTTTAAAAAGATTCTCATTGCGAACCGGGGCGAGATCGCATTGCGGGTGATTTGCGCCTGTAAAGAGCTGGGCATTAAAACCGTTGCTGTTTACAGCGAGGCCGATCGCAATGCACTCCATGTGCGCTTTGCCGATGAGGCGATTTGCATCGGACCGCCGCGCTCTTCCGATAGTTATCTCAATGTCGTTGCTGTGATCAGCGCGGCAGATATCACCGATGTAGACGCTATTCATCCAGGCTACGGTCTGCTCAGCGAGAACGCCAATTTTGCCGATCTCTGTGAGAAGTGCGGTATCAAATTCATCGGTCCGCCTGGCGATGTGATTCGGCTTATGGGTGAAAAAGAAAAAGCCCGGCAAGCCATGAAAAAGGCGGACGTGCCCATCCTTCCCGGGTCCGATGGCGTAATTGCGGATGCCCAAGAGGCCCGAGGTTGGGCCGAGCAGATTGGCTACCCGGTGATCGTAAAAGCCTCGGCGGGCGGCGGGGGCCGGGGCATGAGAGTCATCCGGGCTGGAGGTGAACTCGAGAACTCTTTCAACTCTGCCCAGGCCGAAGCTTCCGCCGCTTTTGGCAACGGCAACCTTTATATGGAGAAATTCATAGAACGTCCGCGCCATATCGAATTTCAGGTGCTAGGCGATGCGCACCAAGTAATCAGCCTGGGCGAACGGGAATGCAGCATTCAGCGACGCCACCAGAAATTGCTGGAAGAGTCTCCTTCTCCCCGAGTGACGGAAGAAATGCGCCGCCGCATTGGGGAAAAACTTGAAAACTGCTTGTCCGAAATCGGCTACACCAACGCTGGTACCGTCGAGTTCCTGATGGATGAAGATGGCAGCCTCCACTTCATCGAGATGAATACGCGCATCCAGGTGGAGCATCCGGTGACGGAGATGGTCACCGGCATCGATTTGGTCAAGGCGCAAATTCTCGTGGCGAATGGAGCCAAGGTTAGGGAGATCATTCCTAAAATAGAACGCAAGGGGCACGCAATTGAGTGCCGCATCAATGCCGAGCACCCGGAGAAGTTCATCCCCTCCGCGGGCAAGGTCAAAGTCTTTAATACTCCCGGCAGCATTGGTGTTCGCGTGGACACCGCCACCTACGCTGAAGGAGTGATTCCGCCCTATTACGACTCACTGATCGCCAAGCTCGTCACCCATGGCAAAGACCGCGACGAGGCCATCATGCGTATGCAGCGCGCGCTGGAGATGTTTATTGTGGAAGGCATCTATACCACGATTCCACTCCACCGCAGGATCATGGCCGATGAAGAATTTCGCGCTGGAAACACCGATACCAAATATTTGGAGCGGCTTTTCGCCAAAGCACAGGACAAAGACGAAAAGGTCGAAGAAGTAGTCACACAGTCTTAATGCCGTGTTAGGGTCTAACCTCTACTGTTACTGTTAATTTCTTGCGTTTTTCGGGCATCATCGTCCCACAAACCAACAAAGATTTTTTATAATCTCTTTATGCTCACGCGCGCGTGGGCAAGAACGATTATGGATCAGGAGTTAAAGCAGTATGGCAACAAAACCCCCCGTAAACAGTCCTCGTAAGACCTCTTCCTCGAAGAAGTCAGTTACCAAACAACCCACTCCCATCAACAGCTACTCAAACGCCACGATTACAGAGAGCGCGCCAACCCCTTCGCCACAGCCCATGATGGAAGAAGAGATTCGCCGCAGGGCTTACGAGCTTTACGAAGAGCGCGGAAGGCAGCATGGATTTGAGCAGGAAGATTGGGCCCGTGCAGAGGCTGAGATTCGCAGCAAATATCAACAGGAGAAAAGCGCCTAAGTGCAATGAGACAGGTTCTGCTGTTGGACGACAATCCGGTACAGCTTACAGTGCGGGAACTGGTGCTGCGCAAAGCGCAGATCGAGACCCACGTAGCTACCAATGCTCCCAGCGCCCTGGCCTTGTTGCGCAGTGAAGTCGGGCGACAGAAGATCGGGGCCGTCGTTACCGACCACTTGATGCCCAACATGGATGGCGTGGAGTTCGTCAAGCAGCTTCGGGCGTTCCATCCTGAACTGCCGGTCATTGTGATCAGCGGGATGCCGGATGCCGACCTGGAATACGCCAATCTCAATGTGATATTCCGCCTTAAACCTTGCGACCCCGAAGACCTTATAAAGTTAGTGAAAACCGCCTTGGACTGGCCTGAACAACGGGCTTCGGCCTGATTTCATCCGGGTTAACCGGTTGCAAACCGGCCCAAACAATACTATGCTTCCAAAGCTTATATGCCATTACTAGGTAGCTTCTGTCTGCTCTTTTCTTTGGCCCTGGCGCTGTATTGCTTTGGCGCCGGGATCTTCTCGCTGGTGCGCCAAAGTCCGGCCAATGCACGCCTGGGCGAGACTGCGCGCCGGGCGGGCCTGGCTGTGTTTGTAACCCTGTGTGGCGCCGGGTTTGCCTTGATTTGGGCCGTCCTAACCAATGATTTTTCATTGGATTACATCCATGCACACTCAAACAAAGCCTTGCCGGTGATGTACAAGATCTCGGCCCTGTGGTCGGGCCAGGAAGGCTCACTGCTCTTCTGGTCTTGGGTGTTGGCTGGTTACGGCTTTATCTTGCGCTGGCGGCACCATGTTGATCGACGGCTCTATGCTTACAGCTCCATGATTTTGGCGGGGATTCAGGTCTTTTTTCTTCTGGTCGTCAATATATCTGCCAATCCTTTTGGAGTCATGAGCCATGTATCGGCCGGCGGCGACGGCAATGGGTTGAATCCGCTGCTGCAATATTGGGAGATGCTGATCCATCCCCCGATGCTGTATATGGGATATGTGGGGCTTTCGGTGCCCTTCGCTTTTGCCCTCGGGGCGCTGATCATGAAGTATCCGGGCGAGAAATGGATTCACATCACGCGGCGCTGGACCATGGTCGCCTGGCTTATCCTTACTTGCGGTATCTTCCTGGGTGCGCATTGGGCCTATTCTGTGCTGGGCTGGGGCGGTTATTGGGCCTGGGACCCGGTGGAAAATGCATCGCTGCTTCCGTGGCTGACCTGCACTGCCTTCCTGCACTCCGTCATGATGCAGGAAAAGCGCGGCATGATGAAGGTGTGGAACGTCTGGCTGATCTTCATTACTTTCATCCTCACCATCTTGGGCGATTTCCTGACTCGAAGCGGCATCGTAGCTTCAGTCCATGCTTTTGCTCAGTCTGATATCGGTACCTGGTTTGTCTGGATGATGAGCTTCACTTTTTTGGTGTGTCTCTTCTTCTTTATTAAGAACTATGCTCACCTGAAGTCGGAAAACCAACTGGAATCACTGGTCTCGCGCGAGTCGAGCTTCATGTTCAACAACGTGCTGCTGCTGGCTGCCGCCTTTTTTGTACTCTGGGGAACGTTTTTTCCGATCATCACAGATTGGGTGAAAGGGCATAAGATCACGGTTGGCACGCCGTTCTTCAACTACATCTGCATACCCATTGGCTTGGTCCTGCTGTTGCTGACCGGCGTGGGGCCACTCCTGGCGTGGAGAAGGACTTCTTGGGCCAGCGTCCAAAAGAACTTTGCTATTCCAGCCGCTCTTGCTCTGCTGGTATTCATTGCCTTGATCGCATTCCGGGTGCGCCCGGTGGACTTCGCTCACACCATGGCGTTGATCGCCATTCCTTTGTCAACTCTGGTCGGCACCACGATCCTGCTGGAATTCTTTCGTGGTGGACGGGTGCTGCAGCCCAAGCTCGAGACCAACCTGGTCGGCGCCATGTTCCACCTGACTCATCGAAACACGCGCCGCTACGGTGGGTACATCGCGCATTTGGGGTTGGCTCTGGTCTTCCTTGGCGTGGCCGGCTCGGCCTTTGACAAGGAAAACGAGCTGCCGATGAAGCTCGGCGACAAGATGCAGATCGGCGAATACACTCTGGTGAGCCAGGACCAGACCCAGGACGACAACGACAACTACGCTTCCTATTCTGCCGCTTTGGAAGTGCAGAAAAATGGGAAGAAGATCGGCAATCTTTATCCCGAA
>DASZFK010000526.1:0-2184 GCA_035939855.1 Candidatus Angelobacter sp.
CAGACACCGAGCGTCACCGCTGGGTTGTAATGCCCGCCACTGATGTGCCCGCCCGCAAAAATCATGACCATCAGAGCTGCGCCGATGGCTAGAGGAGCTAGGAACACATGCGCTTGCGAGGAAACACACCCAATCACGAACACCAGAAAAAATGTTCCAATGAATTCAACAACACATTTTCGTAAGAGTAATCCATCCATAGTTAGAAACCTCCGTGGCCAAGGCCATTTCGATATAGTTTGCTGCTGCCAAAGCTCATTCTGGCCATGGTGTGGCTCAATCCAGCATTTGCCGAGCGGCGCCCAAACTTAGGGCGACGGTCAAAATTGTGGCGTAATTGCCGCAGATACGGCCGGTGCGCGCTTCAGACCAGGTCACAAAAAACGGGCCGTTATCCTAAAGGATAGCATCGAGTTAGCTCTTAAGGGTTAGGAACTATCTGCGGCCCTAACCTAAAGACCCGGCCTGCGTCCTGTTTCTCCTGGGGGAAAGCTTAACTGGGTCGTGGTTTCCATTCCAGTGCAGCGCGTCCGCTTCGCGAATATCTTGCGTTGCTAATGCGCCGGATTGGTCGGGCTGGCTTGCCGAGAATGAATCTCGAGCGAATGGTTATCCACTTTGAATCAATCGATAGCGCTTCCATCATATGCAAACGGCCGGGGCGGAGTGCACGGCGGCAATTTGGTGGGTCCTGCCAAGTATTGGTTTTATCATGCGCTCGGCTGGCTCAGCATCTGGATTGTCTTTTCGATTGGCATTCTGGTAGACCCGGCACCACAGATCGAGTTGACCAATGTAAAGTATACGGCCTGGCTTTGCTTGGGCGGTTTTTTTATCAGCCATGTCCTGCGCTTGCTCATTTGCCGGTTCCGTTGGGAAGCGCTGACTTGGGGAAAGCTTGTTCCCAAAGTAGTCATCCTTTGCTGTGTGCTCGGCGCCGTTGAAGCAACTTTATTGGCCCCGTTTGCGGTTACACCCTTAACCTTTGGAACCCTTCGTAGCCTGGGCCGAATCGCGCAGTGGTCGGCCAGCACCTCCGTTAGTGCGGCACTGCTGTTAGGCTGGTCCGCGATATACCTTAGCTACCAATTCCAGAAGCGGGTTCAGGAGATGGAAGTAGATCGGCTTCGTCTCGACGCGGCGGTTAAAGAGTCCGAGCTGCGGGCACTCAGACATCAGGTCAATCCACACTTCTTGTTCAACAGTCTGAATGCGATGCGATCACTCATCGACGAGAATGATGTCCGTCCCAGAGAAGCGATTACTCAACTAGCTGAACTATTTCGGGCATCATCGCAAAATTCAGACCGGCAACTAATTGCGTTACGCAAAGAACTCGAAACCGTAGAAGCGTTTCTGTCTCTCCAAAAACTTCGCCATCAAGACCGTTTGCACACTGAGATGCAGATCGACCCTCATACGCTGGATGAACATATTCCACCTTTCGCTTTGCAGACGTTAGTCGAAAACGCCGTAAAGCATGGTATCGACCTTACGGCCAAGGGCGGAGTTATCGTGTGCATAGCCGAGCTGCACACCGACACAATGGCATTGCGAGTTCGCAGTCCCGGTTCACTCTCAGGTCGCACTAACCCAACTGGTATCGGGTTGGCGAACCTTCAGGAGCGACTCCGTTTATTATTTGGTAGCGCAGCGACTCTTCGCCTTTTTAATAGTGCCCCCCAGGAAGTTACGGCTGAAATATCAATTCCACGGAGGGTAAAAACTAGTGAAAGCTCTCATCGTTGATGACGAAGGAGGTGCTCGTCTTGAAATGAGGCGACTCCTGAAAACTCATTCTGATATTGAAATCATCGCCGAGGCGGCAACCGCTGACGAAGCCCAGACGATCATTGAAAGAGAATCACCGGACATCTTATTTCTGGATATTCAAATGCCGCAAAGAAGCGGATTCGACCTGCTCCGGGCTTTGGATCCGCCCTGGCCAACTATCATCTTCACGACGGCTTTTGACGAATTCGCAATTCGAGCTTTCGAAGTGAATGCCTGCGACTATTTATTGAAGCCCATTTCACCTCGGCGCTTGGGGGATGCTCTCGCCCGCGTTCGCCAAACAGCAGGTACCGACGGCTGGGAACGAGAAGATGTGATATTGCAGGAAGACGATCAGATTTTTCTAAAGGATAACAATCGCTGTTGGGTAATTCAGGTGCGTCAAATTCG
>DASZFK010000527.1:0-4078 GCA_035939855.1 Candidatus Angelobacter sp.
TATCTGATACTGTTATCCATTGAAGGGTGTCTCCTTTAGCGAAATGTGTGTTCCACAACATCACACCTTACGCTATTGGGGGCGCCCCTCCATAATGCATCGGGTGATCGGGTGATCGGGTGATCGGGTGATCGGGTGATCGGGTGATCGGGTGATCGTACACCAGAAAATCGAGATGACAAGCTTTATTCATTGTGCGGAGATATATAAAAAGCTAGAAGCTAGTAGCTGCGTCTCCGATCACCCGATCACCGGATGAACCGATCACCCGATCCAACGCCCGATCGCCCGATTCTCGACCAGATTCGTAGCCGAACCCCGGCCCGGGTGCTGGTGGAGCGAGCAGGAGCCGCTTACCGCACGCCTACTCAACTGGAGCTTCGCCGGGCGCACGCTGCGGCGCGCGATGCTGTGCGAACCGAGTTCAATTTAGAAGGTGATCTGGGAGCGGAGTTTGTCACGCGCTGGAAGCTCATGGAAGTTTCCACTTGCGCAACATCAAAGGACGAGTACCTCCTTCGTCCTGATCTGGGCCGGCGCTTGAGCGACGACGCCCGAGAGCACCTGGCGAGCTTTCCCAAACAGGCCGACCTGCAGGTGGTAATCGGAGACGGACTCTCCGTAACCGCCGTGGCTACCCAAGTCCCACAACTGTTGCCGCTTATCTTTGAACAGGGCTGCAATCATGGATGGACCCAGGGGCGGCCTTATGTGGTGCGTCATTGCCGCGTGGGCGTGCTCAACGATATTGGCGAACTGCTTGCTCCCAAGGTCATCGTGCTGCTGATCGGTGAACGCCCCGGGCTGGCCACTGCGGAGAGTTTGTCCGCTTACATGGCCTTTAGGCCAGGCCCAGGCCACAGCGACGCCGATCGCAACTTGATTTCGAACATCCATGGAAGAGGCGTCTCACCCCAGGCAGCAGCTACGCGGATTGTGAAACTCGCCGAGCAGATGATGCGCTCGCATCTCAGCGGCGTGAAAATCAGAGAAGCATTTCCATCAATCGATGATCCAGTGCGGCCTCTCGTGTCTCGCAAAACGGACGGTCCAGAGTAAATCTCCAAAGATGCTTTTTGGCGGACAAGGCAGCTTGTTTTTGTTCGGGGCCAGGAGTTAACCTGAGAATCATGCTCGGCTCCCCCGTGCGACTCGGTAGAAACGATCCCTGTTACTGCGGATCTGGAAAGAAGTTCAAGAAGTGTTGCCTGAATAAGCCTCCGAGCCCCGAAGAGGTGGCTCATCAACAGGTCAGCGCGGCTTCTGAACAGCTCCGGAACAAGATTCTCGAGTTTGCAGCCAACAATTTTGGCGAACAGTTGGAACAGGCCTGGGAAGACTTCAACTTTGGAGACGTCGAAGGCCCTATTGATCCTAAAGATCCCGAAAACGCAGTTTTCATACCTTTCTTTCTGTTTCTTTGGGACCCGGATGCGCCTGAAACAACCAGCGACAATATCCGGGGCGGTATCGTTGCGAGGCGATTCCTGCTCGACAACGTCTCTCTATTGCCAGAGATGGAGCGCCAGCTTCTGCATTCCTATATGACCCGGCCAGCCAGCTTCTTTGAAGTATTGTCCGTGGATTCAGGCCAGGGGTTCTCTGCGCGCGACATTCTGGCCAACAGCAACTTCGAAGTTCGGGAACGGCTGGGCACCAGGGATTTGGCTGTGGGAGACATTCTCTATGCTCAATTGTCTCCGGTCGGCGGCATCACCACGATGAACTTTTGCGCGCCCGGGCGTATTCCACCGCGAATGAAATCGGTCGTGGTTGAACTGCGCCAGGTGCTTCGGGAAATGGATGGTTCCGGCAAATCCCTTTCGGAACAGGACCTCCAGGCTTTTATGGATGACATTCGAGAATGTTATCTCGAGCTGCGCGACCGCATGATGGCGCCCCCGGTGCTTGTAAATACTGATGGCGATCTTTTGGAAATGCATGCCATGACGTTTGAAGTTCCTTCAGCCCAAGCGGCATTTGATGCCCTGGCTCCGCTTGCCTTAGATGTGCCGCGCGAAGCATTGCTGCACAACGCCGAATATGACGATGCTGGTATCTTGTCGAAAGTCGATGTCCAATGGCTCAAGAAAGGGAACCGCAAGTTCAAGAGCTGGGACAACACCGTGTTGGGCAAACTGCGCATAGAGGGCCGCTGCCTGGTCGCCGAAGCCAACTCCGAAAAGCGTGCCCGCAAGCTGCGCAGGGAGATTGAAAAGCGTCTGGGCCGTTCTGGAGCCATCTATAAAGGCACTGAGATAACGATGCCTGGAGAATTATTAGAGCAGGCGAAGCAAGCGGAGACTGAGATGCATACGCATGGCAGCGCCAGCGAGGAAGAATTCCCAACAGAGCTTGAGCTTCGCCAGGCCGCTGGGGCATTCCTACAAAAGGAACTCAATACCTGGCCCGACAAGAAGCTGACCGTCCTGGGTGGAAAGACTCCGAGACAAGCGGTCAAGGATCCTGATGGAAGAGAGATTGTGGAGTCGCTGCTGCTGGATATGGAGCGTGACGGGAAAAGTAAAGGGGACAACTTTGTACGGCCCAACACATCAGCGATCCGCAAGCGGCTTGGGTTGCAGTCTGATTAACCCGATAACCCCGGAGCAACAATCAGCTTTGCGAGTCCGCTTGAAACTCTTCGTAATCCACCTACACTACTCAATTGATTAGCGAAGCCACTGGAAATATTATGAAGAATCTGATTTTTGTGGACTGTGAGGCTTATGGGAATTGCCCTGCCCTGGGCAGGCTCACCGAGTTTGGAGCCGTTGCTTTTCCATCCAAAGCTACATTTCATGGAGTATTGGCTGAGAGCACTCCTTCAGAGGAGAATCCCGCAATTCCCGTATTGAGGGGAAAAATCTTCGACGAAAAAGAAGTTTTTGAGAAGTTTGAAAAATGGATTTTGGAACAAACCAAGGGCGCAAGGCCAATCTTTGTGAGTGACAATCCGGCATTCGATTGGCAATGGATCAATGACGGGTTTTGGCGAACGTTGGGAAGAAACCCTTTCGGCCACTCCGCGAGAAGGATTAGCGATTTTTATGCAGGACTGACGGGAGACTTCACCAACACACAATCCTGGAAAAGACTGCGGATTACTCCACACGACCATAACCCGGTTAACGACGCAATGGGCAACGTGGAGGCGTTTGAAAGGCTACTGAAAGGCGAGCGATAGAATTTGAGCCGTTATTCCGACGTCTGAGCGGGGAGGCATAACCCTGAGCGTAGCGAATCGTCCTTTGTAAGTCAGTGCTGACGGCTACCTGCCCAAACCGGTATCATTCTGACCATGCCCGAGTTCCCCATAGATCAGGTTCGCGCTGCTTTTCCCGCTCTTCAAGACGGGTTTATTTTCTTCGACAATGCGGCGGGCGCACAGTCGCCCAAGGCCGTTCTGGACGCGGTAGCCCACCATCTTCTTCATCGAAATGTCCAGAGAGGCGGACGGTACCGGCAATCCCAGGAAGTGGACCAGGCTATTGCTCAAGCTCGTGAAAGCGTCTCCCTGCTGGTCAATGCCCGGCATCCGGAAGAGATTTCGTTTGGCATGAACGCTACCTCTTTTATGCGGCTGGTCAGCATCGGCATTGGGCAATCATTCAATCATCGCCGGGAAATCATCGTGACCGATCTTGATCACGAAGCCAATATTGCCGTCTGGTTGGCCCTGGAACGTGAAGGCGCGAAGATTCTTTGGTGGCATTTTCGGGAGGATGGCCGTCTTCACCCTGAAGACCTGGAGGTGTTGCTCTCCCCACGGACACGAATCGTGGCCTGCACTCTCGCCTCGAACGCCATTGGCTCAATTCTCGATGTTGCCGAGGTTTGCAGGCGGGCGCATGCCGCCGGGGCCGAGGTATTTGTCGATGCCGTCCATTATGGCCCGCATGGGCCTATCGACGTTCAAGAGTTCGACTGCGATTACCTTGTGTGTTCGGGTTATAAGATATTTTCTCCGCACATGGGATTTCTTTGGGGCCGCCTGGAAACCCTTAATGCTCTGCCCACCTTCCGAGAGCACTTTGTCCCCGACACCACGCCCTCCAAGCTGGAGATTGGCACCTAT
>DASZFK010000528.1:0-5353 GCA_035939855.1 Candidatus Angelobacter sp.
TGAAATTATTCAGAAAGGGTTTGCCGGTGGTTGGGTCGTTGGGCTTCACCGCCGACTGGGAGAAATCTCCGCCACGTTCCAGGGCCGTAGGCACGATTGCGCCGTTAAGAAACGTGCTGGTTACCTGGCGCAGGCCGGCATAAGAGCCGAAAAAGAAAGTTCTGTTCTTGAGGAGGGGTCCGCCAATCGCCCCGCCAAAACGATTGCGGTGCAAAGGTGGAGTATCAAAAGTATTGCCCCAATCGTTGGCATTCAAGACCGTGTTCTGCACAAATTCGAATAAGGAACCATGAAAGTTGTTGGTGCCTGACTTGGTAAGGACGTTGACGACGCCGCTGGCGAAACGCCCGTATTCAGCATTGTAGTTATTGGTCTGTACCCTGAATTCCTGAATGGCGTCAGGGTTGGGAAGAATGTTGCCGGTGTTGCGGAGGCCGGTCATGTTGGTGCCGCCGTCCAGGTAGTAGTTCACGGAACCCGCTCCGCCATCCACACCGCCGTTGATCAAGGTACGCTGCTCGGGGTAGCCAAGAACGATGCTGTTGTCGTTCCGCTGAACGCCCGGCGTCAGATCCAGCAGCGTATACACGTTGCGGTTGACAATGGGCAGGTCGACGATCTCCTGGTTCTCCACGGTGCGCCCCAGTTCCGGATCGCCGGTATTCACAATCGGCGCCGCTCCGTTGACCTCAACGGTCTGGCCCGCCGAGCCGACCTCCAGGGAGGCATCCACGCGCGCCGTCTGGTCCACTTGCAGCGTCACACCGCTCTGAATAAATTTTCGAAAGCCGCTGGCCTCCACCGTGACGGCATAATTGCCGACCGGCAGAAACTCAATCCGGTATTCTCCCTGGGCATTGCTCCTGACCGACCGAGAAATGTTTGTCCCGGTATTGGTTGCAGTCACCTGGGCATCAGGGACGACCGCGCCCGTCTTATCGGTCACGGTCCCAAACATGCTCGTGGTGGTGATCTGAGCATTCAGAAGCAATGGCATCAATCCAAGCAGGCATAGGGCCCAAGTGTAGAATCTTGCTTTCATCTGATACCTCCACCGAATTCATCGATTGAAATTGGAAACGAGTGTATACCGTATTATGAGACTACGTTTCATTTCTGAAATCACGCACAAAAAGCCCGGCTTGCGCCGGGTTTGAAATTACTAGGCTCCGATGGTTGCCTTGATTGCATTGCTGCCGGCAACAACCACTTGCTGTTCCTTAAACCCCAGCTCGGCTGAAAGAGCGTGGGCAGCAGCGATCACCGGCCCCGAAAGGCCCTTTATTTTTTCTTTGGTCACGCGGAATGCCGGCCCTGAGACGCTGATGGCTGCGACCGGCTGGCCGGAAAAGTTACGGACCACGCAGCCCACACAGCGGACACCTTCTTCAATTTCCTCGTTGTCGATGGCATAGCCGCGTTCGCGGATCGCGCCCAGTTCTCTCTTGAGTTCAAGAAAACTGGTAATGGTATTGGCGGTCACTGCCTTGAGTCCGTGCTTGCGGACAATCGCCTCGACCTGCTCGTCAGGCAGATAGGCCAAGGTCGCCTTACCCATCGCGGTGCAATACGCGGGGTTTCTTCGTCCCACGCTCGAAGACATGCGGACCGATCTGGCAGGCTCGACTTTATCAAGGTAAACGACTTCGGTATCGTCCAGAATGCCGAGGTGCACGGTTTCGCTGGTCTCCAGAACCAATCTATCCAGGAAGGGCCGGGCACGCTCCCGCAAGTCGAGCTGCGAAACCGCCTTGGTCCCCAGTTCGAAGAGCTTCAAGCCCAGTCGATACCGGCCATTGATCGAATTCCGCTCGATTAACTTGTGCCGTTCCAGCACCATGATCAAACGGTGCGCCGTACTCTTGTGCAGCTCCAGCTTCTCAGAAATTTCACCCAGCGCGAGATCAGGCCCTTCGGTGGAGAGCGTATCGAGAATCGCCAGAGCGCGGTCCAGCACCTGCACCTGGTAGGGAGACTTAACCGCCGTTATTGTCTTAGATGGTGACACGGCTAAGCATTATATGAAATCTGAATACGATGTCAAGGATTTCCTGATGGATCGCCGTGGATTACCAAGTTCTTCCCTGGTGTTGTTTTTGCTGGCTCCGGCAGTTCCAGCCCCAGGAATTGCCGGGCGTTATGGAAGCAGATATTTTCAATCATTGGTCCAACGAGTTTTTCCGTGCCGGGAACCAGGCCGTTTTCAATATCTTCGCCGATCAGGTTGCAAAGCACGCGCCGGAAATATTCATGGCGAGGGTAAGACATAAAGGAGCGCGAGTCGGTCACCATTCCCACAAACCGGGAGAGTAACCCGGCATTGGAAAGAGTATTGAGCTGATGCTCGATGCCTTCTTTTTGATCAAGGAACCACCAGGCCGCGCCGAACTGCACCTTTCCCGGCTGCCCGCTATCGTGAAAGCTGCCGGCCAGGGTGGCAAAAGTGTAGTTATCGCTTGGATTCACGTTATAAAGGACCATCTTGGGCAAGGCATTTTCCTGCTCGAGATGGTCGAGGTACGCGCCCAATGTGGCCGCCTGCGGCCAATCTCCCATGGAATCGAATCCGGCGTCGGCGCCCAGCGTCTTCAACGCCCGGCGGTTGACGTTTCGTTGAGCGCCCAGATGAAGCTGTTTCGTCCAGCCTTTGGCGTGATCAAGGTGTCCGAAAAACACCATCATGAAGGAGGCAAACTTCGAATGCTCTTCACCGCTCGCGGCCCGGCCGGAACGGGCCTTCTTGAATATCTCCTGCGCGGCCTCTTGAGTGCAAAAATCGGCGTGGCAATGACTGAGACCGTGGTCGGAAAGGCGGCAACCAAGCTGATGGAAGTCATCATGACGGCGGCGAAGCGCTTCAAGAAAATCATGGAGCCTTGAGATCTCCATGTTGGCCGATGCGCCCAGCCTATCAACCCACTCATTGAAAGCCTCGGGATCACACACTCCCAGGGCCTTATCAGGCCGAAAGGTGGGATAAACCTTGGTAGAGAAACAGGCATTGCTGGAACCCGAATCGGCCAGCCGGTGGTGGTGGGCGAGGCTATCGCTGGGATCATCGGTCGTGCAGACCGCCTGTACTCCGAATCGTCGCAGGATGCCTTGGGCCGTCAGGCTGCCATCTTCCAACAATTGAGTGTTGGCGCGCTTCCAGATGCTCGGAGCGGTGCTTGCATCCAGGATCTCGTCGATATCGAAATAACGCTTGAGTTCGAGGTGAGTCCAATGGAATAGAGGATTGCGAACCGTATGCGGAACGGTCGCTGCCCAAGCCAGAAATTTTTCATAAGCCGGTGCATCGCCGGAACAGTATTGCTCCGGGACCCCGTTGCTCCGCATGGCCCGCCACTTATAGTGGTCTCCCGCAAGCCAAATCTCAAACAAATTGGGGAACCGGCGGTCTTCGGCAATTTCCCGGGCTGAGAGGTGCGTGTGAAAATCGAGGATGGGTTGATCTTCTGCGTACTTATGATAAAGATCTCTCGCCGGCTGGCTTTTCAGCAGGAATTCGGCGTGAATGAATGACATGATGACTGGCTCCTCGGTTCCATTATGGCACTAACAAGCTTGCCGTTGATACGAACATTGCCCTCTTGCATGTGAAAGACCTAAACACCTACAGTGTAGAGGCCAGATCTTGAAGGTTCTTATAGATGCGCATACTGATCGTTTTTCCACTGCTTCTCTTGAGTTTCAAGCCGGGAGTTGGGAAACGGGGTCATCATCAGAAGCTGACTGAAGCCCAGAGGACCAGCTACTGTGACCTGATTGCCGGAGCACCCTCTTTTTTCGACAAGACTATCGAGGTCCGAGGGATTTATGCATACGGGTTCGAAGTTCAAAGTCTGTTACCGCCTGCCTGCTGCCCGGCAAGCGGCACAAAGCCTTTACGGTTCCCGGCCAGAGCATGACAAAGCAGCTACGTATTCCCTGGATTGGAATTTGGTATTTCATCGTCCATTCGTACGGCCGCCCGGGTTCGATCATTCTGTCTCATCGCCGTCTTTGGCCAGCCAGTCCAGCGCTTGCAATTTTGTATCGAACAACTTGATGGGTCGTTTAGAGACGCTGATAATTGTTTTTAACGCGAAAAAACGCAGGCCCGTAACGCCAATCACGGCGCTCCGAAATATGTAGGGCAGGTTCCTGGTGGCGACTTCCGTAAGGATGCTCAACATCTCACCGGAAAACTCCGCTCCGGCAAAGTCAGTCAGCGCGCGCAGTGACTTGGCTCGCTGGCGTGAAACCACATGGAGGCACTCGGCGGCGATCGCCTTCGCGAGTTGAGTGTCAACGCCGGCATAGTCGGTTACCAGTATGCGCTTGCCTTGATGCTCAATAAACTGTACGTACTTAGCGGCAACCACATGCGCCTGGCGATAGAACTCCGGTGAATCCCACGGGATTGAAGAAGGTTCTTGGCTCATGGATCCCTCCATTATGCTATGCGCCTTTGAGCCTTTGGTGCAAACACGTTAGGTAGTCAATGAAGTTCACTTGAGAAAAGTAGCGTATGTCAAGGACTCAGATGATCAGCCTCTAGTCTTGCGGCGAGCATTGATGGTTAGTGAACAGGCAGCTTAGCGCGCAATCTTTCGTGGTCAAAGAATTATTGCATTGCTGCTCCATAAGCTGCGGGTCGAACCATGCAGATTGGGCCGCTATGCCGCTACGGACTGGACCAGCGACCATGTCCTGGGGCTAGCCCAGGCGAACACCGTGGACGAACGAGCGCACGATGGCCAATGCGACGATCAGAACGAATAGGTCCGATTTTGTGAAGGAGGATACTGGCTCGACCGTCCCGGTGACCGCCGAGTGGCCGGAAATGGCTCCAGCAATCGCAAACACCCAGAAGGCATTTCCCGTTAGAGTTGGGGTAACCATAAACGACGGCAGGGGCCAATACACGGCCAGCAAGAGAAAGCCCCCGATCAGCATCGGCGCAACTGTGGTGTACGCCACAGCTTTCACGCGGCCGAAACCGCGAGGCGCCCAGCGCACCAGCTCCCATCCCATGAAGAACATGAATGTTGCGAGTGCCACAAGTCCGGCTCCGGAAACGACGAGAAGAGCAGTCTTCGGCCAATTCAGGCATGTGAGCGTCCGGTTGAAGTCGCCTCCCAATGCGGCGACTGACATAGGACCGAGGAACGAATAGATACACACCGTCGCCAGCATCAGGAATACCAACCCGGAGGGCCTTTGGCGGAAGCGCCACCGATATAGCGTCCAACCGATTGCACCCAGCGTGAGGCTGAAGACCGGGCCGGCAGCGGCAATAGCTGCGAGTTGTCCTGGCGTAGCTCCCGCCGTATTGGGATCCACCCACATTTGAAAGACTGTCGAGCTA
>DASZFK010000529.1:0-34125 GCA_035939855.1 Candidatus Angelobacter sp.
GTTGGCAAATCCCTCGGATATCCACACACCCCATATCGACACTGCAATAAGAGAGAGCCCGACAATAAAGGCCATGGCGTACGCGATGATGGTCGCGACGATACTCATCCGCCTGCGGGTTGTCTCACTGAGAGTCTGGCCCATGCCGAGAGAATCTTATTACAAGCCCCAATTCCTAATCGAGTAACCACGGTCATTCGTGAGAAATTTTCCGTTCCAAATACCAAGAAAAATAGCCTCGATATTTCTCCTGCAGCTCTTTTTTGCTCCAATCTTGTCCGGTAATGATCCTCCGGCAGCAGGCAGCGCCGCAATTGCAGTTCTTCTGATAATCATCGAAGTCGGTCATGGCCCAATCGTGGGTCAACTCCTCCCCGGCCACGATATCGCGCATGGCAACAAAGACGATTTGCCCCTGAACGCCGAGATTCGGATCGCAGGAATGATTGCTGAATATCATCGCGCCCTCCCGTTCTCCAGGCGTGGCGGGTCCGATGTAGAGGTTGTCTGCGATCTGAATCTCTCCCGGCCCCAACACAGGCGACAGCCTGGCAAGCGTCTGGCGGTCAAAAACGTGGCCCCCTTTGATCGCGACAATTTCACCTTTGGTTATGCCTTCCGTGGCAAACAGGCCCCGGCCATGAATAGGACTGTCGCGCACTTCTGTTTTGGGCGACAGAAAAGTCACTTGCCGGTCTTCTCCGTCTTTGCGGGAGACAGTGTGGCCTCAACAGGTTTCGCGGCACCGCCTGGTTCGTCAGTCTTTTCGGGCTTAGAGCCTTGCTGACCATCTCCCTTTGCTGGTGTATATCGTCGCACAAGGAAAGTCCACATCAAGCCGATTAAGAAAAACGCGAAAGTGTAGCCCGACCCATAGCCAAACTGGACCAGATGATCCGATTGTTTCAAGAAATTCTTCAAACCTGTATCAGAAATAACATTGCTGAATTTGGTGAATAGGAATCCAGAGAGGAACCCTGAAACGACCTTGGCATATGAATTGAACTGTAGTCTTTCCTCCCCACTCGCTGGTGTCGCGAGAACAGCAAATGTCCATCCAGCTAACCCTCCGATTATGCTGCACAAAACCAGCATCCCGCCATGAATATGGAACGAACATCGTGTGAGGAAGAACGCATTCACATAGAGCACAACAATACAGATCGGTCCGAAAATAATGGCTGTTCGCCGAGGATTTCTAAATTGGTCGCTCTTTGCGGCCTTTAGACACTTTAAAAGGCACTTCAAAAGGTACTTTAAAACCTTTCTTGATCTGCTCGTTTTCGAGACGCCCATTTCTCTACCCCTTTAAATTCTGCGCTGCTAAGAAATGTAGTCTACAGGTATACCGGCAAGCACCCAACGCAAGCCCTAAACGTTCTTCGCGCCGTCACGCCAATATCACACGGCAGTCCCGGATAATATAGAGACGTATGGAAACTCCTTCAAGCACACCCAATTGGGACAACCACAGCCGTGCCCAGGCCAGCCGTCAGTGGCGAAAACAGTCTGCGATGATGGGACAGCACGTGACCGACGCAATCGTAGCGGCAGCCCGAATCGAGCCTAGCATGAGGGTGCTGGATGTGGCCTGTGGGAGTGGCGAACCGGCCATCTCCATCGCCACGTTGCTGAATGGCACAGGAGAAGTGATTGGCATCGATACGGCTCAAGCCGCTCTGCAGACGGCAACGGAGCGGGCTACTCAACGCCAGTTGACAAATATCCGATTCCAACTGGCAGACGCGCATCAACTCCCCTTCCCAGACAATAACTTTGATCGCATTACCTCTCGCCTGGGTGTCATGTTCTTCAATGACCTTGCGCGAGCCTTAGGTGAAATGCATCGCGTCCTCAAACCCGGCGGCAGGGCAGTTCTGCTCGCCTGGGGACCGATGAACCAACCTTACTTCGAAACCACGATTGGCACGGTATTGCGTGCGATGCCGGGAGCAATGGTTCCCGAATTTGCGAAGAACATGTTTGTCTTTGGCCAGCCGGGAGTCCTCGCGCAAAAAATGGCGGATGCAGGTTTCAGCGAAGTGGAAGAGAGGTTCTCCAAAGAGCCATGGAATTGGCCAGGTCTCCCTGCCGATGTCTGGGAGTATTTTCAGGATGTAGCAGTGCCTTTTGCTCCTCTGCTGAAGTCGATTCCGCCGGAGCTGCGCCCTGACGTGGATGCCAAAGTGTTACAAGCCATTGACCAGTATTACGACGGCCAGGAAATTAAATTCACGGCGAAGATAAACATGACTTCAGCGAGCAAGTAGAAGTCGCTCGACGCTGACGCTTTTCAAATTAGAAATTAGAAATTATCAATTACAAATGTCTTTAACGCTTTCCGTCGTTGACCAATCTCCCGTTTCTGCCGGATCGACTCCAGCGGACGCTCTGCACAACACCATCGACCTGGCAAAGCTGACTGAACAGCTCGGCTACACCCGATACTGGATCGCAGAGCATCACGCCATGCAGGCACTGGCCAGTCCTACGCCGGAAATTTTGATCGCCAGAGTGGCGGCTGAGACTTCTTCCATTCGTGTCGGTTCCGGTGGAGTATTGCTGCCGCACTATAGTCCACTGAAGGTTGCCGAGACTTTTCGCATGTTGCACGCCTTGTATCCTGGACGGATTGATCTAGGCGTAGGACGCGCGCCCGGCGGCAGTCCTCTGGAAACCTACGCTTTGCGTCGTGAGCGCACTGAGCGTGCGCCAGCCGATGATTTCCCTGCTCAGTTGACGGAGTTGTTGAACTTTCTCCATGGCGGCTTTGCCGACGATCATCCATTCAGGAGGATCACGGTCTCGCCCCAGATGCCGGGAAGCCCTGAAGTCTGGCTGCTCGGCTCGAGCCTCTGGAGCGCTGCTGCGGCAGCCTACTTCGGCTTACCTTATGCTTTTGCCCACTTTATCGACCCTCAACCCACCCGCGCAGCCTTGGAACAATACCGCTTTCAGTTCAAACCATCACGTTATCTGAGCGCTCCGCGAGCCATCGTAGCGTTAGGAGTGGTGTGCGCCGATACCAACGAAGAAACCCAGCGGCTGCTCATGAGTGCCCGCCTGTTTAGGCGTCGAACCCGGCAAGGCCTGCGGGGCCCAATTCCCACAATAGAAGAAGCAATCCAGGAGCTTGGCCCGCCGGCAAATCGCCCCAGTTCCGACGACAGTGAGTGGCCTCGATATTTCGCCGGCGCTCCAGAACAGGTACGCGACCAACTCACCCAAATGGCCACCGCGCTTCACCTGGAAGAGCTGATGGTGGTAACAATCGTGCACGATCACCAGGCACGTCGCCGCTCTTATGAACTGCTCGCCCAGGCGTTAAGCTTGCAGCCTTTAGTCGTTAGCTCTTAGCCATTAGCTGGAGATTACAAATTAGAAATTAGAAATTAGAAATCGCCCCCACAACTCCCTCCTCATATTTGTGTTGACATTAGAGATGTATAATTATACATTTAAGTGCATAATTATACGTTCGGTGTAGCTGCTTATGTCTAAGATCGCTCGCCAACAGGTCATTGTCGAACTCGCTCACCAGGGGCCTCTGCCTAACCAGGAAGAGCTGCGCAAGGTCCTTTCGCGGCGTGGCTTTCCTGTGACTCAGGCTACGCTCTCTCGCGATATGAACGAGTTGCGGCTGGTCAAGACCCAGGAGGGCTACATTTTGCCCAATGGTGATGCGTCTGGAGAGCCGGCGCCCTCGGCTTCGCGCGTGGTGCGGGAATTTGTGCGGGAGGTTCGGCGGGCCCAGAATCTGCTCGTGATTAAGACCGTCGCGGGCAGTGCCCAGTCTGTGGCGGTGGCCATTGACGGCGAAGCTTGGGAAGAGATTGTGGGCACTGTAGCCGGCGACGATACCCTGCTGATCATCACTGCCGACAACAAGAAAGCCAAGCTGCTGCAATCGCGTTTGCAGGAGATGCACGCCTGATGCCTGCCGCCATCCAACCCGCGATCGTGGGAGCTACTGGTTACGCCGGCTTTGAACTGGCGCGCCTGCTGCTGCGCCATCCTCAAGTCAAAAAGCCTGTGCTTTTTACCCGCGAAGGCGAAGGCAGCACTCCAGCCGAACTGGACCAGGTCTATCCTCATCTGAGCGGCAATGGTGGTTATCCACTGGAATCGTTTTCCTGGAACGCGCTGCAAAACAAAGGCGTGGATGTTCTGTTTCTGGCTACGCCTCACGAAGTCTCGCGCGAGTGGACGCCCGAGGCTCTTCAACGGGGCTTGCAAGTGGTTGATCTGAGCGGAGCATGGAGAATCAATACTCCTGCCTATCGGGAAATCTACAAGTTTCACGACTCCGATCCGCAACTTGCCGATGAACTCACGCAAAAAGCAGTCTATGGCATTCCCGAACTGCATCGGGGCAAGCTGAAGCAGGCTTCCCTGGTGGCCAATCCGGGATGCTATGCAACCTCGATCATTCTGGCGCTGGCGCCGCTGGTTCGTTCCGGCTTGCTCGATCTTTCTTATGGCGTGATCTGCGATTGCAAGTCAGGTGTCTCCGGGGCGGGCAAGCAGCCTACGCAGAAGACTCATTTTGTGGAAGTCGCAGAGAACCTTTCCGCCTACTCGGTGTTTTCGCATCGTCACACGGGCGAGATTCTGGAGCAGCTTGGCCTGGCTCCCGAGCAGTTGGTATTTACGCCGCATCTGCTGCCCATTCCCCGTGGCATACTCTCCACCATTTATGTAAGGCTCAACACCGCCCTCGAGGCCGGCGCCATCGAAAGCTGCATGAAGCAGTTTTATGCAGGCTCGCCCTGGGTGCGGATCTTTCCGCATGGCCAGATGCCGCAGATTCAGTACTCGCTGCACACCAACTACTGCGACATAGGTTTTACTCTCGCGCCGGAGCGACGACGCATGGTCATCGTTTCCTGTCTCGACAACCTGATGAAGGGCGCTGCCGGGCAGGCCGTACAAAACATGAACCTGATGTTCGGATGGAATGAAGAGGAGGGCCTGAAATGAAGATCGTAGTGAAACTTGGAGGCGCGACCCTGGAAGACGCCGAACTGCTCCATCGTGCTGCAGAGGCCATCAAATCACTGGCTAGCGAGCACCAGGTAGCAGTAGTTCATGGCGGTGGCACGGCCCTTACCCGTGTTTTGTCGAAGGTGGGAAAAACCAGCGAATTCATCGACGGCCTGCGTGTGACCGATGCTGAAACCCGCGACTTCGCCGTGATGGTGCTGGCCGGGCACATGAATAAGAAGCTGGTTGCCGCTCTGGCGCGCGTCCAGCAGCCTGCGGTAGGAATGTGCGGCGGTGACGGCCTGACCTTCCGCGCGCGCAAGAAGACTCCCAACGGCCACGATCTCGGCTACGTTGGAGAAATCTCCTCCGTCGAACCGAAATGGATTGAAGCCATCTGGCAGCAAGACTGTCTTCCTGTGATTTCCAGCGTGGCGCTGGGCAATGATGGCCAATATTACAACGTGAATGCCGACCAGATGGCGGCTGCCTGCGCCGTTGCCTGTCACGCAAATGCCCTGATCTTTCTGACGGATGTTTCCGGCGTCAAAGATGCCGATGGGCTGGTCATTCGCTGGCTGAACCTCGACCGTGCCTCGGAACTCACACAGCAATCGGTGATTTTTGGAGGCATGTTGCCCAAGCTTGAAGCCTGTAAACAGGCCCTGCTTCAGGGCGTGAACAGGGTACGGATTCTACCGGCAGCCGAAGTTGAAGTGTTGCCGCAGTTTTACTTTTCCAAAATTGAATCGGGAACGGAGGTCTCGGTAGCGTGACTCTGGAGCAAGTGACCAAACTCGAATCCAAGCTGCTGCTCTCGACGTATGATCGGCACCCCGTATTACTCCGCAACGGGCGCGGTGTTTACGTCTACGACCATAAGGGACGGCGCTATCTCGATCTGCTCAGCGGCATCGGTGTGAATTCTCTTGGCTATAGCCATCCGGCCATTACCAAGACCATTGCCCGCCAGTCCAGGTTGCTGATCCATACTTCCAACCTGTTCTATCACGAATACCAGGGGAAACTTGCAGCAGCGCTCACGCGCATCTCCGGCTTGGACCGGGCTTTCTTCACCAATAGCGGCACCGAGGCATGGGAAGGCGCTCTGAAAGTGGCGCGCGCCTATGCCAGCGGAAACTCCAGCAATGGCAAGGAACCCAAGTGGCGCATCCTGGCCCTCGAACATGCCTTTCATGGACGCACCTTTGGTTCGCTGGCGACTACCCACAAAGAAAAATACCGCGCTCCATTTGCTCCTGTTGTTCCCGGAGTGCAGTTCGTTAGGTTCAACGACATCGAGGACCTGGAGCGCAACTTTGATGAAACAGTGTGCGCCATCGGCTTTGAATTTATTCAAGGCGAAGGCGGGATACGTCCGGTCAGTAAGGAATTTGCTGAGACTGCCCAAAAGCTGGCGCGCAAATACAACGCTCTGCTGATCGCCGACGAAATTCAAAGCGGCATGGGGCGCACCGGGCGCTGGTTTGCCTACCAGCATTACGGCATTCAACCCGACCTGGTGACGGTGGCCAAGCCTCTTGCTGGCGGCCTTCCTCTGGGAGCGCTGCTGGTTAGCGAGAAAGTTGCCGCGTGCATGCATCCCGGAATGCATGGCACCACTTTTGGCGGGGGGCCGCTGGCCTGCGCTGTTGCGCTGCAACTGATCGCGCTTCTTGAACGGGGAAAAGTTCTCAAGCATGTCCAGGAAGTTGGCAAATACCTGATTGAAAAACTCAAAGCTTTGCAGAGTGAATACGAGGTCATCCATGAAATCCGCGGCCTGGGGCTCATGATCGGCATGGAAATGGAATCTGCCGATCTGGCTAAAGCAATCGTGCAACAAATGATGAAGAGAGGCGTAATCCTGAATCGCACCGATGAAACCGTCGTTCGCTTCCTGCCGCCCTACATCATCAAGAAACAACACGTGGATGTCGCGCTCCGCGAGTTGGAGCAGGTGCTGGGAAATGCGAAAGTCAAAACCCACCACGGAGACACTGAGGCACGGAGAAGAATTTAAAAATGATTTGTGTCAGGGCAAAGCCTTGAGGCACGAAGGAAGAATACTCGTGCCGAAAACGCCTTAAATTTATTTGGGCTTTATTGAATGCTGCAGAAACAAAGTCCTAAAGGGAGAATATGTGATTCAGGAAGGAACTAAGCCAGCGAAGCTGGCGATATTCTTCTAGCCCACAGCGCAAGCTGTGGGGGGACTGAAGAGAAAACACCGGAGCCCGCGAAGCGGGCGGCATAATTTTTGTTCAAACAGGGCAATAGGCCCCGGGATTTGCAGAGACGGGAGGAACAAATGATGGGAACAAGACTTTTCGATTACGCCGCGATGAGCGCGCCGCTGGAGCAGCCTCGCGTGTGCCGTGACCTGGTCTCGGTGCAGGACTTCTCCCCTGAAGAAATCCGCTCGCTATTTGAACTCGCCAACATGATCAAGCATCGTCCTGCGGATTTTCGCGCCGCCCTCGCCGGCAAGCAACTGGTCTTGTTCTTTGAAAAGGCCTCTCTGCGCACGCGCCTGACATTTGAAGCCGGGATGGCCAGCCTGGGCGGAGCCACGTTCTTCGTCGACCAGACCCGCTCCCGTCTGCATGACCGCGAGCTGCTGCGCGATATCGCTCACAACGTCGAGCGCTGGGTGGATGGCGTCGTTGTCCGCACATTCGAGCATGAGACAGTGGTGGAAATCGCCCAGAATTCCTGCATCCCGGTGATCAATGCCCTGAGCGACACCGAACATCCATGCCAGGCTTTCGCAGACTTCTTCACGCTTCAGGAGAAGTTTGGAGATTTAAGCCAGATTCACCTTGCTTACATCGGCGATGGCAACAACGTAGCCCACTCGCTCATGCTTGCCGCAGCCAGCCTGGGAGCAAAATTCTCCATCGCGACTCCTTGCGGCTATGAGACGAACCCGCAGATTACATCGGCTGCGCTCGGAATCGCGGCAACCACGGGCGCGCAGATCGAATTCACCAACGATCCAGTGGCTGCGGTCAGTGGCGCCGACGCAGTTTATACCGATGTCTGGACCAGTATGGGATGCGAGGCGGAGGCCGCCGAGCGCGAAAAAATCTTTGCCGGTTACCAGGTGAATGACAAACTATTTGCCCATGCTGCTCCACGCGCCGTCTTTATGCACTGCCTTCCGGCCCATCGCGAACAGGAAGTCTCGACCAGCGTGATTGATTCACCTCGCTCGGTGGTCTTCGACCAGGCTGAAAACCGGATGCACGTGCAAAAAGCCATCCTGCTTTTATTGCTCGGTGGAGGAATCCGCCGGGGACCTTCAAGGAGCAATCATGCGTGAAAAAGTCGTATTGGCATATTCGGGAGGACTCGACACCTCCATCATCATTCCCTGGTTGAAGGAAAACTATAACTGCGAGGTCATCGCCATGATCGCCGATGTCGGCCAGGGCGACGACATCGACGCCGTCATTGAGAAAGCTCACAAGACCGGCGCTTCGAAAGTCAGCGTTGTTGACCTGCGCCACGAATTCCTGAGCGAGTATGTCTTCCCAGCTCTGCGTGCCGGGGCCGTGTACGAGCACAAATATCTGCTGGGCACCTCGCTTGCGCGTCCTGTGATTGCCAAGCATCAGGTAGCCGTGGCTCTGCGTGAAGGCGCGACCGCCCTTGCTCATGGCTGCACCGGCAAAGGCAATGACCAGGTCCGGTTTGAACATGCATTTCAAGCCCTGGCTCCGGAATTGAAAGTGATCGCCCCATGGCGCGAATGGAACTTGAAGTCGCGCGAAGACTGTCTCGACTATGCTGAGCAACGCGGTATCCCGGTCGCCGCCAGCCGCGAGAAGATCCATAGCCGCGATCGCAACATCTGGCACCTGAGTCATGAAGGTGGAGAGCTGGAAGACGCTGCCAATGCTCCATACGACTCCACCTGGCAGTTGACCCGCTCGCCCCAGGAGGCCCCGGATCGGGAAGAGACAGTCACGCTCGGCTTTGAAGCTGGAACTCCAGTCTCTGTCGATGGTCAAAAACTCGAGCCTGCATCCCTGGTGGAATTGCTCAATGAAATCGGCGGCCGAAACGCCATCGGCCGGATCGACTTGGTGGAAAACCGTTTTGTCGGCATCAAGTCCCGCGGATGTTATGAAACTCCCGGAGGCACCTTGCTGCTCACAGCTCATCGCGAGCTTGAGGCGCTTTGCCTCGACCGTGATCTCATGCACTTCAAGCAGCACGTAGCGCTCAAATACGCCGAATTGGTTTATTACGGTCTGTGGTTCACGCCTCTACGCGAAGCCCTGGATGCTTTTGTCAATGAGACTCAGAAGGAAGTCACTGGGAGCGTCACTCTGAAACTTTACAAGGGCAATATCTCAATCGCCGGACGCGAGTCCGACTTCTCTCTCTACCGGACTGACCTTTCCTCCTTTACCATGAGCGAAAGCTATGACCAGAAAGATGCGGCGGGCTTCATCCGCATCCTGGGCTTGCCCGCCCGCTCGCGCGCCCGCATTCGCCAGGAGGTCATGAAGTGAAGATGTGGTCAGGCCGGTTCCGGCAGCCGCTTGATCGTCAGTTCGAGCAATGGCAAAGGTCGTTTCCTTTCGACCAGAAGCTGCTGCTTTACGAACTTGCGGCCAGCCGCGCTCACGCGCAGGCGCTCGGCGCCGCCGGTGTTCTTTCTGCCGAGGAATGGGACCGCATTCTGACCGGGCTGGATGATATCGTGCGCCGGGGACAAACCGAGCCGAACTTCTTTCATGACGATGACGCTGAAGATATTCACCATTTCGTTGAAAAACAGCTAATCGGGCTGATCGGTGAAACTGGCAAGAAACTGCACGCCGGCAGGAGCCGCAATGAGCAGATCGCCACCGATCTGCGGCTGTTTGTGCGTGAAACCATCGACGACTTGCGCACCATTCTTCTGGATTTTTTGGGAACATTCCTGGCCAGGGCAGAAAAAGCGGAGCTTGCAGTCATGCCCGCCTATACCCACCTGCAACGCGCGGAGCCGGTACTGGTCGCGCATTGGCTGATGTCCTACTTTCAGATGTTCATGCGCGATCTTGAACGCTTACTGGACTGCAGACGTCGTTTAAACGAATGCCCGCTTGGTTCAGGGGCAGTCGCTGGAGCAACGCTTGCACTGGACCGCACGTTGGTGAGCCAGCAGTTGGAATTTGATCGTCCTACGCTCAACAGCATCGACGCCACCAGCGACCGGGATTTTGCCATCGAGTTCGTCAACGCGCTTTCACTGCTGTCGATTCACCTCAGCCGCTGGGCAGAGGAGTTCATCCTGTTTGCCACCCAGGAGTACGGCTTCATCCAGTTGCCCGAAGCCTATTCCACTGGAAGCAGCGCCATGCCCCAGAAACAAAATCCGGATGCATTGGAACTGATCCGGGGCAAAGCAGCCCGCGTGCTTGGCAATCAAGTGGCTTTGCTGGCCGTGGTGAAAGGGCTGCCGCTAGCCTACAACAAAGACATGCAGGAAACCCAGGAGCCGTTGTTTGAAGCTTCGTCTACAGTTCGCTACTCCCTGGAAATAGCGACAGGATTCATGCGCCAGGTTGAATTCAACTGCAATCGCATGAGGTGCGCTTGTGAGCATGGCTTCATGAACGCCCTGGCGGCTGCGACCTACCTGGTCAGGCATGGCGTTCCTTTTCGTGAAGCCCACGAAATTGTTGCTCATGCCGTCCAGAAGTGCGTAGAGAAGAAATGCGAATTGCAAGGCCTCTCGCTGCCTGAACTACAGGAGTTCAACCCTTTATTCGGCGAAGATATTTACGACCATTTAACTGTTGAGGCTGTGCTTGCCTGTCACGATGTCCCTGGCGGCACAGCGCCTCGCCGGGTACAACAATCTCTGAAAATCGCGCGCCAAACACTGACCGAATTACAGGAAACTGAAAGTGCATACGCGTAACGCCATTCTGCCGGATGTGGAGCACATTCGCGGCATCATCGAGCCTTATGCTCAATCGGGCACGCTTCTGCCTCGCACCATCGCCGAGCTTTGCGAAAACGTGCGCGATTTTGTGGTCGCCGAGGACCAGGGCAAGGTCATCGGCTGTGGCGCATTGCATCTTTATGGTCCACATCTCGCGGAGATTCGTTCCATCGCTGTCGATCCCGCTGCAAAAAAGCGGGGCGCAGGAAGGGCCTTGGTCGAAGCTTTGCTGCAGGAAGCCGAGCGCCACCATGTAAGCTGCGTCTGCCTCTTCACCCGCATTCCTGATTTTTTTGCCCTGATGGGTTTCAGCATCGCCCGGCGTGAAGAGCTTCCCGACAAGATCTACAAAGATTGCCTGCACTGCCCCAGCCTTTACGCCTGCGACGAAATTGCCATGGTGCGCGGTCAGCTACCGGCGAACTTATCTGCATATCGCGAAACCCATATACCTATACCATTAGTAAGGCTGCAAGTTTGAGTCTACGAGTCACGCTCACGCTTCTGTTAGCTTTATATCTCGATGATTTCTTTCTCGTATATCAATAAGCAGTACGGCAAGCAGTTGGTCTTTGTTGACGCTTCCTTTCAGTTGAATCCCGGCGAGAAGGTTGGCCTGGTGGGGCCCAACGGCTCAGGCAAGACCACTCTCTTCCGCATGATGGTAGGAGAGGAGACCCCCGACGAAGGCGAGGTCTCGGTCCCCAAGCGCGTGACCATCGGCTACTTCCGGCAGGACGTCGAAGAGATGAAAGGCCGCTCGGTGCTCGATGAGGCCATCGCCGGGAGTGGACGCGCCGGCGACCTGCACCACGAGCTGGAGGCTCTGCAGCGGGCCATGTCCGATCCCGATCAGGCCGGCGATATGGACCGCATTCTCGAGCGCTTTGGCGAGGTGCAGGAAGAATACGAGCATCTGGGCGGTTACGCGCTTGAGGCGCAGGCCCGCGAGGTATTGCATGGCCTGGGTTTCAAAGACGACCAGATCGATGGCGATGTGGGAGCCATGTCTGGCGGCTGGAAGATGCGGGTTGCGCTCGCGCGGGTCCTGCTGGGCCGGCCCGACGTGCTGCTCATGGACGAGCCGACCAACCACCTCGACATCGAATCCATCATCTGGCTTGAGCAGTTTCTCAAGTCATTTCCCGGCGCCCTTCTCATGACCTCGCATGACCGCGAGTTCCTGAACCGGCTGGTCTCAAAGATTGCCGAAATCGACGGCGGCGAAATCATCACCTATTCGGGTAATTATGATTTCTACGAGCGCGAGCGGGCCATCCGTGAGACCAACCAGTTGGCGGCATTTGCCCGGCAGCAGTCCATGCTGGCCAAGGAGCAGCGCTTCATCGATCGTTTCCGAACCCATGCCGCCAAGGCCGCCCAGGTGCAGAGCCGCATTAAGGCGCTCGACAAGATCGAGAAGATCGAACTGCCGCGAAAGCGGCAGGTGGTAAAGTTTCAGTTTCGCATACCACCGCGATCCGGGGAGCAGGTAGCGGTGATCGAGAATCTGCACAAGCGTTTCGGCGCGCGCGTGATCTATGAAGGATTGAATCTCATCATCCGCAGAACCGAGCGCTGGGCGGTGATGGGAAGAAACGGCGCGGGCAAAACCACCTTGCTCAAGATGATTGCGGGCGCGCTTGCGCCGGATTTCGGAACCGTCCGCCTGGGCGCCAGCCTGCAAATGGGATACTTCGCGCAGCAATCGCTGGATGTGCTCGATCCGAACTTGACCATCATGGAACAGCTCCAGAGAGATTTCCCGCTCGACAGTCTTGGTTCCTTGCGCAACCTTGCCGGGGCCTTCCAATTTTCCGGCGACGACGTCGAGAAGAAGATTCGGGCGCTCTCCGGCGGCGAGAAGTCACGACTGGCGATGGCGCGGATGCTCTACAACCCGCCCAACTTTTTGGTGCTTGATGAACCCACCAACCACCTGGATCTGGCCACCAAAGAGATGCTGGTGGAGGCGCTCAAAGAATTTGAAGGCACCATGATTTTCGTATCGCACGACCGCATGTTCCTGCGCGGCCTCGGTTCGCGCGTCCTGGAGCTGGGCGGCGAGAGTGGCATGGAGCGCGATCCCCGGGTTTACCCAGGTTCATACATCGAATACGTGCAGAAACTCGGCCACGAGGCGCCTGGTATTTATCATTGATTTTGATACCTTCTCACGTTTTTCTACGCTGCAACACCTCGAGAATGCCGGTCAGGATCATGCCTGGCGTGGGCGGGCAACCTAGAATATAGCCATCCACGGGAATCACGCTATCGACCGGACCCACGACCGTTGCGCTCGATGCAAAAATTCCGCCACTACAGCCACATGCGCCAACCGCCACCACCAGCTTAGGTAAGTTATTTCGATTTCATTCAAGCTGTTTGTATTCATTAGCTTATAAGCTAATTTACATGAAATGTTAGTAAAATAATTGACACAACTCCGTATTTGGCGTAGCATCGGAATGTTGAGGAATCAGGGATGACGCAGACCAGCACGCTAGACCAATTGAAGCGACATCTTCGTCCTGGGCGGGTGTATCGCAGGGAGGACCTTCTGCCCTGGTCCCAGAGCGTCGATCGACACCTCAAAGAACTCACTGCTGACGGAACCCTCCAGAAGCTCCGTACTGGTTTGTACTACTGTCCGCGAAAATTTGAGTTTGCCGAGGCTCCGGCTGATGAGAACGAGCTCGTGAAGGCGTTTTTGAAAACAGACCGTTTTGTCATTACCTCACCGAATGCCTACAACCAGTTGGGACTCGGGATAACGCAGCTCTATAACAAAAGAGTTGTCTACAACCAGAAACGGCATGGAACGTTTTTGCTCGGCAATCGGATGGTCACTTTTGAGCGTCGATTTAACGTTCCAAAGCAGCTCTCGCCAGAGTTTCTGCTGGTCGATCTCGTCAATGAACTAGACCAACTTGCTGAGGATCAGGACGCCGTCCTTTCTCGCGTTCGCGAAAAAGCCAAAGAGATGGACCCGAGAAAACTTTCACGGGCAGTTTCTCTCTACGGCAAGTACTCCACGCAAAAGAAGTTCCAGGAGATGCTGCAACATGCCGTCTGAGTCTTTTCTTCATGAGAGGAACGACTTCAAAGCGCTTGTTGAAACCGTTGCCGACAGCGAGAAAATCAATGATCCGGCTCTCGTGGAAAAGGACTACTGGATCATGCACGCCGTCTTTGGGCTTAAACAGGTTGGTCTGACGTTTGAGCTCAAAGGCGGCACCTCACTTTCCAAGGGCTTTGGCGTCATTCATCGCTTTTCCGAAGACATCGACATTCGCATCGAACGCCAACGCCGAACTGATCGACACCTTGCATAACCACGAAATGGAAGGCTTAGCTCGCTTCGACCGCATGGAGCGAGAGTGGGGAAACCAGCGGAAGGACGTTTTCTCCACGGCCGGGATCGCAAGCGGAGATCAAAGAACAAATCAGGGAACTGCAAAAAGGCCTAGAGAGCCAGCGCCCAGAACGCAAGAGTAAAAAAACGTAGAAAGAACGCTCGCTAATTATTTTGTCCGCTGCCCAGTATGAGTGGAGTGGGTAGCGGGTATTTTTTTGAGAGGTGACAGGAACCAAACTTGCCTAGTTCGCACAGCACATAAGCTCCTTGTACAGCAATGACTTGCATGTTAAACTCCAAAACGCTACAGCTACTACAGCTAGAGAATTTTTGGCGAAGCCGAAAATTTTCGCAAGAAGCTATTTTCTGTCTTAATCCAAAATTGAACGATGAAATTTATTGATCTATTCGCTGGTTTAGGTGGTTTCCATGTTGCCTTGAGACAACTTGGCCATCAGTGCGTGTTCGCCAGCGAGATCGATGAAAATCTACGGTCACTGTATTTCAAAAACTTCGGTCAGATGCCTCACGGGGACATTCGCAAAATTCCTATCGAGACGATTCCAGCACATGACGTACTTTGCGCGGGCTCGCCGTGCCAACCGTTCTCAAAGGCTGGCGACCAATCAGGTTTTGATTGCCCTAAATGGGGAGATTTACTTGAGCATGTGATCAAAATTCTCCAGTATCATAAGCCCCAATACTTCATTTTGGAGAATGTTCCCAATTTAGGCCGACATGACAGCGGCGAGACATTCAAATTCCTTCGCGCCCGACTTGCTGCGGCTGGCTACAAAACCGATTTCGAATATTTGTCGCCCCACCAATTTGGTATCCCGCAAATCCGGGAGCGCATATTTATTGTTGGCTCTTTTCGCTCGTTAGCGCATTTTACCTGGCCTGTGATCGACAAGAAAGCAAAGCCAGCGCTGACGAAGATATTGGACGAAAGCCCGGCTGACGCTAAGAAGATTCCAAAGCACCATCTGAAATGCCTTCGCGTTTGGCAGCGATTTTTGAAAGCATCGCCGAAATCTATTGAATTGCCCTCATTCCCCATCTGGTCTATGGAGTTTGGGGCCACATATCCCTTTGAAGTGGCCACACCGCATGCCACCAGCACTCGGGCGCTTCACAAGCTTCGGGGATGCCACGGCAAATCTTTGAAGAAACTTTCCCGCGAAGAGATCCTAGCGAACCTGCCTTCATACGCCAGGACCAAAAGAAAGAAGTTCCCGAAGTGGAAGCGCGACTTCATCCGGCAAAATCGAGAATTTTACAAAACGAACAAAGATTGGATAAAGCCCTGGATGCCAGCAATCTTGGAGTTTCATCCGAGCTTGCAGAAATTCGAATGGAACTGCAAGGGCGAAGATCGCGATATCTGGGAGTACGTACTTCAATTCCGCGCGTCAGGTGTACGAGTTAAACGCCCCTCCAGTGCTCCCTCATTGATCGCCTTCACGACAACGCAGGTTCCGATCATTGCTTGGGAAAAACGTTATATGACGACTCGTGAATGCGCTCGTTTGCAAAGCTTGGATGAATTAAAACACTTGCCTGAAGCCAGCACACGCGCATATAAAGCTTTGGGTAATGCGGTAAATGCCGAGGTGGTAAAAAAGATAGTCACCCCTCTGCTGCAGGAAAAATCGAAAATATCCACTATCACAGTCCGCAATCAATCACTTCGACGTGCTGCTTCTGCTTAAGGTCTTGGGTGAGAAATGTTTTCTACATATCGGCGACCATCGTTCCACCCGCGAATTTATTAGATACGCTATCTCGATCACCCGATCTGTACCCTTGCCTTCCTCACCAGGTGACTCATGCCAGGACCTAAACGGCTTGAAGCCGCACCAAAAAGCAAGGTCAATATCAGGCCCGGCGTCGGAATTCTTTCTGTTCTGAGGCACTTGAATTACAAACCTTGGTTTGCAATGGCTGAATTTGTGGATAACTCTCTGCAAAGCTATCTACAAAACCACGACGCACTCCGCAAGCTTCATGGAAACGAATTTCGCCTCAAGGTAGAGATTGAACTCGACCGTGCCGATGAGGTACGAATCAAAATACGCGATAATGCAGCCGGAATCGCAACTAGTGAATACGCTCGCGCTTTCCGCCCGGCGGAAATTCCCGCTGATCGCACCGGACTGGCGGAATTTGGAATGGGCATGAAGAGCGCGGCATGTTGGTTCGCACCACGGTGGAGAGTGCGCACTACCGCACTCGGAGAGACTGTTGAGCGGGCAATCAATTTCGACATCGCCTCAATTGTCCGCGACTCAATAGAAGAACTTGACGTTGAGGAATCGGCAACAACACACTCCGGTCACTTCACCGAAATCACATTGTTGGACCCTTATAACAGGCTTCTGAGCAGAACTGGGAGCAAGATCAAGGAACACCTTGCCAGCATTTACCGAATCTTTCTTCGTGAAAAAACGCTCGATTTATGGTTTGACGGAGAGCAACTCAGCTACGAGCTGCCAAAGATTCTTATATATCCTTATCAAAAAAATCTGCAGGAAAAACCTCGACGCTGGTACCGCGAATTCAGTTTTGACTTCGGCCTTGGACTTAGAGCGGCAGGCTTCGCCGCACTCCGCGAAGTAGGAAGCACAACAACTGCTGGTTTTGCGCTGTTTCGTAGAAAGCGCCTCATCGAAGGCAGTTGGGATGAGCCGTACCGCCCCGATTACATTTTCGGCGGAGCTAACTCCTTTCGCAGGCAGCGGCTCATCGGAGAGATATCCCTTGAAGGCTTTGAGGTTAGCCACACAAAAGATGGGTTCAAGTGGGAGGATCACGAGGAGCCGTTCCTGCAACTGCTGCATGATGAACTCGAAACAGAAGAACTCCCAATGCTTTCGCAGGCAGATCTCTACCGTGCCTTAGAAGCTAAACGCGAACTCCGAGCCGAAGCCGAGAAAGCCAATAGTCGCGTAGCGGAAACCATTGAAAAGCAAACCCCACCTGTTCTTGAACAACAATCCACATCACAATCGAAGCCTGAACCGCTTCCACACACTGTTTCCCCTGATGAATCTGGGAGCACGCGCGTGATCGAGGTCAATCACCGCGGTGCAAAGTGGCGAATTACGATCTTGCTATCGATGGATCAAGGAGTTGATGACTGGTTGTCGATCAGCGACAAACCTGCTTCAAACAGCGGACCTCGGGAAATCACAGTGCGAATGTCGCTCGTGCATCCGTTTATGCTTCAGTTCTGTCGGCTCGATTCGACTGAGATAGAGGCGCTAGCCAGAGTCGCTGCCGCCATAGGTCTTGCCGAAATCACTGCACGAGATTCCGGCGTTCCACAGTATGGAACGATTCGAAGGAACATGAACCAACTGCTGCGCGAAGCACTCAGCAAACCATAGACATAAGGACTATCAAATGAGTCAGAGCACTTCTACCATCGCTCAAATAATTGCTCCACAAGATCAACCTCCAGCAGGCACCCTCTGGATACCGGTGCAAGGCGAAGAAGTCACAAGCCTAGTAGCTCACTTGCAATTTGACCGAGAGAGCAGCGACCGGCTAGTTTCAGAAGCTGTTGGCGTGTTGAGCAAGTGCGTCCCTCCTAAGCTGCCGCCACAGAACACAACAGGTCTTGTGCTCGGATATGTCCAAAGCGGAAAGACATTATCATTCACGACGGTTGCCGCACTCGCACGTGACAACGGGTATCCGCTAGTGATTGTAATTACTGGCATTGGCACCAACCTCCTAGGACAATCTACGAAACGACTGGAGGACGACCTTCAGCTTCAAACAAATCGCAAGTGGCGTTTATTTCAAAACCCAAAACCAGAGCAAAAGCAGAACATAGCGGATGTGCTGGCTGACTGGACAGATGCCAGTCTCCCCGATCACAGGCGCCAGACAGCTCTCATTACAGTTCTCAAAAACACGACTCACTTGCGAAACCTCATTGCTGTTTTGCGCCAACTGAATGTTGCAAACTTTCCCGCTTTGGTGATAGATGACGAGGCAGACCAAGCTGGTTTGAATACGCGTGTTGTTCAGGGAGGCCAGAGCACAACGTACCAACGACTTGTCGCACTCAGGCAGTGTCTACCCCATCACACATATCTGCAATACACAGCAACTCCACAGGCCCCCTTGCTCATTAACCTGATTGATGTGCTATCCCCCCGCTTTGTAGAACTATTGACACCGGGCGATACATACGTAGGTGGTGAGACTTTCTTTGAAGAAATACCTGGTCTCATTCGCGTAATCCCTCCAAATGAAGTTCCCAGTCGCACGAACGTGTTGACCGACGTTCCTCCATCTCTTGTATCGGCTTTACAGTTATTTGTTCTTGGTGTCGCGGCCGGCTTTGTGTTGGGAGACGATCAACGCCCCGGCAGCAGGAATCGCTCGATGCTGGTACATCCTTCTCGCGAGACGCCAGGCCATAGCCAGTTTTATCATTGGATCTCGCAAATCAGGCAACAATGGCTGGACCTGCTCGCTTTATCCGAAACTGATCCAGAAAGAGCACACTTTCTCGAAAGCTTTCGTTCTGCATACGACGATTTGCGAGCAACAGCCACGAATATTCCTGATTTCGAAATCCTGAAGAGAGAGCTTCCATATTCACTCAGAAAGACGAATGTCCTAGAGGTGAATGCCACGCCGCGCCTGGGCACTCCACAACCCGACTGGAAAGATACTTACCCTTGGATTTTGGTGGGTGGACAGGCGATGGACCGAGGCTTCACGGTTGAGGGGTTGACGATCACTTATATGCCCCGCGATATGGGTCTTGGCAACGCTGATACCGTCCAACAGCGAGCCCGGTTTTTTGGGTACAAAAGGAAATATTTGGGTTACTGTCGCGTGTTTCTCGAACGTAGCGTGCGTGATGCTTTTGCATTCTATGTTGAGCACGAACGCGATATTCGACGGAGATTGACGGAGCACAGAGATAAGGGTAAGCCTTTAACCGCATGGCGACGCGCATTCTTTTTGGATACGCTACTCCGTCCGACCCGCCGTCAAGTCTTAGATCTCGGTTATCGCCAAGACACAATCTCCGACGATTGGTTCTGGCCGAAAGTCCCTCATGGCACCGATGACCTCCTAAATGCGAATCGAAAAACTGTAGCCGATTTCGTTAAAAATCTTGGATGGAAAAACGATGAAGGCGATAGTCGCAGAACTGCTGATCAAGTACATCTTGTTGCAGAGGACATATCCCTCAAGCAAGCTTATGAGGAACTGCTAATCCAATTGCGCCTCACCGATGAAAGCGATTCACAGCTTTTCACTGGTTTGCTGTTACAGATAGAGTCGTTTCTTGAACGACACCCGCAAACTGCTTGCAGTGTCTATCAAATGAGCAAGGGCAAAGAGCGTCTTCGCAGCGTCAACGACGATGAGGAAATTCCGACATTATTTCAAGGTGCCAACTATGCAGACGCAGCACACAAAGACATGGTCTATCCGGGCGATGACAATATTCGCACCCACAATGGAGTGACCATTCAAATTCATACCCTTGAGGTTCGCCAAAAAGACAGGGGTCCCCTCATTGCCGGCATCGTTCCAACCATCGCAGTCTGGATTCCAGCAGCAATGGCTAATGATTGGCTTGTTCAAGAGCGACCCTAAGGTGAGGATGATTGGTGACGGTTGATTTGTTAGCCCTGTTCGAATCACTCGTTCTACCTCTGGAACCACCATCAGGAACGAATCTGTCTGCTATACCGATTCCTGGATGTCAGACCCACCGTTTGGCGAAGGATGCCAACGGCTCCCCGTGCGTGCTGTTGCGGCAGCCACATGGGGCAGCGCGCCCAGCATCAATTCACTTGCAGAACTTGTCAACTTCCTATGATGTTCCCTGCATCAGCAGCAATCGACGACGCGAGCATTACTTCTCTCAGGCACAACTCTCGGGTCCCGGCCCTTCTCGCGTCATCATAGCGTCACTATTCGTTGCGCGCACAGGAGCTGATGTCTTGCTTAGAAGATTGTTTGAGCAAAACGCGACAACTCTTGGCGAATGAGGCCGTGCTACTCACACAGTTCGGTGCCTCTTTTTATGCGACTATCGGATCGAACTGGAACGATGCGATGGATGAATCTTTTGACTGGGAACTCGCTGAAGAGTCGCTGGCATTCTTCGATGTGAATTCTGTCCCCAAAGTTGAGGCGCCCATCCCGCCTGGAGTTTTCGATGTTCGCTTTTGCTCTGATCTTTCCGCTGTCGCGCCGTTAGAATCCACGCGATCTCAGGTCGTTCGGGAATCTCCTCTCGGTGATTACACACTGAACTGCTCATATACTGAAGGCACCCAATCCAGCTACCCTATCTTTGGGTGGGGACTTATTTTTTAATGGACCGAGTGTCAAAGGCAGTTCGAAGCAGGACGATGTCAGCTATTAGGAAGAGAGGGAACCGCTCAACGGAATGGAAACTCCGCTCTGCCCTCATCAGGGCTGGAATATCGGGCTGGGTCATGCATGAAAGCTCTATTCTTGGCTGTCCCGATTTTTGGTTTGAAAAACAGCGTCTGGCAATCTTTGTCGATGGTTGCTTTTGGCATGGCTGCCCAAACTGTTGTCGCCTTCCAGTTCAGAACGCGGAATATTGGCATCCTAAAATAGCCAGAAACATTGCCAGAGATCGGTCTCAAACGGCACGATTACGGCGAATGGGGATTAAGGTGTTAAGGATGTGGGAACACAGTTTGGCCGATCCACGCCAAATTGCAGATATACCAACGATCATTCAACGTAGGCTTTCGTGATCAATCTAGAACACCTAGTTGGCAAACTCCTGGATTTTGTCCAATCTTGCGGTTATCCAAGCCCTTAATTTCTTCTTCAACTCTTCCGATACCCACTGTCGCTCATCTCTCGATGTAACGAGCCTGTATCGATCAAAGAGGACGCCATCCACCCTGGCAACGATTTTCTTGAAATCATCTCTCAAAAAACAGAATGGCGTTGCAAAAGCCCGTTTCGGCTTTGAAGCAAAAATTATGATCTTCGTCCAGATGTCAAGATCAGGTGTTTTCAGTTTTCCTGGTTCGTCCCACTTTCCACTGGCACACTGCAACATCAGGAGTGGCACTCCAACATAGCCGTCGGCATATGGCCGGTAGCACAGTAAATCTAACCCAGCTTCTTTCGCTTCAGGATCTGTCCATACTTTTACCTCACCCTGAAGCTCACCCAATTGACCTGCGATCTGAGTTACCAATTCCCCTAACTTTGTCGGATGCGTCTTCGACCAGCCGGTCGGCTGAATAACCCAATCTGGAAACTGAGCCTTCAGCGATTCCATTGTCAACTGCTCAAATAGTTCGCCCTGCAAGTTGTAGTCAATTGGCATTACGTCTTTCCATTTGTCGTATCGCTGTGACAAAGTGAGCAGGAGCAGAAAGGAATGAGCTGGAAGTTCTTCCCAAGAGCCTACGAGGCGATCCATCTTGCGTCCTACCACCTGAATCGGGAAGGCCGGCCCCATCTTGGCCCGGCGGCGCACCTCTGTGAGAGCCTCTTCAATACGCCCCCAGCAGAAGCTCTGCTCGTCATAGATTTCCTCTTGCACGAGAAAGTCCACAATTTCTGCAGCCGGCAACTGTGGGCTGACACTAAAGAGGACAGACGCCTCCATCCAATCTGATAGCACGTCCAACTCAACATTGTGTGAGTTTACAGAACGTTTGAATCCTTTGGTGAGCGGGATCATGATTTTCAAGCACACTATTGCTTCAGGTTAGCAGCTACCGTTGCCTGTGTTTCCGGGAACAAACGAAAAAGTTGAATTACATCTTCTCCCAAACGCCCCACTGCCTTTTTAACTTTGGGTTTCGTCTTGTGAAGATGTGCACGACTAAGCGAAGCCTCCACGTTATCAGCAGCGCCCTCAATTAGTCGTACGATTTCGATCTCATCACCTCCCGCCAACCTAAAAGCAAATTCGAAACTGGGTGACTTTGTCCGCTCCAAATATTCCACTGCTTCCGGGCTTTCCAGGAGTTGGCCAAAATCATCAACTTGCCGAGAGTCCTGCACAAGAGGATCAATCCTCTTTTCTTCATTCCCAAATAACCATTGCGCAAAGAACGCCAACGCTTTCAGCCGATCCTTCGGGACCGGGTCCTTTGCTTGGTCAGGTTCCATCTTGATGTCAATGTGCAAGTATTTTTGTACGCCCACTGTACGCAACGACAAAAAGAGAACGCTAAATCGTTCCTCCACATCTTTCGCCGAGATATCCTCTGCGTCCTCCATCTGTAGAAGCAAACGATATGAAATGTAGTTTCGTCGTACCGTTTCAGCTTTACTACCAATTTTTTTTCTCACTTCTTCGTATGACAGCTTGTTCTTTTCGATCAGTTTCGCGATGTATTCCGCCTTCTCTGCCGGCCTCCATTCCATGATCCCAGTCACATGACGAAATCCCAAAAATGCGTCAACGTCAGTTCGCGAGCCCACCCGGAGAATCGGCACCTTTGTGAATAGATCGTCCCCGGCCTTCATCCCGGTAGCCAATTCTGCCCAACGCTTCGAGAACGGATGCCCTGCAATAGCGTCCTTGAGTCTCTTCAAAACTGCCAAACGGCGATTTCCTTCCACCACAACGAGCCGCTTGTTTCCGTACAGTGTCTCTTCGATGACCAACAATGCTTCTTGTGGCCAAAAACCACTTTCAGAGAAAGACACCGCTAGTTCCTCAAGATTCCAGTCCTCCATCAAGCCCAACACCTTTGGTTGAGGCACCGTTGCACCCGTATTCTCGCGGCCGAGCCTGGGGTTTGTGGGATCAAGATACAGAGAGTCCACATTCTCGTAATCTATCTTTCTGCTTATCGCCACTTTCTCTCCTTCGTTAAGCTCCCATTATTCAATAACATGCAGTTTACTGTACAGAAATTTCAGATTAACGATTCCGACACCCGAACTGCAGTTGGGTTTTCGCTCCAGACTTCGACTTTGCATCCTCGACCATCCAGTTTACGATTTGTAGAGTTGCGATGTCTGCCAAAGAAAACACACCGAACCCCAGAATGTGTTCTGACGGTGCTCTTGAAATCGCCGTGCTCGCTTACGGCTCTTTACTTGCACATCCCGGCGACTGGCTCGGCGGACAGATGACGAAATCGATTCGACACGATACACCCTTCTCTGTGGAATATGCTGGCCGCGCCTTTCAGAGAAGGGGAGGAGCGCCAACAATGGTCCGATGTAACACTGGAGGAATTGTTCGAGGAGGGCTCATCGTCCTGCCGCTCAACAACACTGAAAAAAAACGTCAGTTCTGCAAGACAGAATCTGGCATTACGCGAAGGCTTAACAAAGGGATCATCAAGTAAAATAAAAGAGGAACAGACCGCCGGCTTCCACGTTATCTACGCGGATTTCGATTCCGTCCTAACTCCCGAACAACTGAATGGCCCAAATCTCGCAGCCTATGCCATCGCAAGCGTTGAACAGTGTGTTCGGAGCGGTCACGCCTTTAATAACGGCGTCCGTTACCTCCTCGAAAATATCGAGTGGGGAATCGCCACTCCGCTGACAGCGCAATACACCAACGCAATTCTACAGGGTACTCAGTGCAACACTCTTACCGACGCCGAACACAAACTACTCACACAAGCGAACTGGTCTCCACAAAATACCACAGGCGCACATTAAGCGTTTCCAACATCACACGCGACCCGGCACACTTGAATATTCTGTTCTCCCGCACAAGACAGTGTCGGACTGACCTCAAAAACTTCATAAAGGTAGGCTACGCCGTCTTTTCTCCACTCCGCTGCACTCGGGGAGGGCGCCGCTAGGCCACGGCTCGGACGGTCGCGAGGTCTAAGCGCGCTTTCGCGCCAAAACAAAAACCAAGAGCATTTTGGCACTCACCGCGAGGCTCGCGTCCTGCCACCCATCGCTCCGCTGCGTTTCTCCTTTGTCCACCGGCTCGCCCTTTTGTTCCGCTGCCGCGTGAAGTGAAGAACAAAACACCAACCCGGCGGACGATACCAACAGCTTCCTAACGCGCCTTAAAAAAGCGCGACAGGACGCAGGTTACTCAACTCGAGTCGCCTTCAGCATTGGTGTGACCATTATGTTTCGAAATGCGAATCGGGTGAGCGACGGGGTGATTTTGTCGAGTTAAAATAGTTCGCTCGAATTTACGCGAAACTTCTTTCTTTTGAAGACTATTTATACGCGGAAGGCTTTACGTGCTCTCAGAACAGTGCTGGAATTGTGAATGCGGAATATGATCACTGAAGGAAAACAGTATATGCGGTTACGAGGCTTGCATAGACAGTCGTTGCGATGGTTGGCGGTCGCTGTTCCGCTTGTCTTACTTTTGGTAGCTGCGAGACCGGCAACTACTCAAGGTGCGGATAAGCGTACGGCTGCCGAGGTTTTGGATGCGATGTCTCGAAAATATCAAGACTTTAAGACATACCGCGACAGTGGGATAGTCAAGACAACATATATTAATCCCGATAGGACTTTCTCAAGGGAAATATCGTTCAAAACAGCTTTTGTGAGACCTGACAGGTTCCGGTTTGAATTCACCGACGATAGTCATGACCGCTATATCGTTTGGCGTTCCGAGCAAAAGGTGAAGACCTGGTGGGACCTCAAATCAAGTATCGAAGATCAACCTTCGCTGGATATGGCGCTTGGCGGTGCAACAGGCATCTCCATGCTAGCGGCTCATACAATACCCGTATTGCTCATGCCTTCGGAGATTAGCGGCTTCACACTGAAGGACCTCAAAGAAATTGTGCGCCTCCAGGACTCGACGTGTGGTGACTTCAAATGCATTCTGATTCGAGGCAAAAACCACCAGGGAAATCTCATCACCCTCTGGATCGAATCGGGGAATTTGCTGCTGCGGCAGCATCATTGGAGTGCTAGTCTTGAGCGCGTGCAAATAGAAGTGACTACGACGTACACGCCCACGGTCAACGGCCAGATCCCAGAAGAAATGCTCGCCTTTTCAGCCCCGGTTCAAAGCAAATAGTGACCGCATTACGAAGCGCTAAAGAGCAAGTTAAACCGTGCGCTTTAGCGCCGGTGGCGCTGGGTCGATCGCGGTTCCGGGAAATGCTGAAGAATAAGGATACTCTGATGCCGTTCGCGCTAAGCCTCTGCGCACCGGATTTTGATGGATATAGTTTCTGTGCCGCTCGTAGTCAATAGCGCCATGGATACGATGGTTGTCAAAGCCCGGCTGCCAAACGGAACCAGCGTAGACCAGTTCGTCGTTGGCGCGGAAAGAAAACCCGCCCTTAATGTACTGCATGGCCTTTTCCAAGGAGACCGCAGGCGCAGGAGTGATGAGGAGATGGATGTGGTCCGGCATGACCACGAATTCGTGGAGCAAAAAGCGGCCTTGCCTGCGATTTTGTTGCATGACGTCAATCAGGAGCCCGGCCATCCTGTGAGATTGAAGGATGGCCTTTCGTCCGTCGGTGACGGAAGTAACAAAAAGTGTGCGAATTTCCTGAGGAGCAAGTTGCATAGGAGCGGGCCGGGGCTAAAGCCCAAAGATTGTAAATGAGCGGAAACGCGGCCCTAAAGGGCCGCTCTACCACCGCTTCTGATATCGGAAATGTAGAAACTCCAGGTTCTGGATCGCGGTCCAGAAGGGAAGGATTATCGTTGTATTTGCGAACTGCAAAGGAGGAAAACCAATGGCAATCCCTACTCAGGCCGAGATCGAGGATAAACTTCGTGGCGAAGATCTCAACACATGGCTCGACTTGTGGCGCGCGGAGCAAGGTCCCGCTAAGCCAGGCGCACTGAAACTCATCGCCACAGTGATTCCATTTCCGATTGACCACAGCCTGCGGGTTTTGGATGTGGGCTGCGGGACAGGCGACGCAGGCCGCGCCATTTATTCGCGATTTCCGCATGCGCGGATCGATTCCGTGGATCGGAATGAGTTCTTTGTCTCGCTGTGCAGCGCGGTCAATCGCCGCGATGGTATCGGCGGCCAGACGTGGACGCGTGATCTGTCGGAACCAAACTGGCGGCGCGATTTGGCGAGCGACTACGATGTCGTGGTGGCCGTGAACAGCGTGCACTGGTTCAGCTTGGCAGAGGCCGCTGGCCTTTTCGGCGACATCTTTCAGTCGCTCCGGCCAGGTGGCGTTTTTCTGCTTATGGAACCCGTAGGAGTAGAGCCGCCGTTTGCGCCCGGGTTCGACGTATGGCGGAAGGAACAGCCAAGCCAGCACAAGTACGAAGATTGGAGGCGCTTCTGGTCGCGAGTGAATGCTCTCGTGGGCTACGATTATGGCTTCCTCGGCGATCCTCCTGACGGTCAAAATCGCATCGGAGACAAGCTGTCCGTCATGCAGTGGGTTGGTCTGCTCGCGGATGCTGGCTTTAAGTCTATCGATATCCTGCTGAGAGACGCTGAAAAAGTAGTCCTGGCAAGCGTCAAGCCTTGACCACCAGCCATCCTTGAGAGAGCCGGCAGTATGGCTGTAGTCTATTCACCTTGCGAGGTATCTGATTTGAATCTGCATATCCCTGAAGGTTTTCTATTCTCTTCCTGCATTGCCGGCATCAAGGCCAGTGGCCGTCCCGATCTCGCGCTGGCGCTCGCGCCGCAGGGCGCTTCTGCGGCGGCAGTGTTCACCCGTAATCAGGTAGTTGCAGCGCCGGTTATCATCGGACGCGAAAACCTTCGCAACTCTAAAGGGAAAATTCATGCGCTGCTGGTCAATGCTGGAAACGCGAACTGCGCTACGGGCGCGCTCGGCCTCAAAGGCGCAAGAATTATTTGCAAGTCGGTAGCCAGTGTTATTCATTCGAAGGCGGCCCAAGTCTTTCCGTCATCTACCGGCATCATTGGCGTCCCTCTGCCTCTCGATAAGATGATCAATGCGCTTCCCGATCTGATTGCTACCGCGCGTCCTGGAAACGATGCGCTCCATTCATTTGCTAACGCCATCCTCACGACCGACACTCGATCCAAGCTGGCTTCTTCTGAGTTGATCCACAAAGGCTCTAAAGTCAGCCTGGCGGGTGTGGCCAAAGGCGCAGGGATGATCCATCCCAATATCGCGACCATGCTGGTCTATCTGTTTACCGACATCGTGGCCACGCCCCGCGAGTTGCAGCAGATGTTGAACCACGCAGTGAATCAAAGCTTCAACAACATCTCGATCGATGGAGACACATCCACCAACGACACAGTCCTGCTTCTAGCAAGCGGCAAGAGCGGCGTACAACTCAAGTCATTGCGCAAGGAATTTGAATCGGCACTCCTGGACGTGTGCCAATCGCTGGCCCGCCAGATCGTCGCCGATGGAGAGGGCGTAAAGCATGTGATCCGGCTCAAGATCGAGCAGGCGCGCAATACTGCCGAGGCGAGACAGATTGCCAGTACGATTGCGACATCTGCCTTGGTGAAGACCGCATGGGCCGGAGCCGATCCCAACTGGGGAAGGATCGTCGCCGCCATCGGCCGCTCAGGAATCAAGGTGAATACCGAAAAGATCAGTATCCAGCTAGGCGGCCAGCGGATTTTTCATAAAGGCGCGGCCTGCAAGTTTGATCACGATCACGCTCATCAATACATGTCGCAGCCGGAGTATGAAATAAAAATTGCCTTGGGGCTCGGGAAAAGCAACCTGGAATTTCTTTCCTGCGATCTGACGGCTGAATACGTGCGCATCAATGCGGATTATTCGACGTAAAATAAAACGTGCTACATGAATATGCTGCGTTGTGTCGGTTTATCGTTCTGCATGAATATGGACATAAGCATCCTGCTCATGTGGCGCTTGGGCTGCCGCTGGGCTGAAAAGTTCAACCAGCCCTGGATCGTATCCTTCTATGCTTGCATGAACCGGCTCTGGCACAGCGGCATTGATATTTGCGACAACCGGAGTCTCAACACGGGCGGCGATGCGGTCGTTGCTGGCCGCAGCCACCGCGACTTTTGTTGGAACGGTTACTGAAACCTGTGGGATTCTCTCTTGCTCTGGGGCTTTGTTGGATCGTCCTCGCCCGTTGTCTCCTTTTTTGAAACCCCACTCCCCGGTCACATAAGAAAAGTCTACTGGTCCGCTCTGAATCCAATTGAACAACCGCTTCAATATGTTCATCTTTCTCTCCTCAATACCTGGATTACGGCAAGCTTGAGGATAGGTATATCGTTTCAAAATAGGATTGGCTGTGACGCAGATCACACCAGGTAGGGGAATTTGGTAATTGGGTAAGTTGGTAAATTGGTAATTTCAGATCACAAAGCTTCACTGATCCCGAAGGGACCGACAAAATTATTGAAGTCTTTTAAATTACCCAATTACGAAAATTACCCAATTACCAAATTTTCGAAATTGCAGCAGCCGTTTGCGATGTCGCCAACGACTCGCGTACACTGAACCGCTTTAAATCTCAGCGAATTCATAAGTCAACGAGGAAGACATAATGCCTGTCCGACTGCCCTCCATCGAGCAACTTCTGGAAATCGCCGGATCATTCGGCATGACGCTTACTTCTGAGGATGCCTCCTCGTTTCGGGGACTTATGGCCGGTTCGATCGCTTCTTACAACCGGCTCGATCAGCTTGTGGAGCCTAAGCTTCCGGTGAAATATCCACGTACGCCGGGCTACCGTCCGGGCGCCGAGGAGAATCCCTTCAATGCCTGGTATTGGAAGACAGAGATTAAGGGATCGGCGTCAGGCATTCTCCAAGGCAAGCGGGTTGCGATCAAGGACAACATCTGCGTGGCCGGAGTCCCGATGATGAACGGCTCGCAACTGCTGGAGGGTTACGTCCCCGAAGTCGACGCCACAGTCGTCACTCGCATACTCGACGCCGGCGGCACGATTGCCGGCAAGGCGGCGTGTGAAGACCTCTGCTTCTCTGCCGGCAGTCACACCTGCGCCACTGGGCCGATCCGCAATCCGCATCATCCTGAACACAGCACGGGCGGCTCATCCGGTGGAAGCGCGGCGGCGGTGGCCGCCGGAGATGTGGAGATGGCCCTGGGCGGCGATCAAGGCGGCTCGATCCGGACTCCTTCCTGCTGGTGCGGTGTCTGCGGAATGAAGCCTACCTGGGGACTCGTTCCGATGACCGGCGGCATGCCTATCTCCTACTCGGTAGATCATTGCGGCCCCATCTGTAATAACGTCGAGAACGTAGCCCGCCTGCTCACGGCGATTGCCGGTCCCGATGGCCATGATCCACGCACCATCAACGCCCATAAGGGTGACTACATGGGAGCCTTAAGTAAAGGCGCTAAAGGGTTGAAGATCGCCGTGTTGCGCGAGGGCTTTGGACATCCCACCTCGGACACGCGTGCTTCAGCCACCGACGCGAAAGTGCGTGAAGCCATCAACGAATTCACGTCTCTGGGGGCGACCGTAGAAGAGGTCTCGGTGCCCATGCATTACGACGGCCCTCACATCTGGACGGGCGTGATCCTCGAAGGCGCGGCCGAGATGATGATCAAAGGCTACGCCATGGGTAATAACTGGATGGGATATTACACAACATCGCTGCAAGAAGCATTTGCTCGCGGCTGGACTTCGCGTCCCGACGATGTGTCGGAGACGGTGAAGCTGGTGCTTCTTCTGGGCGACTACATGCATCGCTATTATCACAACCGCTATCACGCAAAAGCCCAGAATCTGCGTGTCCTGCTGCGTAATGCTTATAATGCGGTGCTCCAGAACCATGACTTACTGGTGATGCCGACAATTCCTTTCCCTGCAACCCGCATCCCGCCCGCCGATGCGCCACGCGAGGTCTATGTGGATGCCGCGCTCAACATGCAACATAATACCTGTCCCTTCGACGTGTCGGGCCATCCGGCGTTCACGATCCCATGTGCCAAGGTCGATGGATTACCGGTGGGAATGATGCTGGTGGGCAAACATTTCGATGAGACTACGCTGATCAGCGCCGCCAAAGCTTTTGAGGATGCAACGGACTGGAAAAAGCGATGAGCCAAGCGACACAAGCAAAAGCAAAACCCACCACGGAGATTTCTGAGGTGGTCTGTCAAGAGGCTATCGTAATTTTTTCAACAATGTTTTTGAGCATTTTCCACTGGATTTCCACGCAGCTTCCACAGGTTTTCAGACAGCGATGGCCGATGCTTTCGCATGCAACCCTGGATTTCTTTGCGCCAAGGAGTTCATGTAGGTGGTTTCATCATAAGGGATCCGATCCTTCCAGCAGCGAAAGGCGATGCGCATCCACTTGAAGGCCAAAGCCCGTACTGCGGCATGATGCCCTTTGCCTCGAGCGCGTTGCTGGTGGTAGTAGGTCTGCGCCCAAGCACACTGAGCGAGGGAGTGATGGGCCCATTCGTGGAAAGTCTGACGCAGGAACTTGGGGCAACCCCAGCGAAAATGCACCCAACAGGATTTCCCACTTTGCTCACGCACGGGGGCAATCCCGCTCAGACTCTGCAACTCGTTGGCCACCGCATAGCGCTCCCGCCGCGATCCGAAGGCCACCACCAAGCGTGGCGCCAGGGCCTCGCCGGCTCCCGGGAAGGAATCGAAGATGAAAAAGTCCGGGTGAGCTGCCGCGGCTTCCTTAATTTGCCGCTCCAATATCTGGATCCCTTCCCCCGCCATCTTGATCATTTTGGCCAACGTCTGCACGGTGGGAACTTGGGCCTGAATCACCGCCGCATCGTCGAAGGCGGGAACGGCACGGGTAATCGCCGCCATGCGTTTTTCCATCAGCTCGTTCTGACGGCAGTGATGCTTACGGAAAAAAGTACGCAGACGAGCGGGCCCTACTTTTTTCAATTCCGGCAAGGTCGGCCAGCGTTGCAGTAACTCACAGACCAAGCCCGTGTCTAGGGGCTTAAACCACTCCACCATCTGGGGAAAGTAAATCTTCAGCTTGGCCGTCAAGCAATTCAGAAGCCCGGTTTTTTGATCCACCAGTCGGCGTCGCTCCTCCACCAACCCTTGCAATAGACGGGTCTGGGGGGCTTCCGGAGACCAGCGCTGCCAACGGTGGCGATGCTGACATAACATCTCCAGTAGCGCTGCTGCATCGCGGTCGTCATCGGTGGCTCCCGACGGATGCAGGGCTTTGCGAAAGTTAGCGGCCGCTTGGGGAGGAATGGGATACAGATGGAGTTGCTGGTATTTACTGAGCAGCAAGATAAGGGTGCCGCGACATTTCTCGATGGCCACGGCAATGGGCTGGGGACCGAAGCGCTGGCAAAGCTGCCCGATCCAGGCTTCCATCTCTTCGGCCTGATTGTTCAGTTTGCCGGTTTCCCGTTTCTGCGATCCCCGCACTTGCAAACACCACACATGTTCTTTATCCGCCCAGTCGATGGCCAGGAAAGCTGCGAACTGCGGTTCGGATTCGACGCTCGGGGTAGGGGCAAGGGATAGGTTGGAGTTTCCTTGTTCGATCACGGCTTGTTCCTCGGGTATAGAAGTAAATCCCAAACAGGCTTTGTCTCCGCGAAAGTCTTATAGTAGAGTCTTGGCAATCCAGACCTTATCTGAGGATTCGTTCTGGAAACAAAGCATCCCTGCGGCTCGAACCTCTCCGTGTAAACATCGCATGTTGGGCACGAGAATTCGTAGCCGCAGGGGTTCGGATGCCCTATTCTAGGCAACCCATAGGGCCGAGATTTCCACAGCCGCGGCGACGGCTACTACCTGTGGATTCTTACTTTCTTCACATCCTCGGCTTGGGGTAACTATAAGGCACGAAGACACTGAGAAAACACGGAGAGAATTACCGCGGAGGCGCTGAGACGCGGAGAAGATCAAAGCCAAAAGTCAACCGCAGAGAGCGCAGAATTGCGTAGTGTAGTCGAGCCACAACCAAACTTATGTTTCACCACAAAGTACGCTAAGGGCGCAAAGGAAATGCAGAAACAGATTTACCACAGAGGCCACCCTTCGCTTCGCTCGAGGGCAGGCTACGGAACACAGAGGAAGTCAATTCAAGACCAACTGCAGAGGCCGCAGAGATCGCAGAGAATTTTAGTCGCTTTTGGGACGATCTGGAATTTCCGAGAAAAAGCATGACTCTTACAATTTCCTGCTTGCACTGGAGGAGTACGATTCGAGAAGGACAATGAGCCTAGCCGTAGCTGTTATTTTGGCGATTTTGCTGGTGGCCTCGTTCCTGCTGGCTATCGTTTTTCATTACCGCAAAACCCAGGCAATTGCCGTCAACCGTAAGCTGGAAGTCGAGATCGCCAATCTCATCCGCGCGCAGGAAGAGGTCAAGAAGCTCAATGCCGACCTCGAACACCAGCTTCGCGATGCCAACCTGAAGCTGACGCAGAGCAACGCGGCTCTTGTGGCATTGGACCAGGAATTGGAGAGCATCAGCTATTCAATTTCTCATGACCTGCGCGCGCCGCTGCGCGCCATCTCCGGCTTCAGCACCATTGTTTTGGAAGACGCGGCAGAAATGCTTCCGGCAGAATCAAAGGCCGACCTGGAACGGATTCAAGATGCCGGCCGGCGCATGGCAGAAATGATCGACGGCATGTCGCAACTGGCCCGAATCTCAAGCTGTGTCATCCATCGCGAATCGGTTGACCTGAGCAGCCTGGCCGGGGAAATCGTTGGCCGGTTTCAGGCATTGGAGCCGCAGCGTCATGTAGAGTGTGTGATTACCCCTGGCTTGACCGCCCAGGGAGAGCCGGAATTGTTGCAAAAAATGCTGGAGAACCTGCTCGACAATGCGTGGAAGTTCACGTCGAAAAGGGCGGATGCTCGCATCCAGTTCGGCAGCCAGAATGGATCAGGCGATGCGCAAACCATCTACTTCGTGCGCGACAATGGAGCAGGGTTCGATCCACGCTATGCCGATAAGCTCTTTGAGCCATTTCGCCGCTTGCATCTCGAAAAAGATTTTTCTGGACTGGGAATCGGGTTACCAATCGCTCAAAGGATTATCCAGCGCCATGGTGGCCGTATCTGGGGTGAGGGCGAGGTGGATAAGGGAGCGATCTTCTATTTTACTTTCACACCATAGTTCTGCCCGGATTTTTGTTGCAGGCGGGATTGAGTAGGAGGGGGGCGATGCTGCCTGACGACTCACCTCTCCGGCGGCAAAATCTCCGGTTCATGGGAGCGAACGCGCTGCCGGGTTACAAAGAAGACCGCTGCAGTCCAGGTAGGAAACAGATCGAGGCCGGGAACCAGTTCGACGATAAAGGTCGGAAAGAACGCCCAATGCCATCCCAGAATTCTGGTAAGGATGGCAGCGACCACGAGATCAAGCGCCGCATCGGCTACCGATAAACCACCCTCGCCGAAAAACGGCCAGCCAGCGAGTTGAATAAGATCGGCAGCCAAGGCGACTGCCCAAGCCCAGCGATGCTGGCTTGATCGAAAGATTTTGAATATCTCCATCACTAACGATTTTTTACCTTAAAGACTGCCCAAGGCGCAAAACAATTGACATCACGGATGACACCCCAATACGATTCCCACCAGAGATTTCAAGATGTTAGGACAGACAATTTCCCACTATAGGGTCGTTCGCAAGCTGGGTAGCGGCGGCATGGGTGTGGTCTACGAAGCTGAAGACCTAAAGCTTGGCCGCCATGTCGCCCTGAAATTCCTGCCGAAGGAACTGGAGAGCGACCCTCAAGCCATGGATCGGCTGCAGCAAGAGGCACGCGCAGCTTCGGCGCTCAACCATCCAAATATCTGCACTATTTATGAGGTGGACGAGCACCAAGGGCAGCATTTTATCGCCATGGAGTTGCTCGAAGGAAAAACGCTCGACCAGACCGTCAGTGGCGGAGCCTTGCCTGTTGCACAGTTGCTGGATTTGTCCATTCAGCTCTGCGATGCCCTCGATACCGCGCACAGC
>DASZFK010000530.1:0-2211 GCA_035939855.1 Candidatus Angelobacter sp.
GTGTCCATCGGTTAACATTCTACCCGCCGATTCGCCTGGACAGGTATCCACAGCACTTTCTCCTCAAAGCGAGGGAAGTGAAGTGAGGGCTTTTTAGAAGTTTATTTCTGTGCCAAAGCTCAATTGATGGGTTCGATGTCAGCGCCGCCCTTCTTCAGCGCAGTCGCGACCCTCTGCATCAGCTCCTTGACATGCGACGCGGGTTCAACCACTGCGATGCCCTGCGAAATGTTTGTGCCTTCCTATAGGGGCAAGCATCATCCCTTTAACAACGCCGACTACGTATGGTGGTAGTTCTCGGAAACGGAATGGTTTTGCTTCAAACTCAATGCCATGGGCAAAGACAGGCGAGCCGCTTAAGCCGGGAGCATTGGCCAGATCCAGAACGTAGCCCTGCTCCATTAGGTGACTTTGGTCGTTCAAATACCACAATTCGTCAGACATCATGGAAATGCGACCAAACTTCACCACGGGGTAGTTAAGCTTTTGTCCGCTGTAACTAAACAGGTAGCCGACCGCCAGCACTTCAGTCCCGACACCGATGCTCCACTCCTTCATTTTGGGTTCATCAATGAACATTGAAGAAGGGACGACCGTTGACGTGTAACCCTCAATCTCCGGCAGGGCAATCGCCGCGAGATCAACGCCGGAATCTGCAAAAACTACATTCTGCTCCGGCCCGTCTGTATGGAGCTGAATCGTCTTGCAGATGAATTTCGATTGATCGTTAGCATTCACGCGCACGATGATCGCAGCTTGGTTAGCGACAACGTGTTTGGCTGTAACCAAGAATTTCCAGCCATTCCACGTATCTGGCGTCGACGCGCCTTTCTTCTCCACGCCGCCCACGAAGCCGCTTCCATGAGGCAGTAGGATCGTGCCCGCCGGAGGCTCCTTACATGGATCAAGTTCAGTTCCGTAAATGAAGATTGAGGTTCCCCCGACCTTAGAGTAAAAGACAGCACTCTGAGTCGGCTGTTCCTTCTGGGGTGTTTGCTGGGCGGCAGGCGTCTGAGTCGGCGTCGGTTGGTGCGCTGTAGAGAAGGATCCAGTAAGCAGAGCGATCAGAAGGGTGAGGATTCTGGGCATGGCCCACCTTTATTGCAATTTACCATAGAGCAAGCAGCGTCAGCGGCCCGGCTTTCCCGAAATCATGTGATTTTGCCTCTCCGCGAAGTACCGGTCGGTGGGCTTGGGGAATCAGCCGGTTACCACCGCTGACGGCTTGGGGTTTTCGCCTCCTTAGCCGAACCGACATGGCACAGCTGAAAAAACACTTGAAAAAAGCACTTGTCCGGTAAGCGCGTTTATCAGGACCTAGGGATTGAGCTAGGTTGCAGCGCTCCGGTGGAACGTTGAGCGCAGTGCGTTGATGACCACTACGGGAGGAATTAATAAAATCAAGTCATGTGGCCATACGATTTGGTCTTTCTTGTCGCCGGCTTATTCCTACTGCTAATGGTTTGGTACCTTCGCGGAAAGAGGCACAGCGCCCTTTTTGCTCAGCTTGGGCTTTTGCTTGATGCTCACTCAGGCGAAATGCAAGTTGCGGGACCAATACGGGGTGGCGAAGACCGCGTGCAGGGGTGCTACCGAGGCCGTGACGTACTCTTAGCTTTGAAGGAACCAGACCGAGTGCACGAAGCGTCGCGGTTTCGGATGGTATTGGGAAGCGCGACGAACATGCCCTTTCTCATTTCCGTCCAAAAACGAATGCTCTTGGGAATCGTTAGCCAGATTCAGCGAGGCCGTGCGGTAAAGACCGGTGATAAAAACATGGACAGGAATTTCTATGTGACGGAATTGACTGCGCTGACGGGCGCGGGCTTTTTTCAAAAGATGTTCGGCGGCGCGAAGGCTTCTATTGATTTGGAGGACCATTTGCAAAAAAGGCTGACACGCTGGCTGCGGCTCCCAGAGACGCTTGCGAGATTCGAGACACTGTTTAACTCGTGTGGCGTGGATTACCTCACTACGCGAATCGAATATCCTGGAACAATTGAACTGCCAGCTTCAAAGTCAGGGGTGACAGTTGTGCTTCGCCACTACTCGAAACGACAGCTAAGGACTGAAAACGTTGGGCGCATCCTCGGAGAAATGGAGGCCCTCCTGCGGTCCGCAGAGAGTCTACTGGAATTAGTGCCAGGCGCAAGTTCTTCTGCGTAGGTTGGGCTAATCCCTGGTAGTCGGATTATGATGTGGAATCGCTGA
>DASZFK010000531.1:0-1812 GCA_035939855.1 Candidatus Angelobacter sp.
GTCGCGGGCCTGGTCAACTTCTTCCTTGGCGAGTTGCACGCCCAGGTTGGCGACCTGCACTTCGTTGCGGGCGGATCGCAGATTCAGGAGCGAGGTCTTCACGTCGAGAGCGATCTGGTTGCGCAGATCGGCTTTCTGCTGATCGATTTTCTGCAGCTCCAGATCGGCTTTGACGATTTCCGCGCGGATGCGTCCGCCGGTGAAGAGCGGTACGTTGACGGAGCCCTGATATTGATACGTAGGGATGCTGCTGCCGGGTGAGGCGCCGAAATAGGCCCAGTTGCCGTCGAAACGCACTGCAGGCAAACGCTGGTACTGCGAGGCTTGTTTTTCAAGTTTCGCGGACTTCTCCTGCGACTCAATCGCTTTCCACTCCTGGCGGGTGGAGAGAGCATCCTCGATGCTGGCTTCAACATCCGGCTGAGGAGTATCGAAAAAGCCGAGGGAGTCGGCCAACTCGATTTTCTGGCGCGGATCGAGATTCAAAAGCTTGCTGAGTCCGAACAGGGAAGCCTCGCGGTCATTTTCCGCTTCGATGAGGCGCTGTTTTTCGTTTTGCAGCTCAACGTTGGCGCGCAGAGTGTCGATGCCCGTGCCCACGCCTTCTTTCTGCAGGTCGGCGGCTTGATCGTAGAGGGCCTGGGCCAGTTCAACCCGCGATCTTGAAGCTTCGACATTGGCGATTGAGCGTAGAGTCCCGATGTATTGCGAAACGACCAGCAGAATCACCTGCTCGCGCGTGGACAAGCTGTTGGCTTTGCTGGCATCCACGTTACGTCGAGCGGCCTGATAACGCCTCCAGAGTGAAAGATCAAAAATCGAGCTGCTGAAGGCGGGGCCCGCCGAGAAAAGCTGGTAGGGGCCGATGTGCTCCGGGAATGGAAATCCCTTGGGAACAGTACCGCCAAATTGAGCATCGACGTTCACGCGATTCGCGGAATCCGCGACTTGCAAATTTGCTTGAGGCAGGAGATCAGAGCGGCTGATGTTCTTGTCCTGAACGCTTTCCGCCGCGTTGAGAACGGCAATTTGCTGCGTCGGATTCTGCTTGATGGCCAGGGCGACGGATTGTTCCAGGGTGAGCTTGAGCGTGTCGGTTGGCGCATTGGCCGGCAGAGCAGAGTTTTTGGTTTGCGCCCCAGCGAAAGTGGGAACTAGAAGGAGACTGAAAAAGATAACGTAGAAAATGAACGGCGAACCCTTAGAGGGGTCATTGTCTTTATCTTTGGGATCCTTGGGCCCACGGGTTTCCGTTTTGCGGCCCGGTCCGATGATTTCCGTGACCACGGCTTGATTGAGGCAGCCTTCCGCAAGGAGTTCCGCGCCGAGACGATACATTTCCTTCAGCAGGACTTTGCCTGCGTTGTCAATGAAGCTGACACCGCACAGGTTGATGCAGAACTTTGGGCGTGGAGTGGCGGCGGAAAGTTCACGCCAGCACTGCTCCAGGGTGGCGACGCGGGGCCCAGAGAGGGAGCCTTCGACACTGAGGAAGAGTCTTCCCCGCTTATTTTCAGTGGTAATCCTTAACATGTGCTATTGGTCTCGGTGCCATGGAAGGGTGCAATGCGGATGCCAATCCGTGTTTATTTCTGTTCACAATTAACAGCTTTAGATACTATATGTTAGGTGAATGACCACCCAAGGAGCATGCCACTGTAATGCCATATTATGGTCATATGACCACAAGATGGCATTACAGCGGCATATTCCTTTGGCGGTCTTTCACCTAACATATAGTATCTAATGCTGTTAATTGTGAATAGAAGTAAACATGGATTGGCATCCACATTGCATTCTTCTATGGCACCG
>DASZFK010000532.1:0-12339 GCA_035939855.1 Candidatus Angelobacter sp.
GTGTCCATAATTTTTTTACGATCAGCCGTTTTGGCGATCTTAGCCATGATCAATTTCTCCTGCAAATATTAATGCGGTCGCGCAGTGGGTCAGAGGCAGAAAAAGCGGAAACTTTAGATGCCGAAACGATTGTCGAACCGCTATGCACATTTTACAACAGTCTTTCGTTTTACTCGAAGATGAGGCACCTTCTGGCTCCCTCGGTTCATTGACCGGCTTAGCCCGCGACCTTTTTGACACCCAATAGTTGAAAACACCCAATTGCGTAGACCCACCGTTTGCTAAAGCATTGAAAAATCTAGAGGAAGGTATTTCAGGCGTCACCACTCCAGGCCCCTTTGTCACGACTGCACCCCGTTTTGTCACGACTCCAGGCCCTTTTGTCACCACTCCACCCCGTTTTGTCACGACCAGGGAGATCAATATGGCACGACTCCAAGGCGTTTTGGCACGACCGCAAATTGGTTCAAAAAATGGGGCGCGATAGGGGCCAGGTTGTGCTTCAACTTGATGGCTTTCAATTGTCAACGAACGCAGATTTCGATTCTGCCTGGGCAGCTCTGTGTTGCCAATCTAACGATATTACTAGACCACCTTAGCACGATTTTTTAGATTCGTCAAACGTTCGCTGTCATTGTTCTATTTTCGAAACGAAAGAAACCTCCGCCTGTTCGCCAATTTTGCCAAGGGTAACGGTAGCTGCGACGAACAAGCGAGAACCCAGTATTTGTCAGAGGAAGTGTGCCCTGCCTGTGATTTTGTTTTTCACGTTTATTTAACTTACGAAGATCTCCGTGCTCGTTCGTTTCCGTGCTATGCTCTCCACTCCATTTTTCATGGTTGGCGGCCTTACAGACGGTCCGTAAAGCCCCAGCTCCTGCGTGCGAATCACGCCCACAAAGATTTCTACAGGGTAGTAAGTGTCTGGCTCACAATTACTGTTTGAATTGGCTTCTGCATGAGAAGACCCCTTTAAGCCCAGAAACCGCGTCGCCCGCCCGGAGCCTATCCTGTGACTTTTCCTTGACCAATCACCTGTTCTTGCATGGGTAATTGACGATGCCAGGGAAGGGAGTATTTCGTAAGGGGAGGCTTTATCAAATAGAATCTGGCTGAATAGGTTGACGGGATAGACCTTTACCTCTTCGCCTATGATTGCTGTCCTTTGGACCCAACACTAAATTCAGTTTTTGGAAGCTTAATGTGTATTTTCACAGAGTCTTTGAGTCATAGTGTTGAATTTAAAGGGAATATAGATGTGGCCCCGAATGTGCAGAATATGCGGGCAAACGAAATTTGATTTCTCGAATTTAAGGAGCAGACATGAGGCGATTCCGGCTGCTATTCATTTTTTTAATTTTGGCACTGGCGTTCTCAACCTACGCAAGCGCCCAGGAAGCCACTGGCAAAGTTGTCGGCACAATCACCGACCAGACTGGCGCGGTCATTCCGGGCGTACATATTGTAGTGACAAATACCGCGACTCGCATCACGCGCGAGACCACTTCCGATTCCTCTGGTTATTATCAGGTGCTGTCACTACCGATCGGCAACTACACCGTGTCGGCAAGCCAAAAGGGATTCAATCCGGTCACCACGACTGCCAGCAACCTGGAAATCAATCAATCGCTGAAAATCGACATCAAGCTCCAAGTTGGCGCCAATACTCAAACAGTTATCGTCGAGAGCACTCCTGGAACCGTCGAGACTATCAACCCTACTATGGGCTCCACGATTTCAGAGCGTGAAATCGCCAATGCGCCGCTCAATGGGCGCAATGTGCTCGATCTCGCCTTGCTGCAACCCGGTGTATTGCCTGCCGACAATCCTGGAAATGGAGGTGCACCCAGCGCCGATACTGCATTCAGCATTTCCGGAGGCCGCAACGATTCCAACACCTTCATTCTTGATGGCGGCGCTAACAACGATTTGCTGGACAACGAAGCTGTCTTCAATCCCAATCCTGACGCCGTGCAGGAATTCAGGGTGCTCACGAGCAATTTTGGCTCTGAATATGGCCGCAATGGCGGCGGCATCATCACCGTTGTAACTAAGTCGGGCAGCAATGATTTTCATGGCAGCGCTTTTGAATTCAACCGCAACACCGATTACGACGCCAACGACTTTTTGAGTAACTCGCACAGCGCTCCACGAGGGATCCTCAAGCGCAACCAGTACGGTGGAACGTTTGGCGGGCCACTTAAGAAGAACAAGCTCTTCTTCTTCTTGGCCTACCAGGGCCAGCGCGAGAATCGGATTGTGCCCAATGTGGGCACAACATTTACTCCGGCAGAGCTCAAAGGTGATTTTTCCGGTTCTACAAACCAGGCAAATGTTGCAGCTTTCTTGCAAGCCAATCCGTTCTTTCAACCCAATGCTGTACTGGCGGCCCAAGGCATCATTGATCCCACCAAAATCGATCCTGTTGCGCAGGCCTATATTAAAGCGGGCCTGATTCCGACCTCTCCCAACGGAGCGCTTTTTTTGCAAAACCCTTCCCAGGACAATCGCGATGAATATACGGGAAAGTTCGATTGGGAAATCACCAGCAAGGACCACATTACCGCTACCTTGGGACGCTTTGTTCGTCCAACATTGAATCCCGGAGGAGCCATAGGCGCTCCTGCGGAATCCGTTTTTGCGACGAACAGCAATAATCATCGCCAGTTCTTCAATCTGGCTTATACGCGAATCATCTCACCGACCATGTTGAATGAATTTCGCGTGACGTCGCAGCGCAATGACACCCTGCAGGCTACGCCGAGCAGCAAGATCGGTACTCCGCAGAGTTTTGGCACCACCATCACGCCTGATAATCCGACGGCCCCGCCCCTTCTTACCTTTCCATCGTTGACAGCAGGCTTTAGCCCCCAGGGACCTTCTGCCCTGATTAACAATACCTTTGCTTTTTCCGATACCTTCACCTTGACGCGAGGCAAACACACGCTCAAGTTCGGCGGCAACTTCTCCGCCTATCAGGACAACCAGGTGTTCGACTTTTTTGTCAATGGCAACTTTGACTTTGTCTCTACTCTCGATGGAGTCACGCCTTTTGCCGCCGGCGACCCTTTTGCAAATTTCCTGGTAGGTGTGCCCGACTTCCTGTTCCAGGCCCCGGCCGCCCCCTCCAACATCCGCACCAAGGCAACCTATGTCTTCGCGCAAGACGAATGGCATGTGACGCCTCGCCTGGTGCTGACGGTCGGCGCCCGCTATGAATTCAGCACGCCCAAGTCCGACACCAAAGGCCGTACCTTCTCGATTATTCCAGGGTTCCAATCCACAGTGTTCCCAAAGGCCCCTGTAGGACTTGCCTTCCCCGGCGATCCTGGCGCACCCACTGGTTCCAACTTCCCCAGGACGACCGATGTTGCTCCCCGGTTCGGTTTCGCCTGGCAGCCGTTTGATGATCACAAAACCAGCGTTCGCGGCGGCTTCGGAATGTTCTTCGACATCCTCAAAGCTGAAGACAACTTCCAGTTCAATGGCCAGTTCCCGTTTGCTTCCACAGCGTTTATCGGTTTTAATGATCCTAGTGGGTCCCCGGCACCCTTCGGCTTCTTGACCGATCCGTTTGGCTCGACCGGAAGCCCCAATCCATTCCCAAGCAAGCCCGTGGATCACAACATAGATTTTGCGGCGAATGTAGGTACATTTGGCGGCGCTGGCGTCTTCTTCGTCGATCCGCACCTGCGCTCACCCTATATTTATCAGTACAATCTGAGCATCGAACGTGAACTCGCAAGGAAGATGACGGTCGAAGCCGCCTACGTTGGCAGCTCGTCTCATGGGCTGACGGGCCTCAAAGACATCAACCCATTTGATCCGGCTTCTCTGTCTAGCTCGCCCGTTCGCGTCTTGAATGAGACGCCCGGCAACAATCCCGGCAGCTTTGGTTTTCTGCCCCAGTTCATGAATATTGCCAATGCCAGCTATAACTCGATGCAACTGGCGCTGCGGCAACAGACAACCGCAGTTCCGATCTTAGGAAATATGTATTACACCTTGGGCTACACCTACGCTCACAGCATTGACAATGCTTCGGGGTTCCGTAACAACTCCTCTCAAGTGCCGGCTTTCCAGACCCATCTGTTCCGCGCATCATCCGATTTCGATCTGCGTCATGTGCTGACTTTCAGCGGCGGATGGGACCTGCCGTTCAGCCGGGGACCGCAGAAGTTAGTCAAAGGATGGAGTGTGTATCCGCTCGTGAGTTGGCGCACCGGATATCCGTTTACCATTAGCGCCGGTCTCCCGACACTCAACGACACTCCTGGCCCCTCAGGAGCGGGCGATGGAGCCTTGGTGAATGCTAACCTGACTGGGCCCGTCAAAATCCTGAATTCACACAGCCAAGGATCCTTTAACGGCAACACCGGATTCTTTTTCTTCGATCCCACCTCGTTTAATCCCAACGTTGTGACTGGATACGGTACCGCTCCCCGGAACTTGCTGCGTGGGCCGGGCCGTACCAACATGGACATGACCCTGGCTAAAACGACTCCCATCTACGGAGACCATCTGAGCCTACGACTCAGCGTGGATGCCTTCAATATTTTCAACCATACCCAATTCCAGAGCTTGGGCACCAATGCGGCTACCGGTACGCTGGGACAGGTGCTAAGGACCTACCACCCCCGCGAGTTGCAGCTCGGGGCCCACATTAACTTCTAAGTGGAACTGATTTTCAAGAGCCGGACCTCATTGGTCCGGCTTTTTTTGCTGCTATATTGTTCAGCGATGTCTGGTCACGACAAATCTCGCCAACTCCACGCTCGTGCCTCCAAGGTGATTCCCGGAGGAGTTAATTCCCCAGTACGCGCGTTCAAGTCTGTTGCTTGTGATCCGCCTTACATCGTGCGCGGCAAAGGTTCCCGCATCTGCGATGCTGATGGCAATGAGTACATTGACTACGTCGGCTCATGGGGTCCACTGATTCTCGGTCATGCTCACCCTGAGGTTGTGGAAGCTGTGGAGAGAGCCAACCGCGATGGCGCCAGCTTTGGCGCATGCACACCTGCTGAAGCCGAACTGGCCGAGGCGGTGATTGAGGCCTTTCCTTCGGTCGAGAAAGTCCGTTTTGTCAGTTCCGGGACTGAAGCCACCATGTCTGCCATTCGGCTGGCACGCGCGTTTACGAATCGTAAATACATCATCAAGTTTGAAGGGTGTTATCACGGCCACGCCGATTCTCTTCTGGTTAAGGCCGGCTCGGGCGTGGCAACTTTGGGCATTCCTGGCTCTGCTGGTGTGCTCGAGGAGTTGGCGCAGTTTACCCTGGCTCTTCCTTTCAACAGCGAGAAAGCGCTGGAAGAGACATTTAAGAAATTTACCGGACAGATTGCCTGCCTGATTGTGGAGCCGGTTGTGGGCAACATGGGATGTGTTCCTCCCAACAGCAATTACCTTCAATACCTGCGCAAAATCACGGCTGAGAATGGCACCGTCTTGATCTTCGATGAAGTCATGACCGGGTTTCGGCTGGCGTTCGGAGGAGCCCAGGCACTTTACGGAATCAAACCCGACCTGACTACACTGGGCAAGATCATTGGCGGAGGTCTTCCAGTAGGAGCGTATGGAGGGCGCTCAGAAATCATGAATCTGATCGCGCCTCTTGGACCGGTGTATCAGGCAGGTACGCTTTCAGGAAATCCTCTAGCGATGGCTGCCGGTTTGGCCACCTTGCGGCATTTAGAGAAGACTCCCGACATTTACCAGCAACTGGAGAAGCGTACGGCTTCGCTGGTTGATCAAGTGATGGCGGGTGCAAGAAAAAAAGGTGTTCCGCTCACGGCCAACCGTGTCGGGTCCATGTTTACATGGTTCTTCCAGCCGGGAGAAGTCCACGATTGGGACACCGCAGCCAAGTCTGATACTTCAAGGTTTGGAAACTTCTATCGCGCCATGCTTGACCGTGGCATCTACCTGCCACCTTCCCAATACGAGGCAGTTTTTGTAGGAGCAGCCCACTCGGAAGAAGATATAGCGCGTACTGTGGAGGCGGCAGTAGCGTCGATGACATTGCCATGACTGCCAAAGTTGCCACTTCGGCGCGCCTCAGTGCAGGCTCCATTGCCAAAATTTGAAAACCATCACCGCAGAGAACGCAGAACCGCAGTTGAATTACCCACTTACCAAATTACCCAATTACCAAATATTCTAGATTCCCACCGCTCCATAATCGGTTCCGGTGTCGGTATCTTTCACTTCCTCGTTCTCATAGGCCCGATAAGGGTTGCGGCGCGAACCTAAACGGCGCTTGCGCAATTCGAAGCCTGCATACAATCCTCCGGCCAGGACTGCGCTGGTCAAGGCGACAATGGCCAACACGCGCCCCGGATGGCCGAATAGCGGTTCAGACACACGCGATGGGGAGATTGCTGCTCCACCCGCCTGCCCCAATGCCTCGCGGAAATCAGCTACCGACTGCGAGCCGCCCCGCTCTAAAGCCCGATAGGAGAGGAGCGAGCTGTAAGAAAGTGGCATCGAGAGATCCTGCCCGCCGCAGACCACTATAAGGTCCTCACCGCGCTGCCGTTGCCGCTCCAGCAACTCAGTCACAGCCTTATCCAGAGCGGCTGCATTGGTCCAGCTACAGCGGAAAGCCAGACGACCGGACCTGTCAATGAGGAAAGCCGGATTGGGCAGATTGGAATACTTTCGATGAATGGTTCCACGCAGATCGTCAATGATCATCGGCAGGAACAATTCTTCTTCGTCGCGAAAACGAGTCGCCGCTTCGAGCTTATCGGCCATGGAATCGTGAGCAGGAATTCTTTCGCCAGGATGGGCTTCCCGCACATAAACGAAGAGAAACTCGATCTCATCGCCCCGGACTCGCTCATAGAGTCGCTGAATGCCTTGGATGGAGTTGGCAGTCATGGGACATGTAGCAGAGCCAAAAACCAGGAGAACATTCTTCTTTCCCCGATAGTCACTCAGGCGAACGGATTCCCTGGAGAGCGTTCTCGACCGGAAATCCGGGGCTTCTTCGCCCGCTCTCGGACCGGTAAAGCCTTCAGATTCGGGCTGTCGAAACAGGTCATAAGTGAAACGGCGATAATTGTAGTTGCTGAATCCCAGCATTTTGGCTCCTGGTCGCGGCCCTTTTCTGCAATTCGATGCCGCACGACCTTTTTTCGTGGCCTTGAATCCTTCCCTCTTGGGGTTATTTGCCGCGAGTGCCCCCATGTTTCGCGATGTTTCGCGTTCTTTGGCGAGGATTAAGTCGACCCCACGATACAATAGATTATTTGCTTCTTCGGAAAATTCTATCGGGACTTAAGTAATCATATTTTCATATTTCATTGTACGCGGAGGCTTGTGGATGGCAGCTTTGAAAGTAGGAGACCCTGCCCCGGACTTCGAACTTCCAGCAGTCACCGGAAAACAGCGACATAAGTTCAGGCTGAGCGACTATCGAGGCAAGCAGAAGGTTGTGCTCGCCTTTTATCCGCTTGACTGGAGTCCTACATGAACCAATGAGATGTCGGCGTACAGCAGGGACCTGCCCAAGTTCGCCGCACTCAATGCCCAGGTCGTGGGCATCAGCACCGACTCAATCTATAGCCATCTGGCTTGGCAGGAGAAAGCCATCGGCTGGCAGGAATACCCCCTGGCCAGCGATTACTGGCCCCACGGCGGCATCGCCCAGAAATATGGCATCTTGCGGGAAGGCGATCCCTTGCCCGGGATCAACGAACGGGCGGTCTTTATTGTGGATGAGCAAGGCCAAATCGTATTTTCCAAGCTGTACGAACTCAGCCAGGAACCTGACAACGAAGAAAGTCTGGATGCGCTGAGGAGAATCGGGTGATCGGGGGATCACTTCGGCACGCCTCAGTGCAGGCGACTTCGGCGCGCCCCAGTGCAGGCCGGTGATCGGGTCGGACTTACGACTTCATGCGGATTGCTTTTTCTACCTTGCAGTGCTAAAGAACCGAATGCAGGCTTTCCAGGGAGTTTTGGAAATAAAATTCATCGTTGATTGCGATGAACATCTGCGAATCCTTTGCAACGTTTCTTCAGCTCGAGTCACTATTCTTCAGCTCGAGTCACTATCAGTCAGGAGTAGTTATGCCCAACCCTGCCCCCCGACGATTAACCCGGTTTTTCATCTCTTTGCTCTGTTTGGGATTCACCCTTCATCTAGCCTCACAGACCAAGGCTCCGGCTTCGAGTGATACTGCCAAAGAAGCTGCAGTTGTGGAGCGTTTGATCGCACAGGTGCACTTCGAGAGCGACGGTACAGGTTTTGAACAATCCACCAGGGCCATTCGCGTACAGAGCGAAGCCGGCGTGCAGGAATATGGCCAATTGGTTTTCGGGTACTCGTCCGCCACGGAAAAGCTGGAGGTAAATTACGTCCGTGTACGAAAGCCTAACGGCCAAGTGGTTGAAACACCGCCTTCCAATACCCAGGATTTGGCGCCTGAGGTCCTGCAATCGGCGCCCATGTACAGTGACTACCGCCAGCGGCACGTCACAGTTTCCGGACTGCGCCCGGGCGATCTTCTGGAATACCAGACGACCACCCGCATGCACACGGCGCTTGCTCCGGGGGAGTTCTGGTACGAATACAGCTTTCCTGAACACCTGGCGGTCACTGAGGCGCGCCTGGAAGTGGATATCCCCAAAACCAGAGACCTGCGGGTAAAAAGCCCCGACCGGAAATATACAACTGCGGAATCCGGAGATCGCCGGACGTATACATGGGTAGTCCAAAACATTGTTCCCAAACGGCCAAAACGTGAGGAAGAAAGCGGACCACCACTCGATGACGGAGATGGAGATCCTACAGGACCGGACATACAACTAACCACCTTCAAAGACTGGCAGCAAGTTGCTCGCTGGTATGCAAGATTGCAGGCTGAGCGAGTGACAGTCAACGATGAAATCCGCAAGAAAGCCGATGAACTCGTAAAGGGGGCCACGACCCCACTGGAGAAAGCACACCGTCTTTACGATTTCGTGGCCAAGGATATCCGTTACGTCAGCCTCTCTTTTGGCGTAGGCCGGTATCAACCCCATGCCGCCTCAGAAGTCTTGCAGGGCAGCTATGGCGATTGCAAAGACAAGCATACTCTGCTCTCGGCGCTGTTGCGTGCTGCCGGAATCCAGAGTTATCCCGTCTTGATCGGCTCAGAGCACAAGCTCGATGAAGAGGTGCCATCGCCCGCCCAATTCGACCATGTGATTACCGCGGCCCGCATTGGGAAAGACTTGGTTTGGCTCGATGCAACCGCCGAAGTGGCTCCCTTTGGATTGCTCTTGTACCAACTTCGAGACAAGCAGGCGCTGTTGGCCGCCGACGATGCTACGGCCGGACTGCAAAAGACACCTGCAGTCTCGCCTTACAAAAACTCCATGTCGATCTCCATGGATGGCAAGTTTTCCGAGACCGGAGCGTTCGACGCCACAATCGACATGAGCGCCACAGGTGACTCTGCAGTGCCGCTGCGAATGGCCTTCCGCAGTACTTCCGAGGTAGATTGGCAGAAATTGGCAGAGATCCTCTCCTGGAGCCAGGGATTGCGCGGTAAAGTCTCAGAGCTCGACGTGACGCCCTTCGACGATACCTCCAAGCCTTTCCGGTTGCGCTACAAATACCACAACGATGCTTACTTCAGCGTTCCCACGGCCAACGTAGACTTTAATCCTTTTCCGCCAATCGGGCTTTTCCGCTTGCCGAAGAAAAAGAAGAACGAGCCGATTGATATCGGTCCAATTGGAGAAGTCCATCAACAGGCTCATCTGCAATTTCCCGCCAACTACACGTTGAATGTTCCGCCGGAAGTGCGGATGTTGCGCGACTATGGAGATTATTCTTCCGCTTTTCGCCTCAAAAACAATGTGCTTGATGTAGAACGCTCCATGACGATCAAGGTGACCCAACTACCGGCTGCGCGGCGCACCGATATCGAGTCCATGAGGAGCGTGGTGCTGGGCTCGGCAGCTCAAACGCTTTCCTGCACGATTCGTCCCGCTTCCAAAGCTGGCCCGGCCTCCAGCACGGTTGCTGATACTGCCTTGCCCACAGATTTGCGCAAAGCTGGAATCAAGGCGCTTCAGGAGCGCGACTACCAGACCGCATCGGCGCTTTTGAAGCGGGCTGTCGAAAAAGAACCGGCGAGTCCCGAAGCCTGGGATGAATTGGGTAGAGCATATTTGGGGCTGAACAATCATTCCGATGCTCTCTCGGCTTTCCAAAAGCAAGTCGAGGTCAACGCCTACCATAAACATGCCTACACTGACCTGGCTGCAGAGCTGCAACGTCAAGGAAAATTCGACGAAGCGGTTGCCGCCTATGGCAAACAACTGGAAAACAATCCGGTCGATAAGATGGCACACAAGAATCGAGGGCTGCTGCTTGTGCAACTGAAACGCGATAAAGAAGCGTTGACCGAGCTTGAAGCAGCCACAGCCACTCCTCCTGCAGATCCCAGAGTTGAACTGGCCTTAGCGCAGCTTTATGCCGGCTCTGGGAACACGGAAAAATCGCGGGAATTATTCATGAACGTGGTGGGCACTCCGAACCTGCCTAGTGGCGATCCTTATTCCGCAGCCTTGCGCGACGATATCGATGCCGGCAAAACCATCGACAACGCTACAAAAGTGCTGAACGATATAGGGGATCAATTTGACTCCGGCGCTTTTGACGAAGATTCTCCCGAATTGTTTTCGGCGATGCATTTCGTTGCCCTTGAATGGGCCAGAGTGGGCTGGGCAAAGTTCCGCCAAGGCGAAACTCTCGAAGGCATGCGCTTCCTCGATGCCGCCTGGACGTTGAGCGGATCGGGAACCCTGGCCAACCGTCTCGCGCGGGTATATCAGAAAGCTCTGCAACCGGAGAAGGCAAAACATCTGCTGACGCTGGCGGTCGCCGCAGGCGGCGCCGAAGTTGAGGACTCCCGCAGTCGCCTGGCCAAGCTGGGAAGTAGCGCCCCAGCGGCGCTGGCGCAGGGCCAGACCGAGCTGCTTCAGATCAGAACTGTAAAGCTTCCAGGGTTGACAGGCAAGAAAGGTGAAGCAGAGTTTACCTTGTTCTTTGATGGTTCCAGCAAGCCGGAACGGACAGAGTTTCGCGGAGGAGATGCCACCCTTCGCGATACCGAGCAGGTCCTCGTCAGCGCAACTTATCCCGTCATGTTTCCCGACCGTTCTTCCATAAAGATCGTCCGGCGAGGAACATTGGCGTGTACAACGTCAGGATGCACTGTAGTGATGAAGCCGCTGGAGACAGTCGAGCCATGCCCTTTCGGCGCTGCCAAGTGATCGAGTGAAAACATCTCTGGCGTACGATCACCCGATGTCTTAGCTGGGTTTCTTCTTATGAGACTTGCCAGCGGCATGTTTCACCGGCGTTGCGCTCGGCGGAGCCACCGCCTTTTTCTGCATGTCTTCGACCATCTGTGTGAACGTCTGGGCGAGATCGTTGGGCTGGGCCTTGACTTGTTCCACCAGAGGTTCGGACGTTCCGCTATTGCCTACCACGAAGATCGTGGGGGTTTCATGAACACCGACACGGTTGCCCAGTTCGTAATCAGCATCCACTTTTTCTTTGAGTTTGCCCTGCGGATCGATCGAAAAGGGCAACGCAATTTTGTTGGCATCGGCGTATTTACGCGCGTACTGGTCCAGGTTCCCTGGGACAATTTGAGACTGGTTCTTATAGATATATCCGCGAAAATCGTCGCCTAGTTTCTGGGATTGAGTATCAAAGTACCGCGCATAGAGCGAAGCTCTGAAAGTCCAGGGATGTATGTTGGTCAACGGGTAGTCGTGTAACAGGACTGGAACATTATGGGCTTTGGCTACATCCCAGATGATCGGGTAGGCGTGAGCGCAGCTCGGGCATTGAAGGTCTTCGAAGACCACGACGACCACTTTGACTCCGGGAGGGGGTTTAATCGCCGAAAAGTCAGTGGCAAAACATAAAACAGAAAGCCCCAAAAACACTGCAAAAGCAAGGATTAAATGGATTAGCTTTTTCATAAAATACCCCGTCCAGAGCACGATCGCGATAAGCGACTAAGAAATTCTACCCTAAGCCGCGCCACAAGTTGCTCGGGACGGTCCCAGTTTCTGCAACGACCTTATGATTTTCGGAAGATATCTTCAATGCCATCTTGGTGATGCCTGAAAGTGCGAAAGAATCGCTGTGTAAAGAAAGCTACCGAATGCCGTAGAATACATTTCCAAGTCGTGCCTCTTGGCCCAGCAACTTTTGGCGGGTTAAGGGGTTAAAAAGGGTGTGAGCAGCGTGGCCCTCAAACCGGGGTTGTTCATGCCTACAGCTATCCGCGAGGTACAGGATATTCCGGACATGGCGGCAGGCCA
>DASZFK010000533.1:0-2691 GCA_035939855.1 Candidatus Angelobacter sp.
TGGCTTAGGATTTCATCAATCGCTTCCAGGACGAGCTTGGCCGGCAGTTTGGGGCCGAACCGCACCACTATATTCGTCAGCGAGCCGTCTCCCATCTGGATTCGTTTGCTGTGGTCGTGATTTTTGAAGCTGTTGACTGCCTGGGAAAACAAACTTAGCTTCTCAGCCGACATTTCGGCGGGCATGGCCAGCATGAGTTGCGTAGCACTCTCATAAGGGAACTCATCCCACCCTGTCACCTGGTTGATCAACTCGATGGCGGGTTCAAATTGCTTCTTCTCGGCGTACCGCCGGATAATGCCGCTTGCAGCTTGCTTTCGCACCGAAAGCTCTGCTTGAGGAAGGCGCTCCTCTACATCTGCCTGCGACAAGGGTAGCAGCGTTCGGAAAATCTCTTCTTGAAGGCGGGACTGGGTCTGCTCGTCATCCTGTATGCCTACGGAGGCAGTAAAGGCGTCGCCGAGCAGGCTGCGAGCCTTCTCCTTATCAATCGCCACATAGATCTGGGAGATTTGAAGCAGAGAATAGCTGCGCATGGGAGCCTCAAAGCCGCGCGCCTGGGCATCGGAAATCTCCAGCATCTGGAGGGCGAGTTCCTTGTCTTTGGCAGGGATCTTCGGGCTTGCTTTGGCCCCAATTTCTTTACCCACGGTTTTGTTTTCGGATACTTGTTGAATTTGCTGTTCTTGTTGCGCCGGCTGCTGGGCAAAAAGAAATGGGCAAAGCACAATCGCAGCGACCGCGACCCTGAGCTTAGAAGCAAAAATCATTGGTTGCTCCTCCGGTTTGGCCACCCGATAGGCCGCTTCCATGGTGGGGTTCGATGAATCGAATTGTATACCCGCCACTCTCGAGCAGCGAAAACAGTTTTCAAAACCAGAACCAAAGACCTTACCGCTGATGATCCTGATTAGACTGGTCAACGCCCGATTTAATTTGAGTGACTTGATGCAGGTCATCCACTACGCAGATTCTATTGACTCAAACCAACCCAAAATTCCTCTCTGCGGTCCTCTGCGCCGCTCTGGGGTCTCTGCGGTGAGCTTTGGGTTTTCTTCGTGTTTTCTTAGCGTCTCCGAGTCTCCGTGGTGAGGTTTTGATTTTGCCGTTACAATAGAAATGCAGCGGGAACCCGAGATACCCGCGGGTCTCGACTCAATCCAATGAAGTCTTTCCTAGAAACAGTTCGCGAACGTGTCGTTATTTACGACGGCGCCATGGGTACTCAAATCCAGGAGCGCCAGCCCTCGCCCGATGATTTCTGGGGCAAAGAGGGATGCAATGAACTGCTCGTCCTGAGCCGCCCCGACATCATCAAAGACATTCACGCGACCTACTACAAGGCGGGCGCGGACGTGGTGGAGACCAACACTTTTGGCGCCAGCAGCATCGTGCTGGGTGAATACGACCTGCAGGCCAAAGTCCACGAGATCAACAAGCGGGCGGCGGAGCTGGCGCGGGAAGTCGCCAGCGATTTTTCCACACCGGCCCGGCCGCGATTTGTTGCCGGCTCCATTGGGCCGACGACCAAGCTGCCTTCGCTGGGCCACATCAGCTTCGACGACATGTGGAAGACCTATGTGGACCAGATCCTGGGGCTGATTGAAGGCGGAGTCGATGTCCTGTTGATCGAGACCTCCCAGGATCTTCTCCAATCCAAGATCGCCCTGGCCGCCGCCTTTGATGCCATGAAAACTGCCGGCAAGAGATTGCCGGTGCAGATGCAGGTCACGCTCGAGAAGGAAGGCACGATGCTGCTGGGCACAGAGATTGGCGCCGCGGAAACCGCCATTGAGCCTTTTGATTGCGAGATCGTCGGGCTGAATTGCGCGACCGGCCCCAAGGAGATGAACGACGCGGTGCGTTACCTCGCCCATAATGCACCCAAGGAAATCTCTGTGCTGCCCAATGCCGGGCTGCCGGAAAACGTCGGGGGGCACGCGCATTACAAGCTAACGCCGCCCGAGCTGGCGGAATGGCACAAGAAGTTCATCACCGAATACGGCGTCCGCGTGGTTGGCGGTTGCTGCGGAACCACGCCTGCGCATATCAAGGTGGTGTCCGAGGTGTGCGCCAATCTGGAACCTGCTAAGCGCGATGTGGAGGTCACGCCGGCGGCGTCCAGCGCCTACAGCATGGTCCCCCTCGATCTCGATCCTAAGCCGCTCATCGTTGCCGAAGAGATGAACACCACCACCCGCGTGGAGCATTTTAAGAACATGGTGCGCGGCGGCAAGTATGACGACATCCTCGCTCTGGCCAAGAAGCTGGTCAACGAGGGATCGCACATGCTCGACCTGTGCTGCGCCATCGTGGGCGAGGACGAAAAGGGCTACATCACCAGCATCCTGAATAAGGTCGCCACCCGTGTGCCCGCTCCCATCGTGGTTGATTCCACCGAGTCCGATGTCATTGAAGAGGCGCTCAAGCGTATCCCCGGCAAGGCCATCATCAATTCCATCAACCTGGAAGATGGCGAAAAGCGCACCTCCAAAGTCCTGCCCATGGCCAAGCGCTATGGTGCTGCCGTGGTCGCGCTGACCATCGACGAAGAGGGCATGGCGCTGACGGCGGAAAAGAAGGCTGCCATCGCCAAACGGATCTACACGCTGGCTACGGAGAAGTATGGCATCCGTCCGGTTGACCTGATCTTCGATGCACTTACCCTGCCCATCTCCACCGGCCAGGAGG
>DASZFK010000534.1:0-11541 GCA_035939855.1 Candidatus Angelobacter sp.
CTTCGGCGCCCTCGACTACCTGACTTCCTATCCTTATGGATGCACGGAGCAGACCATGTCTGGGTTCCTGCCGGACGTGGTCGTCGCTAAAGCCATGAAAGATTTGAAGCTCGAAGCGACGATTGACACGCCGGAATTGCAGAAGAAGATTCGCGCCGGTCTGGAGCGGCTTTACGATTTTCAGCACGACGACGGTGGCTGGGGATGGTGGAAAGAAGATGAGAGCCACGTCTTCATGACCGCCTACGTAGTCAGCGGCCTGGCGCAGGCCAAGTCCGCCGGATACGACATAAAGGCAGAGGCTCTGCAAAACAGCCAGAATTGGCTCAAGAAGCAACTGGAGACCTACAAGCGCATGAAGCCCGACCTGCGTGCATACGTGGTTTATGCTCTGGCGCTGAACAAAGCTACCGATGACCAGATGCTCAACGATGCCTACAAGGATCGCGGCAATATGACCGCCCAGGGGCTTTCTATGCTGGGGCTGGCGCTACTGACCGTTGGCGATAGCACTCGCTCGAATGAAGTCGCAACGCTCCTCGAAAAACAGGCAATCGTAGATGAGGCCGAAGCGCATTGGCCCTCGGAGTACGATTCTTTCCTGGAGTTCTATATCGACGACTCGGCAGAAGCCACCGCCTATGCCCTGCGTCTGCTGAGCCTCACCCATCCTGAAAGCCCGCTTCTACCCAAGGCGGCCTTCTGGCTGGTCAACCATCGCGACGGAGGATACTTCTGGCTGAGCACTAAGCAAACAGCTATGGTGGTCTTTGGCTTGCTCGAATACATGAAGATCAGCCATGAACTCGATGCCGATTTCACGGCCACCGTTTACGTGAACGATAAGCAGGCCTTGACGCGCCACTTCACCCGCGCCGATTCGCTCAGAAGCGATTTACCGCACGTGCTGCTGCCAACCGAGCAACTGCGCTCCGGCGCCAACTCAATCCGCATCCAAAAGACCGGAACGGGGAGGCTCTACTGGTCGGCGCGTGGTGAGTACTACTCGACCGAAAAGAAGTTCTTCCAGAACAACAAACTTTCGCTGAATATCACCCGCGACTACTACCGGCTCGTGCCGCAGCAGGACAAAGAAAGAATTATCTATGATCTGCAGCCGCTTCAGGGCGAGGTCCATTCCGGCGACGTGCTTGCCGTGCACCTGAGCGTAAATGGCAGCAACTGGAGATACCTGTTGATCGAAGACCCGATTCCTGCCGGGGCTGAATTCATCCAGAAAGATGCGTTATACGAGTTGAAGCAGAAAACCCCGTGGTGGGGCTATTGGTTTACCCGCCGCGAATTCCACGATGACCACGCCGCGTTTTTCCAGACCTATTTCGGTGGCCACCAGGAATATGTTTATCTGCTCAAGATCATCAATCCGGGCACTTTCCGCATCAGTCCTGCATCTGTCCAACCGATGTACCAGCCGTCCGTCATCTCGACAACCGACGCTGCCACCATGGAGGTAAAACCATGACCGGGAATACACCAGAAAAACCAGTGCCAATCGCGGCCGAAAAAGGCTCCCGTTGGGATTCATTGCGCGGAGTATTCGTGCCATCCTTTGCCAACTTTCGCGTGTGGCTCCTGCAATTCTTTGGAGGCATCGTGATTGCCCTGGCTTTCGTTGCTTTCCTGCGAACGGGCGAAACCTGGGGGCAACTCATTCTGGGTGGCCTGCTGATTCTCGTGGCGGTAGTAGGTTGGCTCATGCTCGATGGAGGTACCTTCAACTACTATCTCGACCAGCAGCGCAGCCAGACTTCTCCACTGAGGCCCGCCATCGTAAGAGCGCTTAAACATGTATTGGCGCTTGCAATTCTCGCCGCTGTCTTTTTTCTCCTGCGGATGCTGATCGACCGCCTCGATGACTATCATTACTCCGTTCCCGGTTATCTTCGCTCCGAGTTCCCCGCCTGGCTGCGCCGGCGTGTGAGCGAGGCCCGGGTCCAGAATCTTTATGATCTGTTTGTCTTCTTTGTGCGTTGGATCGTGTTGCCAGTATTTCTGCTTCCGCTTGCATCCCTGTGCGCCGACCGGGGATTCCGGGGCTTCATCTCCCTGCGAACCTGGATGCGAATGTTCTTGAACCGGTGGTTTTGGGGTGTAGTGATTGTCGCCTCCATTTTAGGGGTCCTGATACCCACAGCGCTCCTTGCCTGGAAACTCAAGCCTGAGACGGCAACATCCACCTTGGAAGGCATCTTTCTCGGCTTTCGAATGTTAATCGGGTATCTATTAGCTCTAGCCGCCTGGCTCATGGTCTGCTTTATGCTGGCCCGCACAAGAATGAGAGCCGAAGCAATACCAACCAGCAAGACCTAGCAAACGAATAGCCCTCGTAGTGGGCGAAAGAGGTTAGCCCGGTCCGTGAGGGCTGGGAACACAGGCCAAATGAAAGACAACAAGCGCCGTAGGTGCGACAGAGAAGGTGCGAAAGATGCCTCATGCATACGTGCAAAATCTGGTCGACATTGTCTTCAGTACACACGAGCGCCAAAGAATGATTCCGAAGGAATTTCAGCCGCGTATGTGGTCGTACGTTGCGGGCATCTGCAAGAACAAGAAAATCTTTGTTCACGCCATTGGCGGCATGGAAGACCATCTGCACGGATTGGTTCAAGTGCCATCATCATGGTCGATAGCTGACGTGGTTCTCACGATCAAATCAAACTCCTCCAAATGGGCCAATGAACAAGGACACAAATTCGCCTGGCAAAAAGGCTATGGTGGATTCAGCGTCAGTGCCTCACAGGTCCCAGCGGTGGTGAAGTACATTGAGAACCAAGGCAGCTATCACAAGAGGATGGATTTTCAGCGCGAGTTTGTCGCGATGCTAGAGAAGCACGGTGTGGAGTATGATCCAAGGTATGTATTTGACTAAAAGCGCTCGGATTCCCCACTCTTAACTACCCCAAATAAACTCCGACACAAATCGATTCATGTTCCATGTAGGTTCGGTGGTTCAGGGGAGGGGTGTCGCGCCTACGGCGCTCTGACGTTTTCTCTCGATTCAGATTCCCGGCCCTCACGGACCGGGCTAACCTCTTGCGCGCCTATAGCGCTTTAGGATTTGACTCCTGAAACAACTTCTGCCACTGTTCTTTCGATGCCAACTGGTGCTCCGCAACTTGAACGTTGGCTTTCACGTGCTCTTCACGGCCCATTCCAACCAACGCCACGGCCAACCCCGGAGCAGAGCGCGCAAACTGAATTGCCGTTTCCGCTTCGCTGTTCATTGCCAGAAGCTTGTGGACAGCTTCCGGAAGATTTGAAGTCAGTCTTCCCTGGCTGAGCGATGCGCTGCCGACAACAGCGATGCCGGCTTGGTCCGCAAGTTCCAAGGTAGAAACAGCCTTGCCGTTGTCGGACTGGTTCTTCAATGCAAATGCCTCAGGCATGGCCAAACTGAACGGAAGCTGTATGAAACGGAAATGATGATCATCTCCAGCGTTTTCTTTCGCGATTTCGACGAGTTCCCCCAGGTTGAGGAATTCCTGCTTTTGCGAAGGGACCCGGAACCCGTTCCAAGTGGCCATGCCGTAGAAGCGGATGATATTCCTGGCCACAGCTTTTTCCAGCATCGTAAAAGCGCGAGAGATGCGGCTGCGGAATTCTCGCCGCGCAATTTCTCCAAGCTGAGTCTCAGGGTTATGGATGTAAAAAACGTCGATCGTTTCCAGCACCAGGTTCTTGCGTGAGCGCTCGATCTGTTCGGCCAGGTAGATCGGAGACATGCAATGCATCCCGCCCGCAACCTCGGCAGGATCGAGAATGCCGCTTTCAATATATTCACGCCGGAAGTAAGCACGAGGATCAGCCGGAACCTCGCCATCAAAACTCAGATAACCCGCCTTGGTGCAGACCAGCACCTCGTCGCGTGATATTTCACCCGTGGCAATCAGCGACTGAAGAGCGGAACCAATGTTTCGTTCAGACCGCTGGTGCCGATAATTAATGGCTGTATCCAGCACGTTGATTCCCAAGCGAAGGGCGGCAATAATCGCTTTCACATACCCGGCATCGGAGGCAGAATCCGGCTCGCCAAGATAAGTTCCCAGGCCTACGGACGAGAGCCATAGCTGGCCCGCTCCAGGTACATTTTGGAATTGGCGAAAATGCCCGGCATCGCGGAGTGCAGGAAAGCGATCACGATAACGCGCGGTTCCGTCGGCAGTTGCGAATCCTCCGTTCATGGGAGTTCAGTGTAACAGGAGGGGGAATTCTCCTCCTGTCCCGCAGAGTCCTATTATTTTGAGGCGGACTCTATGAGCTACCGCCGAAAGGTCGTCCCTGGGCTACCATGCAGTTCGTTCGGGGGACATTTCTATTGAGTCACGACATGCAGTTCGCGAGGGAGAGTTGACACGCGTTACGTAACCCTTTACGCTACCGGATGATCCATTCGATTCGCCACAAAGGTCTTAAACGCCTGTACGAAGATGGCGATGCACGTGGTGTAATTCAAGAGCATGTAAGCAAGCTTCGAGATATTCTGGTGCGACTTGACGCCTCGCATGTACCTTCTGATTTGGATGTACCGGGTTTCCGGTTGCATTCTCTCAAAGGGGATTTGACCGGCTTTTGGTCAGTTACCGTTCGTGCAAATTGGCGGGTGATCTTCCGATTCGAAGACGGCGGTGCTCTGGATGTCGACTACGTCGATTACCATTGAGCAGGAGATAAATTTTATGCCGATGAAAAACCCACCCCATCCTGGCGGTTTTGTTTTGCGCCAATGTATTCAGCCCTTAGGCTTGACCATCAAAGACGCTGCGGCAGCACTTGGGGTCACGCGCACCACGCTGTCAGAATTGGTCAATGAAAAGCGCGGCATCTCTCCTGAAATGGCGGTGAGGTTATCCAAGGTCTTCGGTGGCAGCGCCGAGAGCTGGCTAACGCAACAGGCACATTATGACCTTACGAAGGTACCTGCCGATCGGATCAAGCTTAAACGTTTGAAGATTGCATAATAAGTCTTGCTTGAGCCCGGCATCCAATCCTATGTAACAAGAATGGAGAGACCATGGAAGGTGATGTCCCCACCATAAGCCGCGATGAGTTGAAGCAAAAAATTGACCGCAAAGATCGTTTTATTCTGGTCGAAACTCTCGCCCCGAACTATTACAACCACGCGCATCTGCCCGGTGCGATCAACTTGCCGCCTGACCAGGTGCGGGAACTCGCGCCCGAGCTATTGCCGGACAAGGCCGCAGATATTGTTGTCTATTGCGGCAAGCTCACTTGACATGCCTCAGAAGACGCCGCCCGGGAACTGGTGGCCATGGGATACATCAACGTCCGCGATTACTCAGGAGGGAAACAGGATTGGATCGAAGCCGGCCTACCCATTGAAGGCAAACACGCAGACGTACAGAGCAGGAAAACCGGATAGAAAAGGAAAAATCGGGCAATTGAAATCCAGCGCCGCCGCCCAAATTTCAAATTACCCGATTACAAATTACAAATTCTCCCTGATTCCATCCATAAACGCCCGCAGCTTGCGCGAACGCGAAGGATGACGCAGCTTGCGCAATGCCTTGGCTTCGATCTGGCGAATGCGTTCGCGAGTCACGGCGAACGACTGCCCGACCTCTTCCAGGGTATGCTCCGAGCCGTCTTCCAGGCCGAAACGCATCTTGATCACCTTTTCCTCACGCGGGGTGAGGGTACGCAGCACCTGTGCAGTCTGGTCTTTCAGGTTCACGTTGATGACAGCTTCAGCCGGTGAAACCATGGAGCGGTCCTCGATGAAGTCGCCCAGATGTGAATCTTCCTCTTCACCGATAGGCGTCTCCAGCGAGATTGGCTCCTGGGCTATCTTGAGCACCTTGCGCACCTTGGCTACCGGGATATCCATGCGCTTGGCGATTTCTTCGGAAGTAGGCTCACGGCCCAATTCCTGCACAAGCTGCCGCGAGGTGCGGATCAGCTTGTTGATGGTTTCGATCATGTGTACCGGAATACGGATGGTCCGGGCCTGGTCGGCAATAGCGCGGGTAATCGCCTGGCGAATCCACCATGTTGCATAAGTGGAAAACTTGTAGCCACGACGATACTCGAACTTGTCCACGGCCTTCATCAGGCCGATATTGCCTTCCTGAATCAGGTCGAGGAACTGCAGACCGCGGTTGGTGTATTTCTTGGCAATCGAAACCACCAATCGCAGGTTGGCCTCGATCAGTTCGCGCTTGGCGGCCTCAGCATCGACATCGCCTTGGATAATCTCGCGCTGAGTCCGCTTGAGCTCCTGGTAGCTGACCCCGGCTTCCTGCTCCAGCTTTTCCTGGTCGGTCTTGTGCTGGCGCTGAAGCCTGCGGTATTCCTTTTTGGTCTCTTCGCTGCGCGTACCCTCGATCTTTTTTTCCAGACCATTGATCTGGCGATCGAGGATGCGCATGGAATCGACCGTTTTGTTGACACGTTCAATAAGCCGTTTGCGTTCGGGATTCGTGAATTTCAGGTTACGAATGCCCACTGAAACCATGACCAGCGCGCGCGCCAACGCCCAGCGGCACTTGCGATATTCCTTGGGTTTTTTCTTCTGCTGGATCGCGTTGAATTTCTCTTCGAGCTGCGGGACTTTCTTGTAATGTTTGGCAACTTCATCGATTTGCCCGGTGAAGTCCTTCAGCCGCGCTTGCACGATTTCGTCGGTGATCTCCTCTTCATCGAAGGCCACCAGTTCCTTGATGGAGCGGACGCCTCTCTTAAGGTCCTCTCCCAAAGACAGGATTTCCTTGATGACAATTGGAGACCGGGAGAGCGCCTTGAGCACGCGGATTTGTCCGCGCTCAATGCGCTTGGCAATTTCCACTTCGCCTTCGCGTGTGAGCAGCGGAACGGTGCCCATTTCGCGAAGGTACATGCGAACCGGGTCGTTGGTTTTTTCCAGTGCGCCCGGGGTTAAGTCGAGTTCAACATCTTCGCCTTCTTCAAGCTCCTCAAATTTCTGCTCCGAAGGCAAGCCTTTGGTGGCATCGAGAACGTCGATGCCTTGCGTTCCGATCGTGGTAAGCAGGTCGTCCAGATCATCTGGTGATTGGATATCACCGGGTATGAGATCATTGACTTGATCGTAGGTGAGATATCCCTTTTCTTTGCCTGCATCGATCAGCTTTTTTATGTCGTCGAATTTATCGTCTAGAGCCAAACCGTCCTCGTTTGTTTGAACAATACGGGGCTGAACGCTCGTCTCCCTAAAGAAAGGCGGCGGCATGTAGGCTGGTAAGCGCGCAAGACCCGAGGGTACTTAGATTATCACAACCAATCCAAGATCAACAAACGCCCCAACAATGCCACCCGTTAGCAAACAAAGGAGATAAGCCCGTCCCGCATTATTTTAGATGCTCTGTTTATCGGATAGTTTCGAAAGGAAATAAGCGGGGATTGGGTAAGTCGGTAATTTCGTAATTGGGTAATTGAAACCCCGGGAATTCATGTACGTTACACCCGCCTTAATCCGTCGAGATGAGCTTGGCGATCCCGACTCATGTCCTGGTCTCGGCCACCTTGACCTCAAAAGGTGGCTAAAAACCTGCCAAAAGGCTGCTTTTTGGAAAAAAGACAAGCCACGCTTCGAGATGAGCTTGGCTGATGTGCCCCAGAGTTCTCGGCCACCTTGACCCCAAAAGGTGGCCAAAAGGCCTGCCAAAAACCTGCTTTTTGGGAAGAGAGCATGAATACGCCGCCCCGCCTTGCGCTGGATTCCAAGTTTTCAGCCCATGGAGGCGGCAAGGCGCCTGTCCAGTTCCAACAATTCCTGCTTCAGCCGGACATACGTGGCCATATCGTTGCGGCGCTCGGCATCGAAGATGCCCTGCTTGATGTCCCGTTCACGCTGGGCAAGCTGAGAGCGATGCCGCAGAGCTTCCAGAGCGCCTTCGAGCAATTCAGGGGTTAGTGGCTCAATGGCTTCCATAATCACCTTGGCCAGCAATTGCCGGTCGGAATCGCTCAGCGGCAGGGACATGGGATCGCCATCTTCTTCGCACTGCAAAAGGGCTTCCAAAAGGGATTCCGTTCCTACGCCGGCATGCAGCCGCTCAGCCGAAAGCGCTTCGAGAGCAGTATGGCGCAAGCCCGATTCCGATGGGGCAGTCGAAGATGCAGCCCGGATCAGGACCTTTTCCGCCGAAGTGACGTGGGCGACCGGGGCCGAGCGAATCCCCGCAGACGAGCGCTTGTTGGCGATTGATCGCAACTCCTGCCGCAGCAGGGCTGAGTCGATCGCCAGCTTTTGGGCAATATCGTTGACCAGCCCGTCGCGGACAATCCGGTTGGGCACCCGGTTAATGTGGGGCAGCAGGAAGTTGAGGGCCTGCACCTTGCCTTCCGAAGTCTTGACCGGAAACATCGACATGGCCCGGTTCATCAGATATTCAAAATACTTCGCCGAACCCATAAGAGCTTGACGGTAAGCTTCGGCCCCATTGCGCCGGATAAACAGATCGGGATCATACCCTGCTTCCAGCCGCAGGATTTTGATCTTGAAATCTTCTTCCAGCAACATGCCAAGCGAGCGATCGGTCGCCGCAGCCCCTGCCGTATCGGGATCGAAATTCACTACGATGTTCTTGCTGAAGCGCCCCAGCAGTCTAACCTGGGTCTCACTGAACGCTGTTCCCGAGCTGGCAATCACATTGTGAAACCCGGCAGAGTAGACGGCAATGCAGTCCATCTGCCCTTCGACGATGATGGCGTAGTCCAGCTTTCGAATAGCTTCCTTGGCCCGGTCAAGGTTGTAGAGCACGCGCGATTTGGAATAGATCGGCGTTTCCGGTGAGTTCAGGTACTTGGGACCGGCCTTCTCGTCTTTGGAGAGCGTCCTTCCAGTAAACGCGATGATCTTGCCGCTCTCATTGGCAATAGGGAATGTGATCCGGTTGCGAAACTTCGAATAAATCGCAGAATCTTCAGTCTCGCTCTTCCACGAAAACAAGCCGCTGGCCCGCAGAATCTCCTCGGTGAAGTCATTTTTCAGCCGGTCTTTTAGAATGAAACCGGAATCCGGGGCATACCCCAGCCGAAAGCCTCGAATGATTTCATCCTTCAAGCCCCGGCTCGCCAGGTATTCGCGCGCATGGGCAGCCTCGGGACGCCGAAGCTGATCTTCAAAAAACCCACACGCCCGCTCGTGGATGTCAATGAGCTGTCCGCGCTGGCGGGCCTCATGCGCCTCGGCAGGCGAGCTATATTCAGCCTTGGGCAAAGGGATACCCATCTTCTGGGCAACGAACCGGACCGCTTCTGGAAAAGTGATGTTTTCGATTTTCTGAACAAAACTGAAGACATCCCCAGAAGCCCCACAGCCAAAGCAGTGATAAAACTGCCGCGTAGCATGAACACTGAAGGACGGAGTTTTCTCCTGATGAAATGGACACAACCCCGAAAAATTCTGCGCACCGGCTTTCTTAAGCTTGACGTAGTCGCCAATCACGCGAACGATGTCCGTCTGCTCTTTGAGGCTGAATGCGAAATCGCCAGGGTTTGCCATGTTTAGTGTCCACCGCGACAGATTCAACCCACGAAGGGATCAATAACGCGCACACCAGCCTTCGCGAAATCAGCCTGGTTTCGCGTAACGACCACCAAACCGTGGACCATCGCGGTCGCTGCGATGAAGCTGTCCTTGATCGGCATTGCTTTCCCGGTTTTGCGGAGACGCGCCAGCAGTTCCGCCCATTTCAAGCCTGTGTCCGCATCCCAGGGAAGGCAGTGAAGCCTCCCCACCCCTACATTGAACCAGCGTTCGAGCGCCATCCGCTTCTTTCCCTGGGGGAGGGTAAGAATGCCGAAGCGCAATTCCCCTAGAATCACGGGGTCCACGGCGATGTCCGCCTCGTGGGCGCGAAGCCAGTCCACAACGCGCGGATCGGGCGATGGTTTCGTCGGCTCACTCAAAACGTTAGCATCAACCAGATACTTCATAGTGTATCGGTTGATTCAGAGTCGATAGGAACAAAAAAGTCCTTATGCGGACAGGCGAGCAGCCAGTCGATGGCGCCCTCGTTCCTCGGAGCAACGCGCCGAACAAGACGATAGTCTCCGCGATCAAGCCGCTCGACGTCGAACTCCTGCCCAGGCTCGATCCGATCCACTTGCCGAAACTCTGCCGGCAAAACAATCTGGCCCTTGGAAGAGATGGTAGTCTTCATATCAAGTAAGATATCGTCTTACCTCTTCTGGTGTCAAACATGGTTTGATCGCGATCTTGTGAGGGGAATGGCGGCCAACGGGTATAGATATGCTGCCCGTTTGTTATAACTTAACCTGTCATGAAAATCGAAACCCGAGCGGTGCACGCTGGCCACGGAATCGAGCCAGGCACACGCGACGTCACTCCCGCGATTCATCTTTCCACGACCTTCGAGCGCGCCGAGGACGGCAGTTTTCCCGGTGGATACAGCTACTCCCGTCAGAGCAATCCGAACCGCGCCGCGCTTGAAGATTGCCTGGCGTCATTGGAACAGGGCGCAGCGGCCATCGCTTTTTCCTCAGGCAATGCGGCCACACATGCATTTTTTCAGGCACTCTCCCCTGGCGACCACGTGGTTGCCGGCGAAGACGTATTTTATGGCACGGCCATTTTGCTCAAGGACCATCTCGCGACATGGGGACTCAACGCATCGTTTGTTGATATGCGCGATCCCGCTGTGGTAGAGCGTGCTCTGACACAGTCAACCAGAGTTATATGGATCGAAACTCCATCCAATCCTCTGCTCAATATCACCGACATTCGCGCGGTGTCGGCAATTGCCCACACGGCAGGTGCGCTGCTGGCTTGCGACAATACCTGGGCCACTCCTGCGTTACAGTCTCCCTTGCAGTTGGGCGCGGATGTGGTGATGCATTCGGTAACCAAATACCTTTCCGGGCACAGCGACGTCCTGGGCGGAGCTTTGATTTTCAAGGACCGCAATGCTCTTTATGACAAGATTCGCTCTCTTCAACATGCGGCCGGAGCGGTACCATCGCCATTTGAATGCTGGTTGACTTTGCGCGGCATTCAGACTTTTCCTCACCGCGTGCGAGCGCAATCGGAAAATGCGCAATGCGTGGCCGAGTTTCTCAGCCGGCAACCGAAGATCGAAGCAGTTCACTATCCCGGACTTCCCAGCCATCCTGGACACAAAGTTGCCCAGGCACAGATGGCGAGCTTTGGCGGAATGCTATCAATCCAAGTCAGAGGAGGCCAGGCTGAGGCATTTAGACTGGCTGCCGCCGTAAGACTCTTTACCCGGGCAACCAGCCTGGGTGGTCCGCACAGCCTGATCGAACATCGAGCATCGGTGGAGGGAGCGGCTACGCGCAGCCCGGCTAATCTTTTACGGCTTTCCATCGGCTTGGAGCACAAAGACGATCTGATTGCCGACCTCGAACAGGCATTAAAGGCGATCTAGTATGCTGATTCCTAAATAACATAACAATGGATCAATTTAAGAAGCTATCGACTCGGCAGCCAGTTCCTGGACCTTGTATTTCCATTTGAAGACGACTGGCTCTTCGTTCACTTCCTGCAAATACAGTTCAATC
>DASZFK010000535.1:0-14479 GCA_035939855.1 Candidatus Angelobacter sp.
TCCTTCAGAAATAAATCAACAAGTTGCCCAATCAGACGTGATCTTGGGAGTCGTCGGAGCTGGATTGGTACCGGCATGTAGCTTAGAACTGAACATGGGCATTAACCTCCGCAAGAGCATGATCGTAATGTCTAATCCACAGTTTGAGGCCACGCTAAGGCCACACTTTGGCCCCAACCTTGTTGTGATAGATCCCGCTAATCCGGCCCAGACGGAAAGCGCCATTCTCCAACATCTCACGACTATGGACCAGAACAAGAAAACGGCACTTCTAGCTCTGGGCACGCTCGCGCTCGGCTTACTCATCTTTGTTGTCGCCAAAGACTGAATGCGGACACCACAATGTACGATTGATACTTCGTGTGTGATTGCGCTGGATCATCTCGACCTCTTGCGCAAGCTTAGCGTTCTCTTTGACCGAGTGCTGCTCCCTAAGGCTGTCCGGAATGATCTTTTCAGAAGAACGAGCACTAAGAAACGAGTGCAGTCGCTTTTTAGAACTTATGGTTTTGTCACGCGGTGTAACGACTACGATAAGGGAGCTGTCGACATTCTTCTGGCGGAACGAGTGCGAGAGGGCACGGAAGATCGGGGCGAAGCTGAGGCAGTCGTACAGGCTGCTCAAGTTGGAGCAATGGTTATCGTGGACGACCAATGGGGCCGCGCGCTCGCTGCTCAATATAATTTGGATCATCACGGCACTTTTTGGGTTATCGAACAATTGCACAATCTCGGCTTATTGTCGCCGTCAGATCTACGTATCAGTTTCGAAGAGCTAAGAAAACGTAAAATCTGGCTGCCACAGGAAAGAGTCAACGCTCTCTTGGAGCAGATCGGCGAAGAGCCGCTGCGACCGTAGCCCCCTTTCTCTTCTTCAACCAGTTCGTGGTGTGCCATCTGCTTTGCTTACGCAGCAGTTGCATCTGCTCGATGCTCTGATCATCCTGAATGTTCCTCAGCCCATGTGCTATATCGAGAGTTTCTTCGTTCGTCCCGGGTATGGAAATCGTCAGAATTTGACTGAATGAAGATTCATTCACTAAACTCTAGTCGCTCAACACGGTATGCGTTTTGTCCATCTCGCCCGAATGCTGCCGTTGATCGATCCCGCTCGACCCAAAGGAGCTGACAGCCTGTGCTGAATGACACGGTCCAGACTTTCCTAAATTATTTGAACGGCGCCGGCCTCCCTGAGCTGCATACGCTTTCGGTGCGGGAAGCGCGCGCGCAGTTCTCTCGCGGACAGGCCGCAGTGCCGGTTACCAAACTCCCCGCTGAAATCGACCAACGAATTCTTCCAGTTGGCCCCAGTGGTAGCGTTTCAGTTCGGATTGTGCGGCCCGTCGGCAGCCAAGGATTGCTTCCGGCAGTGATGTATTTTCACGGCGGCGGTTGGGTGGTTGGCGATTTTGGGACACACGAGCGGACTGTCCGTGAGATTGTAAACGGGGCCCATGTTGTTGTCGTCTTTGTCGAATACACACTTTCGCCGGAGGCGCGCTTCCCTGTCGCCAACGAAGAGGCATACGCAGCGACAAAATGGGTAGCCGAGCATGGCCGCGAAATTGGAGTGGATCCGAACCAGATTGCGGTTGCCGGAGACAGCGCTGGCGGGAATATGGCGGCCGTAGTGAGCCTGATAGCCAAACAGCGCGGCGGACCAAATCTTTCCGCCCAGGTGCTTTACTACCCCAGCACCGGCGGAAGTAACGATCTGCCATCGAAGAAAGAATTCGCAGAGGGCTACTACTTCACTGAAGCGACCGGAATGTGGATGTGGAACCACTACATTGGAGACACTCCGATGGAGGTGATTCGCAGCCCTCTCTGCCTGCCGCTGATGGCCACCGTTGAAGACCTTCGGGGACTACCACCCGCCCTGATCATTACGGCCGAATGCGACGTGCTGCGCGATGAGGGCGAGGCGTATGCCAGAAAGCTCATGCAGGCCGGAGTATCGGTGGTCGCAACACGATATTTGGGCGTGATCCATGGATTCACGGTAACGAATTTTCTGGCGAGTTCAGGCCCAACGCGAGCTTCCATTGCAGAAACGTGTGCGATGCTGCGAAGGGTATTTGCTGTGGAATCGAAGAAAGCGAAGGTGTCAGCGTAGACGGACAAGCCCTTAGCCTTTAGCCATTTAGTATTCAGCTAAGAACTAATGGCTAAGAGCTAGCCAAAAATATTTGAAATTTCATAACTCATACGGATTGCCAAAATCGCCGTAATTGCCAAAATTGAAAAGCAATGACTTTGATTTTGTTGCACTGCTTTTGTCCAACAATTTTGGGGTAAGAATCTAAAGGCTAAATTAGAAATTAGAAATTAAAAATTAGAAATTCCTGAAGGGTTTCCATGAATGTTCCACTGACTCCATTACGATGCTTGCGTTACGCTGAAGAGCAGTTTTCCGGCAACCTTGCGGTGGTCTGCAAAGATGAGCGGTTTACCTACCGGCAGTTTGCTGATCGGACGAGAAAGCTTGCCGGCGCGTTGATCAAGTCTGGAGTCCAGCGTGGAGACCGTGTGGCATTCCTTAGCTTGAATTGCCATCGGCTGCTGGAAGCCTATTATGGAGTGCTGGAAGCTGGAGCAGTCCTGCTTCCTTTGAACATTCGCCTCGCGCCGCTAGAACTGGCGTACATCCTAAATGATGCGGGAGTGCGGTTCGTTTTCCTTGAAAACCAGTTTTTCGAGATGGTGGACTCCTTCCGGCAGAGCGTTCCCAGCGTTAAGAGCTTCATTATGCTCGACGCTGAACCTCGCGCCAACTGGCTTTCATCTCATAATTATGAAGCTATGTTGGCCGCTGCTGCGCCTCATCAGATGGACATCATGGAAGTTGATGAGGACTCGGTCGCCGAGCTTTTCTACACCAGCGGCACCAGCGCCAATCCCAAAGGCGTGATGCTGTCGCATCGAAATATTTATCTACATGCGCTGAATTCCCGCTTGGGATTGAACTCTTCCACCGAGACAGTGGACCTGCATACCATTCCTCTGTTCCATGCTAATGGATGGGGTGTGGCGCATTCCCTCACGCTAATGGGCGGCAAGCATGTGATGATGCAAAAGTTCGATCCGACTGAAGTCTTCCGGCTTATCGAGAAAGAAGGCGTGCATGGTTGTGCCCTGGTGCCTACCATGGCCACCGCTCTGGTTAACTCTTCCGACCTGCATAAGTACAACTTGAGCACGTTGGAACGAATCAGCCTGGGCGGAGCCGCCTCTTCGCCGACGCTGGTACGCGAGGTGGAAGAAAAGATGGGCTGCCTTTGCTATAGCGGCTATGGACTCACGGAGACTTCTCCCACTCTCACCACCGCGCGCATGAAACCCGGAGTGGAATACCCCGGTGAACAACGCTATATCACCCATGCGAGCACCGGATACGCCGTGCCGGGCACTGAGTTGCGCGTCGTCGATGCCCATGATCACGACGTGCCCCGCGACGGCAAAACGATCGGCGAGATCGTGGCCCGCGGCGACGGCGTAATGAAAGGCTATTGGCAGCAACCGGAAGCCCCGGCCCAGGTCATGCGCAATGGATGGTTCCATACCGGCGACATGGCTACCATGAACGAAGAAGGATACCTCCTGATAGTCGACAGGGCCAAAGACATCATCGTCAGCGGCGGCGAAAACATCTCATCGCTGGAATTGGAAAAGACATTGGCGGCGCATCCCAGCGTTTATGAAGCCGCGGTTATTCCTGTTCCTGATCCGAAATGGGGTGAGGTGCCCAAAGCCCTGGTCGTGCTGAAACCCGATGCCCAGGCAACTGAACAAGAGCTGCTGGAATTCTGCCGCTCGCGGATTGCTCACTACAAGTGCCCGAGATCAGTCGATTTCATCCCCAGCCTGCCCAAGACCGGGACTGGAAAGATATTGAAGAAAGAGCTGCGCAAACAATACTGGTCAGGAACGGAATCGATCCGTCCGGAACTCGCGACGCAGAAGTGAGGCACCGAAACCTTACCGCGGATTGACGCGGATTCGACAGAGGGGGAATCTGTGTTATTTCTTCTTGGCTCTTTTTTCTGACGGCTGATCTCCGAGCTGCATCTGCGCTTCCATGTATTTGCGCAGCAATGCATTGATTGTGGTTTGATATCCCTTGCCTTGCTTGCGAAAAAAAGCCAACACTTCACGATCCCGGCGCAAAGAGATGAGCTCTTTGGGGCCAGGCCAGAGAAACGCTTTTGACAGGAAACTTTCATCAATTTCTGGGCTGTCAGAAAAATCAATCTCGTCATCTTTCATAGCGTCAATGCGGTCCCATTGTGTTCTGGATGGTTTTCTCGTTTGCTTCGTTCTTCTCTTCATATCTATTTCCATCGACAACAACCCAGCTTAAAATATACAAATGTATATACAAAGTACAGCTCGCGAGTCACTGCGTTCGTTCGGTGCTCTTGGATAAGGCTCGTTCGGCACGACTAACGAGTTTTGCAGAAAAATGATCTTTCACGAACCCAAGACGATAGTAGAGGGCTGAAGCCTAATGTCCCTTACTTTATGTCTTTTGAAAGGATGTTTGTAGAACGATGAGCTAAGCGCCGGAGGCGCGACCAGAGGTTAGCCCAGGGTGGAGCGCAGCGGAACCCTGGGAATATTGAAGAATTCACACGCAAGCCCCAAAGGGGCGGCACCAAGCTTTCATCTTCGTCATTCAACTCAAATCGCAGAATCAAAATGGATTAGCCGGCTTTGCGGCACGAATAAATTCATGCCCTGACACAAGCCAACCCCAAAATGACAAACTAAAAATCCCAGTTGACTGAATGAATATTCATTCACTAGACTTATCCGTTTTGTTGATCGCAAGAATACAATGATTGATCGTGGACTGATGTCCGTGGTCCACGAATCGTCGCACATCCTGAACGTTCATTCCGAACATCACTGGTTGAGTCGGAGTGAAATCGATTTCTCCGTCCGCGTGGCATAGATTAAGGAGTTCCCTGCATGGACCTGAAGCTGACTTCTGAAGAACTTAAATTTCGCGATGAATTGCGTGCCTGGCTCAAGGCCAATGTCCCCAAAGATTGGGATGAGTGGCGTGAAGAATCGCTGGAGGCCCGCTTCGACTATCTGAAGCGCTGGCAGCGCAAGCTCTACGAAGGAGGCTGGGCTGGCATTTCCTGGCCCAAGGAATACGGCGGCCGCGGGGCCACGCTGATGCAGCAGGTTATCTTCTGGCAGGAGATGGCGCTCGCCGAAGCTCCTCCGATGGCCAACAGTCTGGGCCTCGGACTGGTTGGGCCCACGATCATTGCATTTGGAACTGAAGCACAAAAGAAGCGTTACCTCCCTAAGATTCTGAGCGCAGAAGAAATCTGGTGCCAAGGCTTTTCAGAACCCGATGCCGGCTCCGACCTTGCCAACCTGCGTTGTGAAGGACGTCTCTCGGATGATGGCAAACACTACATCGTCAATGGACAGAAGGTGTGGAACAGCTACGGTTGGGCCGCCGACTGGTGCGAGCTTGTCGTGCGGACCGATCCTAACGTCCCCAAGCACAAAGGCATCACCATGCTGCTCGTGGATATGAAATCGCCGGGTGTGGATGTACGTCCTCTGAAACAGATGACGGGCGAGAGCGAGTTCAATGAACTTTTCTTCCACGATGTTCGTGTGCCGGTGGAGAACGTGGTCGGCAAGGTGAATGAGGGCTGGCAGGCAGCCATCGGTACCCTGATGCATGAGCGTGGCTCGTTTGGAGCCGGACTCCAGGTCACCTATAAGCGGGCGATCAATCGCCTCATCGAACTTTCACGCACGACTCCCAAGAACAGCCACACCGCAGCTCAGGACCCGATCATCCGCCAGAAGCTGGCCCAATGCTATGGGGAGATCGAGATCATGCGCTTGAATCAGATGCGCGCTTTCAGCCGCATCAGCACTACCGGCGTTCCCGGCCCTGAAGGGTCCATCCAAAAGATCTTCTGGAGCGAACTGAACCAACGCTTCCAGCAGATCGCGCAAGAAATCCTCGGCCCTTACGGACAACTGGAAGGGACAGACAGCCACGCGATCGATAAAGGAGCGTGGGCCTACGGCTACCTCCGCACTCGCGGCAACACAATTGAAGCCGGCACGTCAGAGATTCAGCGCAGCATTATTGGGCACTTTGTGCTGGGGTTGCCGAAAAGCTATTAGAAGAATTTGTAATTTTTAATTTCCAATTTGTAATTTTGAAAGGCGCTACTAGCTACTGGCTGCTAGCTACTAGCCAGAGCAGAAAACTAGGCTACAAGTCGCGCGAATGAACGCGAATAACATTCAAGGCAAAGAACTAACAGCTAAAGGCTAAGAGCTAAAAAGCTAGTAGCCAGCAGCTAGGAGCTATCATGCAATTCGGACTAAGCGAAAGCCAGCAGATTCTTAAAGACAATGCCCGCAAATTTTTTGCCGGCGAGTGCCCGATTACCGAAGTCCGGCGTCTGATGGAGACTCCCACTGCCTACGACGCCTCCCTGTGGACCAAGATGGCTGAGCAGGGTTTTACCGGCATCATCTCTCCGGAAGAATATGGCGGGTTGGGATTGGGCAAAGTGGAATTGATCCTGCTGATGGAAGAGGCTGGATTCGCGCTGCTCCCTGGACCGTTCTTCTCCACCGTTGCGCTCGCCGCTCCTATATTTGACACACTCGGAACGCCGGATCAAAAGAAAAAATATCTGTCTCCGATCTGCAACGGCCAGGCACGATCTACGGTTGCCATGCTGGAGGCTGGCGCAAGCTGGGATCCCGATGACCTGCAGATCTCGGCACGCGATGGCAAGCTGACCGGCCAGAAACTATTTGTCACCGATGCCGCCGTAGCTGATTCCATCATCGTGGTCGCCCGCAATGGGATCTTTGTGGTGGATGCCAAAGCGCCGGGTTTGACGGTGACTCCGATGTCGAGCATGGACATCACCCGTAAGCAATATGCGCTTAAATTCAGCAACACGCCCGCTGAAAAACTCGGTGAATTGAATGCATTGAATCACGCATTGGATATCTCGACGGCTGCTCTCGTAGGCGAACTGGTCGGCGGGATGCAGCGTTGCCTCGACCTGACGGTTCAATACGCCAAGACCCGCAAGCAGTTTGGCAAGCCGATCGGTTCCTTCCAGGCCGTCCAGCACCAATGCTCTGATATGTACCTGGAGACGGAAAGCTCCCGTTCTGCCGCCTACTACGCCGCATGGGCCTTGGAAGAGAATGCTCCTGATGCCGCAACTGCTGTCTCCATCGCCAAGATGTACGCAAGTGATGCTTCGAGAACGGTAGGCAATCGCGGCATTCAGATCCACGGTGGCATGGGCTTCACCTGGGAAAATGATTTACATTTGTATTATCGTCGCGCTAAGGCGTCGGAAACCGCGCTCGGCGATGCCACGTTCCACCGCGAACGCATCGCTCGCCTGGTGATCGACACAGGAGCGGCAACGGCGCAAACGGCGAAGAGCGCGTGAGGAAGAATTTGTAATTGATAATTTCAAATTTATAATTTTAGAAGCCAGCCACTGGCTGCTAGTACACGATTCCAAGATTTTTCAACTTTCTGGCTAGTAGCTATGAGCCAGTGCCTAGTAGCCAGTTTTCAAATTAGAAATTGGAAATTAGAAATTAAAAATTGCCTCCAACACGTTGCTCATTGCAAACGCGAAGCATTCAGCCCTACTAGAATCTAAAGGACGAAACCATGAGCTTGGTCGAACTTACCAAAGATAACGATATTGCGATCATTACCGTCAACAATCCGCCTGTAAACGCCTTGAGCCCGGGAGTACCGGAAGGTATTTCTGAATGCATCGACAAGGTGTACAAAGACGATAGCGTCAAGGCCGCGATCATCATTGGCAGCGGCACTACCTTCGTTGCCGGCGCGGATATCAAGGAGTTTGGCAAGATCACCTCGGGCAAGACCCAACGCGGCATTGCTTTTCTTCCCATGCTGATTCGAATTGAAGATTGCAGCAAGCCTGTGATCATGGCCATTCACGGTACGGCCTTCGGCGGAGGCCTTGAACTGGCGATGGCCGGACATTATCGGATTGCTTCTCCCACCGCCCAAGTGGGCCAACCGGAAGTGAAGCTGGGCATTATCCCCGGCGCTGCCGGCACGCAACGTCTGCCTCGGCTTGCGGGAGTGGCCAAGGGGGTGGAGATGTGCGCCGATGGCAATCCTATTAAAGCTGCTGAAGCGTTCAAACTGGGCATCATTGACCGGATCATCGAGGGCGATCTTCTCACGGGCGCACTGGCCTTTGCCCGCGAGGTTGCCGGCAAGCCAACACGCAAGACGCGCGAGCGCAACGAGAAACTGGGCACTCCCGAGCAGAACGCTCCCATCTTCGCCGCCGCCCGCGAAAACGCCCGCAAGAAGCAGCGTGGACTGATGGCACCACTGGCGGCCATCGATGCAGTTGAGGCAGCCACCAAGCTGCCCACGTTTGAAGAAGGCTGCGAGGCCGAGCGCAAGCTTTTCACTGAATGCCTCTTCTCTGATCAATCGAAAGCCATGATCCACGTCTTCTTCGGCGAACGCGAGGTATCTAAGATTCCCGATGTTCCGAAAGGCACGCCTACGATTCCCGTAAACTCCGCTGCGGTAATCGGCGCAGGCACGATGGGCGGTGGCATTGCGATGGCTCTTGCCAATGCTGGAATCCCCGTTCTGCTCAAAGAGACCGAACAGGCGGCACTGGATCGCGGACTGGCCACTATTCAGAAAAATTATGCTAACTCCGTAAAGCGCGGACGCTTCACCCAGCAGTTCATGGATGAACGCCTCAAGCTCATTAAGCCCACCCTTACTTACGAGGGCTTCGATAAAGCCGATATGGTGATCGAAGCTGTGTTTGAAGGCATGGCTCTCAAGAAGCAAGTCTTTGGAGAGCTGGACAAAATCTGCAAACAAGATGCGATCCTGGCGAGCAACACCTCCACGCTCAACATTGACGAGATCGCTTCGGCAACCAAGCGGCCCGAGGCTGTGATCGGCACGCACTTCTTTAGCCCTGCGAATGTGATGCGCCTGCTGGAAATCGTTCGCGGCAAGGCCACCAGCAAAGAGGTCATCGCGACTTGCATGAACCTCTCCAAGAAGATCGGAAAGGTTGGCGTCCTGGTGGGCAACTGCCGTGGATTTGTCGGTAATCGCATGTTTGGTCCTTACCGCCGCGAAGCGCAATTCCTGGTGGAAGAAGGCGCAAGCGTAGAGGCCGTCGATAAAGCACTCTACGATTACGGCATGGCCATGGGGCCGATGGCGACGGGCGACCTTGCCGGACTCGATGTAGGTTGGCGCATCCGCAAGGAATTTCGTCATACGGAAAAGCCGGGAGTGCGGCAGCCGTTGGCGGAAGATCGTCTGTGCGAACTGGGACGCTATGGCCAGAAGACCGGCGCGGGCTGGTACAAATATGATGCTGAACGGCGTGCCATTCCCGATCCGGAAGTCGCGCAACTCGTTAAGAAATGGGGCACCGAAGCCGGTATTCCGCAGCGCCAGATTTCTTCGGAAGAGATTGTCGATCGCTGCATCTATGCTCTGGTGAACGAAGGCGCTCGTATTCTGGAAGAGGGTTACGCGCTTCGTGCCGTTGATATCGACATCATCTATCTCAACGGATACGGCTTCCCTGCCCATCGAGGCGGGCCAATGTGGTATGCGGACACGGTAGGACTAAAGAAGGTTTACGACCGCATCTGCGAATTTCACAAACAGCACGGCGAACTCTGGGAGCCTGCACCTCTTCTGAAACGCCTGGCAGAAGCAGGTCAAGGCTTCAAAGATTTCAATCAAGACAAGGGCGCGGCAGCGTGAGGAAGAATTTGTAATTGATAATTTCTAATTTTTAATTTTGAAAATCGGCTACTAGCTACTTGCCTGGAACTAAATACTAATGGCTAAGTACTAGTAGCTAGCAGCCAGTAGTTAGGAGCCAAAAATGAGAGAAGCAGTCGTAGTTGCCAGCTCGCGCACAGCGCTTACCAAGTCGTTTCGAGGTTCGTTCAATATCACGCGGCCCGACGAGCTTGCTGCCCATTGCATCAAAGACGTGCTCCGCAAGACACCGAAGCTCGATCCCAACGAGATTGAAGACGTGGTGCTGGGTTGTGCGCAGCCTCACGGCCCCCAGGGACACAACATCGCCCGCATCGCCGCCATGCTGGCCGGCCTGCCGACCACAGTTGCCGGCACCACGATCAATCGCTTCTGCTCTTCGGGCTTGCAGGCCATCGCTTTGGCCGCCCACCAGATCCAAAACGAAGGAGTCGATGCCGTCATCGGTGGCGGTGTTGAGAGCATCAGCGTGATATCGCGCGACAGCAGCCCGAATCCCACTCTTCAGGAAAAAATGCCGGGCCTCTACATGGTTATGGGCGACACCGCTGAAGTTGTCGCCAAGCGTTATAAAGTCAGCCGTCTGGCCCAGGATGAATACTCTCTTCTCAGCCAGCAGCGTACTGCCCGCGCCCAAAAAGAAGGGTTCTTCGAAGGCGAGATTGCGCCCATGCGTGTGACCAAGGCCATTCTCGACAAGAAGACCGGCGAGCATATCGGCAAGGAAGACGTTTGCGCTGACAAAGACGAATGCAACCGTCCCGACACGACGCTCGAAGGTCTGCTGGCGTTGAAACCCCATTTCGATCAGACCAGCGGCCAGGGGTCGGTGACAGCCGGCAACGCCTCTCAACTTTCCGATGGCGCATCGGCCACGTTGCTGATGTCCCGCGAACGCGCCGATAAACTCGGCATCCCTTACAAGCTGGTCTTCCGTGGCTTCCAGGTCGCAGGCTGTGAGCCGGACGAAATGGGAATCGGCCCGGTCTTCGCCATTCCCAAACTTCTGAAGCGTACCGGCTTGAAGATGGATGACATCGATCTTTGGGAACTCAACGAAGCTTTCGCCGTGCAGGTCATCTATTGCCGCGATCGGTTGGGAATCCCCAACGAGAAGCTCAACGTAAACGGAGGCTCCATCGCCATTGGACATCCATTTGGCATGACTGGCTCGCGCATGACCGGCACCCTCGCCAACGAAATGGCCCGTCGCAAAGCGCGTTATGGTGTGGTCACAATGTGCATCGGCGGCGGCCAAGGAGCAGCGGGGTTGTTCGAGAGAGCAAATTAGAACGTCCCTGGGCGGAGCTCACAAGTTCGATCGCTGCCGGGGTTTGAGAGGTCTGTTGATCTTTTCCCAGGGTTCCGCTACGCTCCACCCTGGGTTGAGTTGTTAACGCGGCTCCACGCTAAAAAACTTCTTCTGAGCTCTTTGCACACTTCAAGTGGGACGGGTGCACGTCTTCATCGTAACGCCTTCCACGCTTTTGCTGGTTCAATCGGTGTCTCAATGTCGCCCACGATTCTTACTACACCCTGCAATCGTCCTAGAAACTTGGAGAGCTTTTTTTCTTTTACAGGTACCAACTCTGCAATAGGCCGACCTCGTTTAGTAATCAGTACCGGTTCACCCGTCTCATGAACTTGATCGATTATTGCCAAGCAACGCGTTTTGAACGCATGAGCAGAAACTGCTTTCCTAAAGTCAATATACTTTATTCCCTCCGCAAGCGCCTTGGTGATATCCAACCACGACTCACGCGAAGCCCGCAATGCACGCTTGTCGGCTGAGATGACTGGTAAAGAAAAATAAAGGCACTAGCCAGAACTGCTCCTGGTGCATATACTTTCTCCGCTCAAGTACGCCTACCCTGAAAAGTCCTTTTATTTAACCCGTAATTGATTTCTGTTGCCTGGAGGTTTCCGTGAAAAAGACTATTTTTGCTCTGCTGCTGATTTTGAGTACTTGGTGCGCTGCGGAAAGCAAGCTGCTGCGCCATCCCAATTATCACAACGGTAAGGTGACATTCAGCTACCTGGGCGATATCTGGGTCGCAAATGAAGACGGCAGCAACGTGCAGCGACTCACGGTCCACCGGGCGCGGGAAATCTACCCTCGGTTCTCGCCGGACGGAAAATGGATTGCGTTTTCCTCAAATCGCTACGGCAACTATGACGTGTTTGTGATGTCTGCGGAGGGCGGCGCGGCCAAGCAGCTTACCTTTCACTCAGCGGCAGATTTGGTGGTGAACTGGACGTCGGATAGCAAAAAGGTCCTGTTCCAGTCGTCACGCGGGCTGATGTATCCGGGAATTCCCAACCTGTATCAGGTCTCGGTCGAGGGCGGCCTGGAGCAGCCGGTGCCAACCGACTGGGGCTATTGGGGCGGATACTCTCCTGATGGAGCAAAGCTGGTATTCAATCGCCACCCGATGGTGTGGTGGCGCCAGCATTATCGGGGAAGCTACGCCGCAGACCTGTGGGTGATGGACATCAAGACGAAAAAGTATTCGCAGCTCTCCGATGGCGACTACAAAGGAAATTATTTCTGGCCGATGTATGCCGCGGACGGCAACATCTATTTTGTCTCCGATCGGCTGCCGGATGAGAGCCACATCAAGCCGGGAAGCCGTGAAGTGCTAAAGAGCGCAAACAATATATGGAAGATTCCCGCGCACGGCGGCAAGGCGATACAGGTGACGCGCCATGAGAGCGGCCGCCTGTTTTTCCCGTCCATTTCCAGCGACGGCAATACCATTGTTTACGAGCAGGACTTCGGTATATGGAAGCTGGATGTAAAGAGCGGAAAGTCCACGCCCATCAAACTGAACATCGTTTCTGACGACAAAGAGAATTTGGTGGAAACAATCACTGTCCGCAATGAAACGGATAGTTATGATCTTTCTCCCAGCACCAAACGTGCAGCCATGTCGGTGCACGGCGAGATCTTCTCCATCCCAACCGATCGGGGCGATATGCAGAGGGTCACCCAGTCTTTTTCGCGCGAAGAAGACCCTTCATGGTCTCCGGACGGGAAATGGATCGCCTTTGTTTCCGATAAGTCGGGAACCGATCAGGTGTGGATGGCGCATGAAGATGGAACCGGCCTGAAGAAGCTCTCTGAAGGGGACGGAGAGAAGAGCAATATTCAGTGGGCGCCGGATTCCAAGGCGCTGATCTATTCCGGCTCTGACCACAAGCTTTATCGCTACGATCTGGATGCGAGCAAGACCACGATCATTGCCAGCGGCGAGGCAGGTAATGTGCAGGGAGCGCGCTTCTCGCCGGACGCAAAGTGGGTCGCGTTCTCCAAATTGGACCACGACTTGCGCCCGCACGTGTATGTGATTCCTTCCACCGGAGGCACGGAGCGGCCCGTGGGCAATGATGATGTGCTCTTCAGTGAGACCACGCCGGTTTGGACGCCAGACGGCAAGAAATTGCTGTTCCTGGCCGGGCTGGCACAGGCGGGGAGCGCAACGTTGCGTCGTGCCTTTACCCAGGTGTACAGCGTTTCACTCACAAAAGAGGAAAAAAATCCCGGCGATCGCGGCGTGGATGATGAAGAACAGGCGCAGGCTGCGGAGAAGCTGAACCGGTTCCGCGACGCCCAGGCGCGCGGCGAAGCGCCCAAGCCTGAGGTGAAGATCGAGTTCGAGGGGATCAACCGCCGCGCCCACCAGGTGACGCACCTGAGTGACAACATCAACACGGTGGCGGTTTCGCCCGACAGCAAGCTGTATGCCTTCGTGGCCGTGTCTGATCCGGACGTCCGGCCCAGAGCGGCAACTCTGTATACGGTCCCCGAAGATGGCACGCAGACGACGACCATCACGGTGAATCGCGCAGGCGCTGAAGACGACGGAGGCGGCGCTGGTCCAGGCGACCGGCAGATTACTTCGATCAAATTTGCCAAAGATGGCCGCAGCATCTTCTTCCTGGGAGCGCAGGGACTCTACAACGTGGACATTCCACAATCGGCATTAAGCGCCGCGGGCGGGCGCGGCGCAAGTGCTGCCGCAGCGCCAGGACCCACCGCCGGCGGAGGCCGCACCGAGCCGCGGCGCATTACTTTCACGGCGCACGTCGAGGTCGACCATCGCGAGGAGTGGAAGCAAGTGTTCAATGAGAGCTGGCGCGTGATGAAGCACCGCTTTTACGATCCTGAAATGCACGGCGTGAACTGGACGTCAATGAGGGAGGTGTACGAGCCGCTGATGGAGTACGTGGCCGACCAGGAGGAAATGCATAACGTGGTGAGCCAGATGATCGGCGAGCTCAACGCCTCGCACACCGGCATCAGCGCGACGCCCTCCCAGGAAGAGCGCGACCACATTGCCCAGACGCGGTTCCCCGGATTTGAGCTGGCGCCCGACAATTCAGGCTACTACAAGGTTTCCTATGTCTATAAGGACGGCCCGGCAGACAAGGATTACGTCAACCTCAATGAGGGTGATTACATTCTGGCCATTGACGGCCATGAGTTGAAGGCCGGTGATAATTACTGGAAGTACCTGACGGCGGTCCGCGGAGAGAAGCTCTACTTCACAGTCAACACAAAACCGGAGACGGCGGGCGCGCGACTGGTGAAGGTGCAACCGGTGAGCGCCGGCGCCTCTTCCACCCTGCAGT
>DASZFK010000536.1:0-5495 GCA_035939855.1 Candidatus Angelobacter sp.
GAGTTCTCCTCTGCTTTACCCTCCCCTCTCCGGTCGTGACGTATCGGGGTCAATAAACGTAACCGGACCAGGCTTCGATTTCCCACGGAGTGCGCGGCGTCTTGGCATTGGCGTGGACCCATTCAAAGATTTCACCGTCACCTTTCCCGGGTCGCGAAATGTGAATGATTTCAAATGGATTGCTGGCCTGAGGCTGGTCAACCATTTGATTATTGTCCCTGAGACCCCAACGGACTTGGGGAAGCCTGCGTGTCCACACCTAGGAAGTCGAAGGTTTTCAGCTTTTCGCATACGACGTTCAATGCGCCATGGGCGAGCTTGTATGCGGCCTGTTTCGACATGCCCGACTCCTCTTCAATCTCAGCATCGTTCAGGCCGCCCACGTATGAAAATCAACCCGGATGTGTTTGAGGCCTACTTGAAGTGTCCCACGAAATGCTGGTTGCGATCAACCGGCGAAATCTCCGACGGCAACACCTACTCAGAATGGGTGAAGGCGCAGAATGACTCTTACCGGGTGAACGAGACACAGCGGTTGATTTCCGAGTCTCCAAATGACGAGGTCGCGCTTTCGCCAGACGTGAAGAATTTCAAAGCTTCCAAGTGGCGGTTGGCCTCCAGCTTGGCGGTGCGAGCGCAAGTCGATTCCGGTATCCTGGAATCCGAACTCCATGCGGTCGAGCGCGTTTCGCCAGAAGGCCGAGGCAAGCATGCGCAATTTATCCCGATTCGATTCGCCTTCACCAATAAGCTATACCGGGACGACGCGTTGCTGCTGGCGTTCGATGCGCTCGTGCTTTCCGAAATGTTATGCTGCGACGTGACCTGCGGCAAGATCGTCCACGGCGACGACCATGCGACGCGGACGGTGAAGACCGCGGCTCTGAGGGATAAGGTGAGGAAAATAATCGGGAAGATCGCCACGTTGCTTGCCAGCCATTCGCCGCCGGACCTCGTTTTGAATCGGCACTGTGTCGAGTGCGAATTTCGAGACCGATGTCGGCAAAAGGCGATTGAGCAAGACGATCTCAGCCTGCTGTCCAACATGTCGGCGAAGGAGCGAAGAAAGTTCAACAGTAAAGGCATCTTCACCGTCAAACAACTCTCCTACACCTTCCGGGCACGTCGGCGGCCAAAGCGGCTCGCTGGCAAGCGCGAGAAATACCATCACTCAGTAAAAGCCCTCGCGATTCGGGAGCGCAAGATCCACATCGTCGGAAGCCCAGAACTGGAGATTGAAGGAACACCAGTCTATCTGGATGTCGAGGGAAATCCAGATCGTGAGTTCTACTACCTCATCGGTCTTCGCGTCAAGGCCTCCGAGCAAGTATTCCAGCACAGTCTTTGGGCAGACAGTGTGGATGAAGAGAAGCGGATCTGGATTGATTTCCTTGAGATCCTTTCAGGTATTCAGCATCCCGTCTTAGTCCACTACGGCAGCTACGAGACAACCTTTTTGAAGCGAATGTGTAGCCGCTATGGAGAACCAGTGAAAGATTCTCCGCTATCCAAAATCATCAAGTCCGCGGTAAACCTTCTGTCTTTTATCTTCGCGCAGATCTACTTTCCGACCTACTCCAATAGCCTGAAGGAGGTCGTAGCTTCGCTGGGCTTCGTTTGGTCACACACCAATTTGTCTGGCCCGAATTCCATCGCCTGTCGCCTTGAATGGGAACTATCGGCTGACTCATCGCTAAAACAGCGCCTGTTCACTTACAATGCGGAGGACTGCAACGGGATAGAAATCCTGACCGGTTTTCTATGCAAATTGTGCCAGGGCGGGTCTTCAGTAACATCGCAACCAGCCATCGACGCAATCAATGTAGATCAAATGAAGCCGCTCCCGCCTCTTCTTCTGATTGACAAAGATGGTGCCGCACTACCTGAGTTCAAAGCGATCAACCGAGCAGCATACTGGGACTATCAAAGACAAAGAGTTTACGTCCGATCCAGCAAGGTAATCAAGAAAGCCTGTGAGAAGACGCTCAAACGCAAAGTCAAGAGACTCCCCGTAAAGCACACGCTGGAGCACTCCGCCCCGGTTTCCTGTACCTACTGTGGAGGCGCCGCCCTTTGGAAAAGAGGAACAACTGACGTTTTTGTACACGATATTCGATTCATGCAAAGCGGTGTAAAAGGATGGGTCACAAGACACATCTGCGAAAACTGGTACTGTGTAAAATGTCAACGTCTTGTACGACCACCTGACACAACTAAGTTCGCCTTTCGCAAATATGGCCTGCATGTTCGCGCGTTCGCTGTATACCAGTTGATCCAGCTCAGAATCTCGGGAATCACCGTTGCCAAGTCATTGAATCAACTATTCCATTTCGATGTGACCGGATCCAACATTTCCGATTTCAAGTCGGATTTCGCCACGCTTTATACAAAAACCGTTGCGGAGTTAATCGAGAGGATAGCGCGAGGCTCATTAGTCCATGCAGATGAAACAAAGGCACGGATGATTGGAAAATCAGGGTTTGTATGGGTGTTAGCAAGCTTGGAAGATGTCGTCTTCCTCTACAGCGATACCCGTGAGGGAGATATGGTCCATGCACTGCTGAAGGACTTTCGTGGTGTTCTGGTCTCTGATTTCTATGCAGTCTATGACGCCTTCAAGTGCCCGCAGCAGAAATGCCTGATCCACCTTATGCGCGACATTAATGACGATATGCACAGGTATCCTTACGATGAAGAGCTAAGAGAGATCGCGCAGAAATACGCTGCTGTGCTCAGGATCATCGTCGAGACAGTGGATAAGCACGGATTGAAAAAACATTTCTTAACAAAGCACCTGCCCGCCGTAGAGGAGTTATTCACATGGATTGCAACAGCAGACTTCGCCTCAGAAATCGCGCAGAGTTATCGGAAGCGATTTCAGAAGAATCGCGAAAAGCTCTTTACGTTTTTGACTCACGACGGCGTTCCTTGGAACAATAACAACGCAGAGAACGCAGTGCGGGCTTTTGCAGCATTGCGCAGCGTTATCGGTGGAATAACCACTGAAAAGGGGCTGCGAGAATACCTTTTGCTTTTAAGCATTTGTGAGACATGCAAACGTAGGGGAATCAGCTTCCTCGATTTCCTAATTTCCGGTGAGAGCAGCGTTGAGCTTTTCGCAGCCAGTAAGTCTAGGTATTCCAAGAGTAATTCCAGACGAGAACAATCAAACACTTCAATCCTAAAGGCGGACGCTCCTGACGGTGAAGGCGAGGCTTCGACACCTGAATGGTCGGGGAGCCAAGTCGGACCTCGAGACCCGTCAACCGTTCACGATGACCGAGAGCTGGCTGAAGACGAACCAGAAGCTTGGAGTCAATTCGTCATTCCTTCGGACATTAGTCAAAGGGCCGAAGTGATTCATACACCAACGCGGCTGGAACGGTTCGCGGATGTGCCCATCGGGGGTACGATGGTGGCTCTGCCAGCCCTGAACAAAAGTGGGCTTTGGACACACGTGGGACAACTGTTTCCGACACCCATCGACAAGCATTTCCAAGAGATCGCCTTAACTTTTATCGCCGTTCTCAATCTGGCGCGGTTTCCATCCATAGAGGCTCTCCAGTTTGTCGCGCCAGCGGAGTGGAGAAAGGTCTTTTGCCAGGAACGCCTTCCAGCCAATCGAACGCTCGGCGAGATAATCTGCCTGATTGGCAAGAACGCTGGCAGAGTTGCTGCGTGGAAAGCAGCGTTGGCTGCAAGGTGGATTAAGGAGACTCCATATTTCGGCGCAGCGTCGTTTACAGGCGGGACGTCGCTCGAGTTCACCGCAGATCGTTTTCAGAAATATCAGCGCGATAACGTCACTCTGGACCGACTCTGCGATGACATCGCTGATCTCGCCAGAGAGACGCTCGAACCCGGACGTTGGCCCCTGAGCGTACGCGGATATTCCAAAGCAGACTCAACGTGCAAGCTTGCTGGGGAAACCCATTCCGTGGCGACTGGGTACGCCCAAGGCGGTGAGTTCGCCAAGCGGGCGGATGATAGCAGACTAATGCGGGAATCCTACGTTGATTCTGGCACAACAGAATTTCTCAGCACTATCAAGCTGATCGCCTTTCGTACGGAGAACATGATGATGCAGATCCTCTTGGAGCATGTACCTGATTACGAAAGTGCCGATTCCATCCTGAGAGATACTTTCAAAGGTCTGGCAGACTTGGTGCCGAACCTTGAACAAAGAACGCTAACGATATGGTTACGCCCGCTGGCGGTGCGCGGGCACAACGAAGCCCTCCGGCATCTGTACACCGACTTGACCGTCACCGGCACTCTCTTTCCAGGCACTGACCTTCGGCTAATCTACGATATCGCGGGAGCAGCTTGACTCGGGTTCCGGTTGCTGTACGCATTTGTGAAGATCTGGCACTGCTTCATTCAAGCAATTTCAAACAAGAATGCCTAAAGAACTAGAGAACTGCTTTTGCTTTTGCCTTTGTTGAAGCTGCGGGGTTCTTGTGCGATGAACCGCCTCTCAATCCTCTTCAAGGTGACCAGGCAGAACTTCAAAGCTTCAAAGGCTTTGGGTACGGGCTACCCAATACTCAGAAATGCTTTTTTTTTATGTTGTGCACTAGTCGCCCGTCCCGGATCGCCTTGTGCAGAGTGTTTGCCAGAATCCCCACCCGTCGCCCGACCTCGGGCACCCCTAGGCCCTTATTAAGTAGCATTTGCGCCTGCTGACACACTTCGGCAGTGAGTTTGCGGCCGACACGCCGCTTTCGCGGTGAGAAAAAGGCACGTCCGCCACCTTGGCGGTAAAGCTTCACGTAGCGCTTGACCGTGACAAGCGGCACTCCAAAAGTGCGCGAGATCTGCGCTTGAGTTGCGTTGCCATTGATCACAAGCTGGCTTGTGAACATCCGAAACGTTGCCAGGTCTCGCTCCTCATGCACAAAGACCGGTAAATGCCCGTTAAAATAGTAAACCTTCCCTGCGTCGCGTTGGAACGCGATCTCCGCAGTGATATGCGTCACTCCATCTGGAAATATCGGCAACTGCACTGCTCATAACATCAGCCAAAGCGTTCTCATCTAAAATAAAAAAGCGGCTGACCCGAAGGAGCTCGAAAAAGTTCAGGTGGCAATCCCCACTCCTCCTCCCACGGCGCTCGGCTTGAATGCGCAATTTCTTGCTCAAAGTTGTCGCATTTTTCGCCGTATCGCATTGGCCTCATTAAATCGATCACGGCGCATTACGGTGTCTCAGCCGGACCGTCGTAACAACGGAACTAGCAAACTTCCAGCTGATGTCGGCTTCTGCCGACTCGTCTGGTCACCATTTCAGTACGGCTAGGTTTGTGACACGATCAAAATGATCATCGGTGGTCGCCACTGGAAGACCGGTCTGCCGAGCTAATGCCGCAATCCAAATATCGTTTTGCGGAATCGGTGTGCCGGCCATGGCAAGCCCCGCAGCGATCTGACCGTAAAAAACGGAGGTTTCCTTGTCAGCCACCAATAGATCTACAGCATCGAGAAAGCGTTCGATCT
>DASZFK010000537.1:0-8743 GCA_035939855.1 Candidatus Angelobacter sp.
ATTATCCTGTTGACAGAACATTTCGTCGATACGATCATGCGCTTATGAGCAACTCTGCTGAAACTTCGACTCCATCTGCCATCGCCCAGACCCTCGACCAGGTCGACGCCTTCCTGCGCCGCTACCTCGTCTGCTCCGCCCAGCAGCGCACCATTCTCGCCCTATGGGTCGCCCACACCTATTGCTTCAACCGCTTCCCGGTTACTCCCTATCTCGAGATCTATTCTCCTGAGAAGCAGTCCGGCAAGACCGTTTGTCTGCGTTTGTTGAAGCTGCTCTGTAACCATCCCTGGTTGCCGGTCGGCATCAACGCCAGCCGCTTGGTCATCCGCATCGCCAGTTGTCAACCCACCCTGCTCCTCGATAACTGGGATACTGTCTTTCGCGCCTCTGGTTCTCAATCGATCGTCGGCTTCCTCGATGCCGGCGCTACTCAGGGAAGTTACTACTCTTTCAACGCTGATAATAACTACTCCGACTTCCCTGTCTTTTGTCCTAAAGCTTTTGCGGGACACCAGCGCCTTCCCGCCCCTCTCGCCGACCGCTGCTTCCCCATTCTCCTCCGGCGTTTGAAGAACAAGGAACAGGTCCTCCCTTTTTGGGAAGACGTCGCCTCCAACAAAGCTTATGGCCTGGCGAAGTCGCTTCGCTCTTGGGCCGAGGAAAACCATGACTTGCTTCGCGAAGTGGCTTTACGCATTCTCGGCTCTCCCGTCCTTGGCTTGTCGGTCGCCAGAAACCAGTTGATGGCTCCTCTGATGGCCATTGCCACAATCGCCGGTGGCAAGTGGCCGAGAAAGCTCGGCTGTGCCCGGTTCAGAATCGTGGCCGCCTCTCTTGCTCAACCTCCATCGATCGGCCTTCAATTGCTCACCGATATCCGTAGCTTCTTCTCGCTCAACAACGATCCGCCAAGAATCCACACCGCTCCGCTTCTCGAGTACCTGAATGCTCTCGAAGACCGTCCCTGGAAAAAGCTGACCCCAATCGCTTGCGCATCATTCTCCAGGATTTCCCCATCGCCCGTAGCGGCACCCAGCGCATTGGCAGCGATAATTTCAAAGGATTCACCTTCCAGCATTTCGTGGAAAGCTGGGAGTCCTATCTTCCCCGTCTCTCCTCGGAGCGCTCGCCTCGGCCACAACCAACTCCAGATCAGGTTGGCACAAGCGCGCCTCAGGCTGGCGCCAGCGGCTCTCAGGTTGGCGCAAGCGGGCCTCAGGTCGGCACAATCGAGGGTCAGGTTGGCGCAATTTGGCATCCCGAAACCAACAACTCCAGTGATTGCAACACTTGCGTTTTTTCAGAGCAAATTTCGCGCGACTGAACACTTCGCTTCTTACCCGGAAATTGTTGGACAAAAGCAGTGCAACAATCGGAGGGACCCTGTGGTCGGCATTTTGGCTTGGGATTAAATCGGGGATTCGAAAATCGCTTAAATCAACAGACTGGGCTTAGTTGAGTAGACAGGCGGGCTCGGTTGCTGGTTGGTTTGCGAAATTTTCCCCAACCGGAACTGGCTCTGTCGGCCGCTCATGCAGCTTGCAATTGAGCATTAAAAGAACGAATCGATTCTTCGGTGGCAACCGAAATCAAGTCCGCCATGCTCATCACGTCATAGATCAGGGTGCTCAAGTCGATTGCCAGGAGATTTTCTTGAAGGAAATGGCTGATTTCTCTTTGCAACAAGCGTGATTCGGTCACAATCAGATCGGCGCGATAACCACGTTTGAAACGCGAGATTCCGTGTTCAACCGCGTAGGCGGCAGTTTCTTCGTCAAGGGACTCGAACCCCTTGTTCAAACGCGCGCAGATCCCGGAAAGAATCTCGGCATAATTACCAATGCGATCCTTTGCATCCAGCGACAACTTGTTAAGCTGCATATCTTTGGACGAGGCCATCAACCAAGCCTGCAGCAATTCCGGCAAATTCTCCAGGATCAGATCAGGAGCGCGACGCGCAATAAGATGCCGAACAGGCCGGCGATTCTCTAATTTATGCTTTAGGGCCGCAACCAACGATGGAATGTCGGCTGGCTTGGTCAGATAATCATCCACCTGGCTGCGTATCGCCTGGAGGGCCGATTCAAAGTCTGGATAACCGGTCAAGATAAATGTTACGGCCTTGGGTTGAACGCGGCGCATGACGCTTACTACTGTGAAACCATCCCCTGGCTCCCCAATATTCAGGTCGGAAATGAGCACGTCAAACCGTTCCCTGTTGATCAGTTCAACAGCTTCACCCACAGATGCAGCCGTTTTGACTTCATAGCCTTCTTTTTTCAGAATGAGCGGAAACGTCAGCCTGATATTAGCCTCATCATCGACGAATAGCAGTTTCGTTGGTGCCATATAACTTTCCCTTGCCGCTATAAGAGAAGTCTATGAGGAAGCGGCGTCGGACCAAGAACAGTTCATGCGCCCGTGATTCTTAGATGCTACCCCGCGCAACTTCAGAAGCATAGATGCGGAAATCAGCAGAAAGAAGCATGGATGACCGGGAACGTTGATGAGTTGCCCAATTCGGCTGAGGAATCTAGCCTTGGAGTTTATGTGTGGTGCTGTTTAACCTGACCGGAGTCTGTGTAGCGGACACCCCAGAGGCCCTCCAGGTAATGGAGTATTGATCAGAGGTTCCACCCACATGTCTGCCCATTGCAACGACGATACGGGCTTGTCCATCCACGATCCAGAAGGCGGTTCCGATGTTTCCGCCCACGCTGCTCCCTGCCGATGAGTGATAAACCGTCTTCTCGCGGACCGTGAAACTAGTAGCGCCGGTCGTAGGATTATTAATGATGTCGCTGGCCACCGATCGGCCGTTAGAAATTGTTTGGCGGCTTGCTTCGTTCCATGAGGCCTGGGAAAGAGTTCATGTTAGGTGAGCGAAAACCATTGCCGGTTATCGCGTTCCCTCGCGCCAGAAATGTGCCCATCGGCTTCTCCAACCCTCTTTGTGACCGGCGTTGCACTTCGCCTCCTACGTTCCCCATCCCTATCTGTAAAAGATAAATGTGTCTCAGCGCGGGACTGGCCCGGGTGTACTCTACGCGGCTTGGACCTCAACAACTAAAGAATGGTTTTTCTCCCGTGTCTTCGTGTCGTAACCTGCCCTTGAGCAAAGCGCAGGTTGGTGGTTTTGATTTTTGCCCCCGTGCAGTGTAATGTTTGGTCGATTCAGTGATCGAAACCCGCCAAAACTCGTTTTATCTGGCTTTGGTGGTTGCCTTCGTTGCGACCGGCGCTATTGTCTCGCCGCTGATGTTCGCGTTTGCTCCGTTCGTATTAGCCGGGGTTGTGGTTCTTTCATTGGCATTCTGGCAATGGGAACCGGTCTTTTACCTTGCGGTATTCTTGCTGCCGTTCGCTCCGATTGTTCAAACAGATTTTCCAATTCACGACCTGGTCGCCTTGCTGCGAATCCTGATATTTGTCGGCGTCTTCCTGAGAAAGCTGCTCGATCGGGGCGGCCTGGGCAAGTGGCTGTTGGGCAGCGCCGTGGATAAATTGGCCGTGCTCTACTTGGCTCTTGCAATAGTATCAGTCTTGATTAACCCAGGTGCAGGATCGGGTATAAGGGCGCTGTTCCGGCTGGTTTCTTATCTCGCTCTCTACTGCACGGCAACAGCGTGGGTGCAGTCACGCGCGCAACTGCTCAAATTGATTAAGGTCCTGTTTTTTGCCACGTTGCTGATTTGCGGACTAGGGTTCTATCAATTCATCGCTAACAGCTACGGCCAATGGTTTTATTGGCTCTATCACGGCCAGGAAGAGTACATTGAGCCATTCGCCGGCAGAATCACATCCGTCTTTTTGCATGTCAATCCATTCGCTGCCTTCATGAATCTTGTTCTGCCTTTGGCTCTGGCAACCCGCGCCAAATCGCCAGATCCCAGCACTGCGCGTTTGGGAGGCCTTTGCTTTTTTGTGGCGATGGTGGCTCTATTTCTTACTCAGAGCCGCGGCGCTTTGCTGGCCTTTCTCCTGATGTTGGTCCTTGCGTTTCACTATCTTGTCAAAGACAGAGGCACTCGCAAGAAGATCATCGTGCAAGTTGCGGCTGCCATAGTTATCACGCTAGCCGCGTATCAGCTCCGGGAAAGACTCGTCGAGCAACAAGCCCCCGAAAGCGCAACTTCCGGAGCGCAGACTACGCTGGATCGATTTACCGAACTCGACGAAGCTACGCTTACACGATTAGTCATTTATGGACGAGCCTGGGACTTCTTCGTCTCTTCCCCGGTGATTGGCGTAGGCTATGGAAATTTCCCGCGCCTATTTGCCCCTTCAATCGAAGGCGGTCCCGACAATGCATGGGACACCCACAATCTCTATCTCAAGCTGCTGTCAGAAACCGGTCTGTCAGGCACTCTCTGTTACTTAGCATTGGTCGTCGTAGTGTGGAGGTCGGCAAGGCAGGCATTGGCAAGAGCGTCTGTCTCGTGGGAGCGCATCGCATTTTTCGCAATTCTGGGCGCTACAGCCACGATGCTTTTGCACGGGTTGGTGGACGTTATGCTCGACGTTCCACAATTCTCGGGGTTGCTGTGGTTGGTGTTTGCGATGTTGCCTCTCGCTCGAACTTCTCAGGAAAACGAAGCGCAATGACCTCGCTACGCGAGCTACAGAAAAATTGGGAGAGCCTTGCACAAGCAGATCCTCTTTGGTCTATCTGTACAGATCCCGAAAAACGCAATCAAAGATGGGATGCGAAAGAATTTTTTGCGACCGGTAAACGGGAGATCGAGACGATCATGGAATATCTTCGGAAGCGTGAAATTCGTTTGGATCAGTCTGCTTCCGCCCTCGATTTCGGTTGCGGAGTAGGCCGCCTGACTCGCGCTTTGTCCAACTATTTTCCCGAGTGCTGGGGTGTGGACATCTCGCCTACAATGATCCGCCTGGCTGAAGAGTTTCACACGGACAATGAACATTGCCGCTTTGCTCTCAACCCGACGGCCGATCTTCCGATGTTTCGCGATGGATTTTTTGGATTTATTTACAGCAGCATTGTCTTCCAGCATATTGAAAAGAAATATGTGGAAAATTATCTGCCGGAACTAGTCAGGGTCCTCAAGCCGGGAGGAGTATTTGTCTTCCAGGTTGTTGATCATCTCCAGACCAGCGCTCTGGGAAAGCTCAGGTATAAGCTGGCATTGCGCAGGAGGATGTCACGTTTGTTCAACAGAAATCAAGATGCATTTCGAATGGAAATGCACTGCATCGCAGAAAAACATATTCGCAATATACTTAGGCGTGCCAGCGTCCGGATCGCCGATATCCAACGAACGAACTCAGCTGAACCTGGCTTCAATGGCAACCTCAAGTACCTTGATCATGACCCTAAGCGCGGCTATGTCAGCAAGCAATACTGCGTGGTTAAATTGTAAGAAGGAAAGCCCATGACTCAAATCCACGTTCATTCGCGCAAAACTGTTTAACGACATGCGAGTCGGCTTTGATGCCCGCTGGTACAACGATTCAGGAGTTGGTACGTATGTGTCAGAGCTGCTCAGGGCAATGGCTAGGATTCCGCACGGCGCCGAGTTGGTAGTTTATGAAGATCCTGCAAACCAAGTTCCAGGGTTAATCGAACTGCCGGTAGAGCGGATCGCGCTTCGCTCCTCTAAATATTCTCTGTCTGAGCAATTTGAATTATCACAACGGCAAAGAAAAGATCGGCTGGATGTATTTCATAGTCCGTTCTATGTTGTGCCTTGGGCAATTGGCTGTCCCGTGGTAGTCACATTGCATGACCTGATTCCATTTCTCTTTGACATCGACCCATGGCCAAAACGATTCTTGGTGAAGATAGGTTACCACCTGGCCGTCCGTCGCTCATCCCATGTCATTACAGTTTCTAGGCATACAGCCAATGATGTTGTGAAGATTTTGCGAGGGCCCCGAGAGAGGATTTCGGTCATTCACAACGCAGCTTCGTCTTCGGAGTTTCACGAGCGGAGCACTGGCGGAGAACTCATCGAGCTGCAAAATACATTCGGTATCCGTCCCCCCTATGTGCTAGCAGCCAGCGCCTGGAACTGGCGGACAAAGAATCTTGGCACTGCATTAGACGCATTGACTCTGGTTCGACAGAGGTCAGGAAGAGAATTTCAGACTGTCATATATGGACCCCGAGAAGGAGTTCAGGCGCTGGGAGGCAAAGATAAATACAACCATCTGGATCTGCTTACCACAGGGCATGTCACGGCGCATGATCTAGGCATGATTTTCCGCCATGCGCGCTTCTTCATTATGCCTGCGCTCTATGAGGGATTTGGCCTTCCGGTTTTGGAAGCGATGACGTGTGGCTGTGCCGTCATAACTTCGAATGGTGGTTCGCTTGCAGAAGTCGCTGGCAATGGCGCACAGGTCTTCGATCCTCTCGACTCCAACAGCATGGCTGAGGCTGCGATCGAACTGTTGTGTAATCCTGAGGTGTTAAAGAAGTGGCAGCAACTTGCATTGCGGCGTTCCACAGATTTTTCTTGGACTCGCGCCGCACAAGAGACCATATCGATATATCATCGTGTAAACGCGCAGAACATCATAAGGAAATAATCAAAAGAACTTGGAGTTGGATTTGGCTGCTTCAACGGTTCAGCAGTTCCATAATGACGTTCTAAAAAACTCGCCGATTAGCAAGTCCGGTCGAATAGCCAAGCGGATGCTCGATCTCATTGGCGCAATCATTCTTCTCCTGATGTGCTTGCCAATCATCGCCCTGGTTGCCCTGCTGATCAAACTGGAAGATGGTGGCCCGGTGATTTATCGCAGGCGCGTGGTTGGACCTAAGGGCGAGTTCGACGCTTTCAAGCTGCGCAGCATGTGCGTCCATGCCGACAAAATTTTAGCGCAAGACCTGGCGCTGCTTAAGGAGTTCGAAATCAGCTTCAAACTTAAACACGATCCCCGTGTGACGCGCACTGGGGCCTGGATCAGAAAACTGAGCATCGACGAACTGCCGCAGCTTTTCAACGTTCTTCGCGGCGAGATGAGCCTGGTGGGACCACGCATGATTGTCCCGCCGGAATTGGATAAATATGGTGATGCAGGTTGGATCTTCAGCACCATGAAGCCCGGTTTGACCGGATATTGGCAGATCAATGGACGACAGGAAGTCTCCTACCAGGAGCGGGTGCGGATGGATTTGCATTACGTTAAGAACTGGTCATTGTGGATGGATGTCAGAATTTTGGTAAAGACCCCCATGCGGGTTTTACGTGGAGCAGGTGCATATTAATGGCAAATGTTTTGGTAACAGGTGGAGCGGGATACGTTGGATCAGTCTGTTGTGCAGAGCTTTTGAATCAAGGGCACGCGGTCACAATCGTTGATGATCTTTCGACAGGTTTCAGAACAGCAGTACCGAAAGGAGCGGCTTTCTTTGAATTGAACGTCGGCAATCGCGCAGGCATGGAGTCTCTGGTCAGGAACATCAGGTTTGATGTGGTCTTCCACTTTGCCGCAAAAGCAAAGATTCCGGAGTCGGTCGCCAATCCTGGTTTGTTCTTTCAGGAAAACGTCTCGGCTGGAATCACGATGCTCGAGGTCTTGCGATCTGCCGGCATAAAGAATTTTGTTTTCTCCTCTTCCGCCGCTGTCTACGGCACGCCGGAAAGAGTCCCAATCGACGAGGACGATCCCAAAAGGCCGGTGAACGCCTATGGCGAAACCAAGCTGATCTTTGAACAGATCCTGCGATGGTACGTTGAAGCTTACGGGTGGAGTGTGATTGCGTTTCGCTACTTCAACGCAGGCGGCGCAACGGCTGCATTGGGCGAAAGGCACAATCCTGAGACGCATGTCATTCCGCTCTTGCTCCAGGCGGCTGCGGGAGAGCGGGAATCCTTCAGCATCCATGGCGACGACTACGACACACCTGACGGTACGTGCCTGCGCGATTATGTTCATGTGTTGGACATTGCTTCCGCGCACATCGCAGCCCTGCAGAGAATGAATCAGCCGGGCATGAGGTCCTACAACATTGGGCTGGGACACAGTTATTCGGTTCGCCAGGTGTGCAATGCCGTAGAGAGAGTTGTAGGTCACGGCCTTCCCATCCGCGTAGCCGGACGCAGACCGGGTGATCCGGCAGTCTTGTGCGCCAGCCCCGAGCGTGTGATTCAAGAGATGGGTTGGAGCCCGAAACATTCATCGCTGGAAGAGATCATCTCATCCGCCTGGCGTTGGAAGGGCAACCAGTGCGCCAACCATGCATCAGCGTGTTCATCATCTTGATCGATGCTGATCGCCCGTAGCCCAGTGCGAATCAGCTTTGCTGGTGGAGGCACCGATCTACCCGCTTACTTTGAGAGCTTCGGTGGCGCGGTGCTGAGCGCAGCCATCAACAAGTATTGCTATACCATCGTAAGCCAGCGAACCGACCGGAATGTCCAGATCATTTCGTCCAATCTGCAGACCTGTGAAAGTTGGGAAAACATTAGGGAGATCAGCGCCAAAGGACACACATTGGAAATTCCTTTGGCGGTCTTGCAAGAACTTGGGCGCGAAGTTGCAGTGGATATTTTTCTGGCTTCAGAAATCCCCCCGGCGACAGGTCTTGGTTCCTCCGCGTGTGTGTGCGTGAGCGTCCTGCACGCCATGTCTACATATCTGCAGATTCCCCTCGCCCAGCATGAGCTGGCTGAGAAGGCTTTTCATATTGCCCATCACGTGCTGGGCAAACCGGTAGGCAAGCAGGACGAATACGCCTCTGCTTTCGGTGGGCTGAATTTAATTC
>DASZFK010000538.1:0-5812 GCA_035939855.1 Candidatus Angelobacter sp.
TTAAATCAGCTATTACTACTCCCTCCGGCCGGGCTTTGTGGGTTTTGGGATCAATCAATTTGGAACACAAAGCTTCGAGCAGGGGGCTGTGATCGTTATGGTCTATAGATTGCAGTTGCTGCTCAAGGTGGGCGGCCATGACTCCGGTTGCCCCGCCCTCCTCAAAATACTTCTGCAAATCCACAGCCGACCACCCATCTGCCTGAGTCCAGTGGGCGAACACCGAAGCCCCAAGCTTAATCGCAACAGCCGGGATTTCCTGGCCGCCTGCTACGCGCGACAGATATCGCTCTCGTGTTTTCTTGCGGACGATGATACGGCCATGCTTCAAGAGCGTTGCCATACTCTTTTGAGCAGGGTCGAGCTTTAGAGGAGGTAAAGTAACTGGTGGAACATCAATATGTAGCGTTGCTTGGACATGCTTCCAAATTGATTCATACTCTTCCCGAAACGCTATGACGATCTTTAGGTGACAGGGCCATGTACGAGCACAGAAGTTTGCCAGAAAGGAAAAAAATTTCTTATGTGCCTCATAATCTGGCCGCAAGAACTCAAACTGGTCGATAATTAGCAGCCGAAATGCCCTCTTCTCAGCCCCACTATCAGCTTTGCTCAGCAACGAGCAGGTTTCTAAATCAATCTCAAGTTCGTTTGCGACATCACGCACCAAAGCCTCAAAGGTAGCTTCAGGCGTAGCCCGCCAATAGCACACTTTATCGGTCTTGATTCGCTCCATTAGCCCGGCACGAAGCACGGAAGTCTTGCCCACCCCTGCTTCACCTCGCAAAACCACCAGCGGGAGTTTCGGGTCCAATACGCTGGCCTCCAGCGAGGCGAGTTCCACGCCACGGAACAGTTGTTGAAAGAACTTGGCAGCATCTTCGTTGTCCTTATCAATCGGCGACGGTTCAATAAACGCCGCTAAACCGCTGATGCTTTTGGGCTGAGGCTCGTTTGTCTCCTCGATCTGAAGATACAAGTTGATTGCAATAGTTATGATGGATAACAAACTGCTGCCAATGATCAGGACGATCCAGATTGGTCTGGGAACTAGAAGGTCCTTTCCTGATCCGAACAATACTGGTCCGGCCAAGAATGCCGTTAGGGCGCTAAAGATTGGTGAAAGAGCCTGGAGCGCTACTCGGGTCTTGCTCTTGTAAAGCAGCGCGATAATATTTTCTATTGTTGACATGAATGGTGGTTTTTGTGCCCGAGATGCATCAAAGAGTTCATAGGCTGGTTCCGCTCCAGCTTTCAGGTTACAGCCGGAGGGCTGAACAAACCAGTGACAACTCTCAATGAATGCTCATTCTATTGCCAGCTTTTAGTAAGTCAATACTGGCAGCACCATCCTGTACAATCTTTCAAAATTCTTTAGTGCGCATCGTTGCGATCGTTAACTTCCAAGCAGCCAAGAGATTCTGAGACATTCTTTGGAGTGACGAAAGCCCAATCGCTTCCGTGTTTCGGGGCCTCAAGATGTTATTTAAGTCATTTATTTATAATGATTTACGGTGAATGTTATTTGTGTTTATTTGCTCGACAAGTACTTCCATTTTGGAACTGATTTGAAGAGTTTTTTTTCAATTTGCGTAGAAATTCGTCCATTTTTTTGGGAAAATGTGAGCCGCCATTTAGTTGGATGAGAATGGTTTTGCAATCCCTTTCACGGTGTGCCAGCGCCTTGAAGGTCTAAGTTCTGAGTTCCCCGATGAGGAACCGTGGCCGAAACGACTGGTTTTTCAGTTCCAATATAGGAATAAAATATTTCCCAAATGTGCTTTTTTACTTGACAGATAGTCTGGGTTATCGGAGATTAGTTGAAATTTGAAAATTTTACCCCTTGGCAATAAGGGAGATGACCAGTGAGAAAATTAGTGCTGATCGGGGCCCTGGGGTGTATCGTTATTACAAGCAGGTTGGCTTTTGGCCAGTGCACAGATCGCAGCGACGTCGGCGCAAGTAGCTGCATAGCCTCGGACGATTGTTCCCGCCCCTGCAATGGAATTACTTCCGATTTACAACCAAATTTTCAAACGCCACTGCGCCAAGCTTCCCAGAAAAGTGTCTCTACGACGCCCTCTGGGATTCGCGGCATTTGGCTCAACTTGATAGGATTGGTGATCTGTTGCGACTCGCTGCTCCTTCATCAGCAGCGACGGACTACAATTATTGAGTACGGCATAAGCTTACTTAAACGAGGGTCACTAGGATGAGGGGCAAGGTGGTTGTCCCTCTTATCATCAGCACCCTTGGTTTAGGTCTGGTACTGCTCAGTGCCGCTGCGTTTGATTTCTCCTCGGATGTGAAACCGGAAATAGCACTTTTTCACCAGGGCTATGACCTCACCAAGCAGCTTACTGTCTTCGGGCGGACCTATGCTCTTTCCACCCTGCTAGAAAATAGCCAGCCAGCTCTTTCAAAGGGGATTTCAAAGCAAGAATACGCGCAGTGGTGTAGGGAAATGTTCCAGATTTCTTTGGGCATCGACAATGGCTGGGACCGCGTGGCGCAGGAGAAGAACGCCGTCAAATATCTTTCCTATGCTGAGCCGGACGAGGCCATGAAATTGTTCAAACAAATCGAAGACCCTAAGCCGATGCCGAATGGGAGTTTCCCTGAAGATGTCCGGTCAGACGGTGCAAAGATAATCTTCATTAATTATTGGTCCGCGGCTCAAGACTCCACCGCTCAAGTCGATCGTCTCAGCGTGATTGAGTCTGAAGCTCAACGGCTTGGTCAAACCGGCGAATACCCCTATGTGGCCATGGGAGAGATCATAGAGCGATTGGCACAGCAGCCAATCGCCCAATCGGGCGAAATCGTGCGAAGAATTTTTAGCCAGGCGCTAAGATTTTATGATGAGCGCCCTTACAAGTTTGCCAATCGCAACAGGCAGTTTTACAAATTCTTAAAGGCTACGGCAAATTTGATTCCAAATGACCTCCGGCCGCAAGTAGTGCGGGTATTCGAGCGTAAGCTGAAAGAAGGGCCCGAAAGTCCCGAAGGGCTCGAATACCAAAGCGAGGTGGAGACCCCAAAGGGCATTACCAAGTTTAATAATGATCGGGACGAGCTATTGTTTGAAGCCTTTCCCACCATCCAAAAAGTCGCGCCAGAAATCGCTGCTGATTTGCTCCAAGACAAGCCCGAGTTGAGCAAGGCAGACGAGAATTTCAAGCTTCGATCAGGGGGGTATAACCTCAAAGGCATGGGGCCGGCTGAAGCACAGTCGATGCATGACAGGACATTGCAACGAGCCATTGTGAAAGAAATAGCCGGGATGCAGGAAACCGATCTGGATCATGCGCGGCAATTGGCGAAGAGATTGACCGATGTTGATACGAGCATCCAGGGTAATGCGGCTCTCTTATGGTTAATCGCGGACCGTGATGAAGCTCGTCATATTTATGATGACCAATGGACACGGTTACAACAGATTACGAATAAGGACGACCAATTGCGGTCAATGGTGGCTTTATCGAAAGCCTCCTTCCGCATTCACGACAGCAGCAGTTTTGCCGAACTGGCAGCAACGGCCCTAGAGCAGGGAGCGACCTTATTTGAGCAGGATTCCCGAGTGCGGCCGGAGTGGTCCCCCTACGCACGGCGGGGCTATAGCGATGTGGTCGAACTCGTAACATTCGGCACCAATAATGGCCTCAAGTCTCTGCCAGCGGACATTCAGAAACTTGCGAGTGTTGAATTAAAGGCCTATTTAGTGAGCGTGGAAGGTGGCAGCCTGCTAGCCAAACAGAATCGCTAATCAAACAAAAGGCCGCGCAACGAAGCTGGGCGCAACTTTACCACATGCAGAACGGCCTAACGCGCTTTTGCGCGATTGGCGATGGCTCAGACCCAGCACCAACCTCAGGACTTCCGGGGAGCTATAAATCTCTGTCTTCAGCCATTGCAAAACTTTGGTTTGTTTTTGCAGATGAATCTGCAAGCGAAGTTGCGGATCGTGGATGAGTGTTTGGGGCGTTCCACTCGGATTGCCGGAACGCTTGGGTTCGACTATAAGTAGCGACATTCGGTTTCTCCTCGCGCTTTTGGGTACACGGGGACGAAACACGCAGAAGAACATCCGACGACGGTGTGTGTCGAGAATGTGCCATTCAATGCGAGTCCCTATGCGCCAAAGTGCGCTTTTTCGATACCAATGTGTGGTGCTTCCGTGCGGGCTTAGCTAAAGGTAAACTGTTGATTCCAGAAGGAGAAACCAGAAGATTCCGTCACTTTTGATTACTAGTCTCAAATTTCTTCATCTTTTGCGCAAATTTTCAACTAGAAAAAATCTTCTCCGTGTCTCAGTGCCTCCGTGGTGGGTTTTGCTTTTGATTTTCCTTTGCGACCTTCGCGTTCTTTGCGGTGAAATGGTTTTGCTTGTGGCTCCCCTACAACTGCGGCCTGTAGTGTCTCAAAATCGAATTGTCTTTGCATTCATGAAATAATCTAGGCCACCGTGGCTTTACTCAAACAGGCTCCATCATGCGACGCAGAAGCGGCAGCCTTGCTTGCCTGGGAGATCTATGGCCTTCGCGCTTCAGCCTCGCCGCTTCCTAGCGAACGTGATCAAAATTTTCTGCTACAAACCGAATCGGGCGAGCATTTTGTCCTCAAGCTGGCCAACGCCTTGGACGGTCGTCCTCTCTTGGAGGCGGAAAACCTGGCCATGGAGCATATCAGCCGGAGTCTTTCGTTGTGCCCGCGCGCCATTCCAGGCAAATCGGGCAACACCATTTCTGAATTTCACTCCGAAGCAGGAACAGAGCATCTGGTGCGTTTGCTCACCTATCTGCCTGGAGTGCCGTTTGCTTCCATCCGCAGGCGTTCTCCTGAACTGCTGATTGATCTGGGACGCAGACTTGGCCAGCTCGACCGAGCCTTAGCCACTTTCGATCATCCGGCTATTCATCGTGATTTCCATTGGGACCTGGTAAACGGCTTGCAGGTCTTCAATGAGTACGAAGGCCAGATTCCAGATCCGGAAATGCGCGCTCTTGCAAGCAGGGTCGCAAATGATTTTGAACATAAATGCAAGCCGCTGCTTGCAAGGTTGCGTCGAAGTGTCATTCACAATGATGCAAACGACTACAACGTACTGGTTGGCGGCGGGTCCGATCTCTACAGCCGCAACCAGAGCGTCGTGGGCCTGGTGGATTTTGGCGACATGGTGCACAGCTACACGGTGGCTGAATTGGCCGTTGCAATTGCTTACGCCGTTCTCGATCAGCCAGAACCGCTAGCGGCTGCTGCCTGCCTGGTCAAGGGATATCACTCCGAATATCCCCTGGAAGAAAACGAGCTAGAGGCATTGTTTGGACTGGCGTGCATGAGATTGTGCATGAGCATCTGTATCGCGACCCACCAGCAGAAGCAGCGTCCACTGGATAATTATCTTGCAATTAGCCAGCAGCCCATCCGCAATACACTGCCTCGCTTGTTGCAGATCGATCCCCATTTCGCTGGGGCAGCCTTTCGAAATGCGTGCGGACTGGAGCCAGTACCCACGAGTTCATTAGTGACTCGTTGGTTGCGAACCAACTCTCACAGTTTTGCTTCAGTCCTGGATTTCGATATTCGCAAAGAACCTTGCATTGTTCTTGATTTGAGCATTGCAAGTCCGTTGCTCGAAAGCGACTTTGCCAGCAACACCGAGCCGGCTCTTACCAGCCGGCTTTTCGGAGCAATGCGGTCAGCCGATGTGAAATTAGCAGTGGGCCGATACGATGAGCCACGGCTTCTGTATGCAACCCCGCTCTTTGCTACAGGCACGGGCATAACCGATGAGCGCCGAGTGGTCCATATT
>DASZFK010000539.1:0-13849 GCA_035939855.1 Candidatus Angelobacter sp.
TTCATATAGGTCACGGTGCTCTGCGGCCCCGGAGGCGCGTAGGTAACTGCAAGAACGACAAATTTTGGACCAATGCCTCCGTTTGTTCCACCAGGCGTAGGAGTTGGGGTAGGGGTTGGGGTTGGGCTGGGCGAGGTTACATCGACTGTTTGTGAACCGGAATTTGACCCATTACTGTCGGAGCATGACCACGACAGGTTGTGCAACCCGGGGCTTCCCGGATCAATGGTGGTCGAACAGCTATCGGAAAATGATGAGCATATAGTTGCGCCATCATAGCTGACGTCCGCCGATCCGCCTCCTCCAATTGCCCGAGCAGTGAGAATTGGCCCTCCGTTAGAATTAAGGGTTGCGTTCACCGTCATCGCCTGGCCCGCCGCAGGGGAAAACGGATTCGTTGAGACATCGACAGAGCATGATTGTGCGGCAGCCGGGGCCGCAGTTAGAAGGCAAGCAAAGAGCAGCAAAGCAGCTCCTGGCCAGGTATTGTTGCGGCCTGATGGGCCGGGAAGACGAAGCATTGATTTCCTCCTGTTGCATTTTTAGTTGTTGGGCAAAAAAAGCTTTTGCCTGTAATGCGATTTTTTTGTGGTGTTCTTTTTGCAGGTTTGATCCTGGTTTTGAAAATGTTGCCGGAGACAGGGAGTCCCTCCCCTTGGGACGCCCGTGCTCCGGCAACCGCTCGCTAGTCGATCAGGCAGGGTTGAAGAGTGCCTTTCAAATCACCGCCGGGATCACCGCCGCATGAATCTGGGGGAAGTGGCGCAAGCACGGTAAGAACCACGATCACCGCATGAGCGAAGGAGCCCGAAGTGCCGGTGATCGTGATGGCGTAAGCTCCGGGTGGCGTGTCTGCTGAGGTTGGCACCGTCAGGGTTGCCGTGCCGTTGCCCACGATTGCTGCCGGACTCAATGTGGAATTATCAACAGGCAATCCGTTGATGGCCAAATCTACATTGGCGGTGGAACCATTCAAGCCAGTCGCAGAGATAACATAACTAGCGGTATCGCCTGCGATGGCCGTCAGTGATGCCGGCGATGCCGAGATAGAGAAATCGCCAGTCGCTACGGGCAGGGTATGTATGTTCCCCGCCAGGTAGTTAGCGCAGATCAAGTAATCCATGATGTCGATGTGTCCATCGAGGTTTACGTCGCCTGGACTTGAATCAACCAGGGTAGCTCTGCCGCCCAGCAGGTTCGCAAACAAAACCAGGTCAGTGATGCTAACAACGTTGTCGAAGTTAAGGTCGCAGTAGCGGAAAACGGTCAGCCGCGATGCATTGGAGACATTTCCGGTGGAGGCAGACGAGACCGAGATGTTCGGGAATCCGCTAGCGGCAATGTCACTGGCCGAAATTGTAGCTGCCATCTGGCGGGTATTCACGAATGTGGTCGGGCGGCTGCTGCCATTGATCTGCACCAGGGCATCGTGGGGGAAATCTTTGCCATTAACGATCAGGTTAAAAGACGGCCCTCCAGCGACGACTTTCCCTGGTACCAGGCCATCGATCTCGGGAGGCAGGCTTGCCGGAAGCGTGTGAATGTTGCCGGCAAGAAAGTTTGCCAGGATATCAATGTCCGTAGCATCGATAAATCCGTCTAAGTTGAGGTCGGCTGGGCTGGGGTCAAGCAATGTGGCAGTCCCGCCGGCATAATTCGAAAGAACCACCAGATCGCTTATGTTAATCGTATTGTCGAAATTGATATCTCCGTAGCGGAAAACAGTCAATCGCGAGGCATTGGAGACTGCTCCCGTAGAGGGCGACAGCACCGTGATGTTTTGAAATCCGCTGGCAGAAACATCGCCGCCGGATAAGGTTGCGGTCAACTGGAATGTACTGATGAACGTAGTCGGGCGGCTGCTGCCATTGATTTGCACCTGTGCGTCGTGAGGAAAATACTTCCCGCTCACGGTCAGGTTCAAAGAAGCTCCCCCGGCAACGATCTTTGCCGGTGAGAGGCTATTGATCACGGGAGGCAGGCTCGCTGGAAGCGTGTGAATGTTGCCGGCGAGAACGTTTGCCAGGATGTCGATGTCCGTGGCATCGATGAATCCATCCAGGTTGAGATCTGCGGGGCTGGCGTCAAGCAATGTGGCCGTGCCTCCGACATAATTCGCAAGCACCACCAGATCAGTAATGGTGATTGTGTTGTCGAAGTTGATGTCTCCATACCGGAACACAGTCAACGGAGCACTGTTAGATGTGATTCCACTCGATGGACTGACAACGGTTACGTTGGAGAATCCGCTCGCAGAAATGTCAGTGCTTGGTATGCTCACAGCGAGTTGGCCCGCGTTGACAAAGGCAGTACTCCGATTGGCGCCGTTGATCTGCACAACCGAATCGCTGGCAAAGTTGCTGCCATTTACGGTCAGAGTGAACGAGGGACTTCCTGCAACGACCTTGGCAGGTGAAATGCTGCCGATGAGTGGAATAGAAGTTCCGCTACCGGTCTGACTGGATGCAGGCAGCACCGCCAACAAAGACAGAATTCCAATCGCCAATCTTATGTATTCACTTATTCTGAAGTCGCGATCCTTCCGCATACCTGCTCCTTATTGAATCTGGTCTCGCCTGTCTCTGGGTTGCTACTTGGCCATGCTTCGTCCTTGTCGGGCGATGCCGCAACATCCAGCCACTGCAGGACGTGTTCGATCCAACTTGTCGCAGACCCAGTCATGAAGAGACCGAAATGCAGTACCCCTCACCTATAACTGTTTTGGGAAAGCCGTGTGTTACAGGATTTTTTCAGGAGGTGATCACGGCACACCGGGACCTGGGCGCCGCTTAGAAGGGAGTTTATTGGATCACTGAAAATGCATAAGAATCGAGAATTTCCGAACGGCGGCCATTCGACGCCACGACCTTGATAATGTAGTCGCCGGTCGTCAACAAGCTGGAGGGGACTATCATGGTCACGATTTGGGTTCCATCTGGCGATGATTTGCTGTGAACACCGTTCATCTGTTGGATAACCCTCCCCTCGGGTGTTTGCAAGATGAGTTGAAACTGGGAATTGCTGGTGCGCTCCAGACTCAGGGCCAGAAGCACGATAGATGGTGCCGAACCGATGTGAATCTTGGCAAGGTCATTGTTAGGGCTACTACCGCGGAGCAGGCCAGGTGACAAGGCAAGGGAGATGACCGCTATTTCCGGATTATGAGCAGGAGGAACTGTTGCAGGATCGGAAGCTTGGCCTTGGAGGAATTGAAGCTGTCCAACTTGAGATTGGAGCCGGTGGTTTTGCCAGACCAGGAAGGCGATCAAGACCAGGGCAGCAGCAGATGCAAACCATGGCAGGCGAGCGTTGCTCCACCAAAAACGACTAGGCGATCGCAAAGCAGGCGATGAGGAAACAGGTGCTGAACCTGGCGCGTCCGTCTCCTGCCGAAGTTTTGAATCCATGAGGGTCCGGGCAAATTCCACCCGCTGCCGCCGTCTCTCAGAGCGCAAAAAGTAGCTTTCAAAGAGTTGCCGTTCGTTGCTGGAAAGCTGCTCCTTGACGTAAGCGTCGATCAGGTCGTTTTCAACAGCTTCCAGTTCCTCCCAAGCCTGCTGGTGAATGAAATATTGTTTTTCCAGGTCCTCGCGTTCCCGGTCCGAAAGCTCGCCTAATAAATATCGGACCATCAGGCGGCGCATTTCCGAATTCAAGAGATCGCTCCTCACTGGTCCGACCCCTGATGCCTGCCGCTCTGGTGCTTTCCCGACAGGCACCGGCCACAACAAAGCTCAAGCCTTTCCCGCAAGCGTGTCATGCGGGTACGAAGAGCACCTGAACTGATCTTTAACTCGGCTGCCAATCTCTGACGGCGCTCGTCCGGTGGCTCTTCGTCGTCGGGGAAATACTCCAAAATCAGCCGCCGCTCCTCGGCAGACAATTGCTGTATGCAGATGGAAAAACATCGTCTCTTTTTTTCGTTGTCGATGCTGGCGATCAAACCGCTTTCCGGACCGCTTGGTTCCACAGGAAAGCTGCTGTCGTCTGTGGCGGACACCCGGGCCGAATCACGGCGGTACATCTCTTTTCTGAGATTGCGTGCCACGCCAAATGCGAATTCCGCCACATTGATAATTGAGTAAGAGCCGTCTTTTCTAGCGATCCGGTCGAGCACATCTTCCGCCATCTCTTCGGCATCTGCACGAGGCTCGAAAAACATAACAAGCTTCTTCCGCAAGCTGGCGTACTCTTGCCAGGCCCGCTCGCGCTGTGGCGAAAGGCGGGCCAGAAGCCGCGAGAAGTGCTCGCGGTCTGTCTCAGTCTCTTGGTTCGTCAATGCTTTCGCGCCCATCCGGTCTTCACCAAATTCGCTTGAAAAGAGGTTTCACAATCCAGTCCCGGGACAATTAAAAGTATCGGTTGTGGGAGGACAGGTGGCAATATCACAAGTTTCGGTACACCAATCGCAGGCAGTATCAGAAAATCCGCTGTTTCTCACTCTTGCCGCTGTAATGCGTCTTAAAGTCTCTTGGTCGAGTATCAGTTTACCTATCTTGATTTCCATTTTTAGATATCCTTCGTTTTAAATTCATTGCTTCCCTGAACGGGGTTCCACATTCGCTTGCGCCTCTTTTGCTCAGTCTCCGTGGACTTCGAATGCGGCCCAATAGAACGGCAAGCCGCGGGGGGCTTTCGTCCATGCATATATTTGCGCCTTCCGCAATGCGGCTCCCGGCGTTAGATTTTCCTGCTCCATTCCCTTATAAAAATACTTCATTAATTCTGCAGTGCGGGCGTCGTCGATCTTCCACAGACTGGCGATCACATGCAAGGCGCCAGCATACATGAAGCCACGAGTTAGGCCTATTAGTCCCTCGCCTTTAACCTCTTTACCCAGAGCCGTCTCGCAGGCACTCAGCACCACTAAATCCACGGGAAGCTTCAGGTTGTAAATCCTCTGCAAATTCAGAAAGCCGTTCTGCGGCTTCCCTTCACGGTTCACTGTGGAAAAGATTAAGCCGGAAAGCTCAGGGTTTTTATTGTCTAGCATCCCATGTGTAGCGAAGTGTACGATGCGGTATTGCGCCAACCTGGGACTAGTTGCTAAATCCAAATTTGCAGCAAAGTCTAACCATGCGATTCCTTTTCCTGCCGGAGTCACTGCCATGATCGCTTTTGCCTCCTCCCGGGAAAATGGAAGGCGCGTGAGGTAAATCCCTCCTCGCCCCGGTAACCGGGGGCTGCTTACCAGACGAGCAGTGCGGTTGTCCGCCAGGAAGTTTGTCTTCACTTGTACTGAGGAGATGGCAATCAGTTTGCCGTTCTGATGCGTGTCTTCTTTCTTCACCCGCGTATCTTCTTTGCTGAAAACCGCATCGGCCAAGACTACAACTTCATCCGTGAATTCCTTGTGTCGAACTGCCCGCTCTCTCAGCAGTGACAAGGCTGTGGCGGAGGGCAAGCTGGCGATCTCGTGCTGCACGATCAGCGGTGGGTTGACTGTCTCAGAATCAGTATCCGCTACGTCTGGTTCTGGCAATGCGGCAAAGGGAATGTACTGTAAAGCGCCATCCGTTACGATGAGCAGCCGCCGGTCTTTGATCTGGGCCGAAGCTGGCCCCAGGATCATGCGGCTTAAGCTGGCTGAGGTTTTCCAATAAGCCCGCTGAGCTTTTTCCAGCCGCGCTCTCCTTTGGCTCTGGGTTTCTCCGGCAATTATTTGACCAGGGACGATAAGAAGTTGGTATACCCGGCGCGCCAAACGCTCGATTTCTGTGCGGTTCGGCAGTTCGTAAGCAGAAAAACTTTCTGAGCTGACGGCCCAAAGAAAGCTCCTCTCTTTTCCCAACGAATATTCCAAGAGTATATTGCCCTCACCCAGTAATTGCTGAACGTCGCTTATCGTTAAGGTCTTGGGATTGGTGAGCGCCGCGTATTCGGGACTCTTCTGGCGGATGCGTTCCTGGAGTTCCTGGTATTGTCGTGAAAGTTCATCAATCTCTTGGTCGGCTGCCGCAAGTTGTTGCTGCTTCGGAGTGCGTGCCAGGAGTTGAATTCTCGAGTTGGATTTTGCCGCCAGTGCTCTTTGCAGCCAGTGCTCTCGCTCCAGCAACTGTGGATCGACGCCTTTGCGGATATCAATTCTTGCCTCGGTCAGCATCTCCAGCAGGGATCGCGCTCGCCACCGCTCAGAGACCTCAAATGCCAACCTCGACTGTCTTTGCTGCATAAGCAGGCTGGCATACTCCTCCGGGATGTGAGTCTGCCTTGCCCGCAAGCGGGTGCGCAGTTCATTTCCACCCCCGAAACGGGTCAGGAAATTTTCGAGAGCTTCTAGACTACGCTGATACAGTTGTGCGGAAGAATCCCATCGGTTTTCGTCCCGGACAATTGCAGCCAGGGACGCCAACATCTCAGCGTGGGATAGAGTTGCAGGTGCCAACTTTTCCTGAATTGACAGGGCCTCACGTTCGAGATTCTCAGCCGAGAACAGATGGCCGCGAGCATGCGCAATCAACCCCAAAAAGTGGAGGCTGCTTGCCACTTGTAGGCTGCCGGGATTTGATCTCCTCTGTATGACAAGAGCTTTCTGCAGGTAGCTTTCGGCTTGATCCAAATCGCCACGATCGAATCTGATCTGGCCCAGAACACTCATATTGCCTGCAAGATCAATGCTGTCTGGCACAATTCTTTGTTTTATCGCCAGGGCCTTGCGACAATAGTGCTCAGCCCTCGCTTGATCGCCGCGATCATCTTCCAGGAGACTCAGGTAAACGAGGCTGTTGGCAACCTGTAGGCTTCTGGGAACGTTTTTTTCTTCAATCGTGAGCGCTTGGCGATAGTACTTTTCGGCTCGGGCGAGATCTCGGCGCTGTTGGGCAAGTGCGCCTAAAGCATGAAAGCTGCGTGCAACTTCCAAACCCGAGGGGTTCAGTTTCTTTCGAATTTCAAGGGATTGAAGATAATACTCTTCAGCGTGAATAAGATCTCCGCGCCTGTTGGCGATAACGCCTAACTTAGAGAGGCTACTAGCAACTCCAGGACTTCCGGGAATTAGCCTCTGCCGGATCGCGAGAGATTGGCGACAGTATTCGTCGGCTTTTACTAGATCACCTCGGCGATCGAATATGTCCCCCAGATTCCTGAGGCTCGTGGCAACGTCGAGACCATACGGTGCCAGCCTGCTTTGAACGGTCAGAGCTTGGCGTTGATATGTCTCGGCCGCTGCTAGATCACCCTCGCTAAAAGAAACAAGGGAGAGGTTGCCCAGAATCTTTCCTGTTACTAGGCTATCCTTTACAAACTGCTCAGATATGCTTAAAGCGTGACGATACGTTTCTTTCGCTTTAGCCAGCTCACCTCGATCAAAGGCTACGTTTCCGAGCCCAACAATGCTCCACACGGTATCGAGTCCACCGTCCGCGAATTGCTTTCGCAATGCCAGTGCCTTGTTGTAGTAATCTTCAGCTTCTTGGTAATGACTATGGAGATAAGCGAGCCGGCCAAGGTAATCTAGGGTATCGGCAATACCCAGCCCATGAGTAGAAAGCCGTTCGTGAATGGATAAGGCTCGTCGGTGCAAGACCTCAGCTTTTACCAGAAGCCCAAGCTGCTGAGCCGCGCCCCCTAATCCATTCAAGCTGACGGCGAAGTCCAGTTCGCCCTGATGGCCAAGTTTTTTCAGGATGACTTGCGCTTGGCGAAAATATCGCTCAGCTTGGACTACATCGCCCCATTTTTGCTTTACTTCGCCCAAACCATTGAGGCTTCTGGCCATTGCGAGGCTATTGGGCGATATCTTCTGTTGAACCGCGAGAGCCTGCTGGTAGTATTCTTCAGCCTTGAGAGGATACCCAAGCCGCAATTCAGAATGACCTATGCCGGCAATGTCCAGAGCGGCTGCAGGACCATTCTCGGCCTGACGATCCACTGCCAAGGCTGATTCATAAAATTGCTCTGCCTTCTTCCATGATCCCTCGTGGCTGAGCGCATCCGCACAAATTCTCAAAGGCTCTGCCGCAGATGCGCTCCTGGATGTTTGTCTGCTCAGAGTTGCATCGAGATCGTCCGCACTGTGACATTCGTCAGCAATGCTTGCACCACTCGCTCTATCCTGGGCAGAGAGTTGTCCATTCAGCAGCGTTGGCGTTGCACTCGCTGCTAAAGCGGCAACCAGCAACATGAGGCAAAATCGGCTGCATCGAATGGCGGCTGTGCCGAGTCGACATGGATGAAATATGAACACCATCGCGCTCAACGTGGTTGCAACAACTCTAAGAGAGAGTGCCACATTTTACCACTCGCAATATGAACAGAACATCACGAGAAATGAAAAGAATTAGAAGATAGGGAGAGCAATCAATGTGGAGTATTGAATCATCCATCCAACTATTTGAAAAGGTTGTTCCATTTTATAAATCCACTCAGTTGCTTAAATGTCATAGTTTGGCCAGCAACCTCAAAATCTTTGGAAACCATTCATCTGAGGCATTTGCTGGCCGCATTCCTGGTGGATAACCTTACCTCTTGGAGCAGCGGGGGAATCGAATTACATCTTTAATATGACCAACAGCAAAACTGATAAACCTATTAGTTCTTCACCCTGATTACCTCCGCCGTCACGGCTCTCCGCATTTTCCGTTGCGCAACCCGTCAAGAAAAGCTTTGATTGTTCACCAGGTCAGTCGATACTGACGTGGGTCTCAGCCTTCATCGTTCTGCCCGCGGCCAGACAAGTTGCGGCCCGTCCATCGTCTGAAACACGTATGTTATGGGTGGCGTCGGTGCAGAATGCTTGCGAGCCAGCGCCCGCCATTACTGGCTCAGCAACTAAATGAAACGTGCTGGCAGGTTTGCCCTCACAGCCAGTGACAGTAAAGTGATAACCATTGTAGGTCCCGTTACCAATCTGAGGATCGAGTAGTTCGGAAAAGCTCGGATTACTGTTAGCCAAAAGATCAGAAATATTGCAGCTAAAGCCTATTTCGGGATTCGTCTGGGCATATCTCATTTCGGCGAAACCCAGCATGGAGAGAATCGAGGGTGCTGGCATCTTGGGACGCTCTGCTGGTTTTTCAGTTACATCGGTATTCGGCTTCTTAACCTGCGCATCCTGTTCGTCCTGCTGCTGAAACTTGAGAAGATCAGTGAAAAATTTAGGATCACCCACTTGCAGCTTAGCGCTTCCGCCCAGTTCGTTCAGCCTCCAAATATTTTCCTGCTGCTTCAAGCCCACGGTAATGGCAGGCATGAAGGGGATACTTTGCTCTTGCCCATCTCTAAAAACATGCAGGGAGAGCTGTATCTCATCCTGGTTTCCGCTTAAGTCATCGCTCTCCACCCGTACTTCAACTCTCTCTTTCTCGTTGGGTGAAAAAGAGAGAAGCACTGAGCCGGAGTCAAAGGTTTGCAGGTCTTTCTCGCCTTTAAGCGAAGGCATCGACGACAACTCCATGAGCAACCTGGATACGTCCTGTCCGCCCTTGGTGGACGCATTCTTCTTTCCCGATGCCTGGGCTGCCAACTGTAGGACTTCAACGGTGATGTGCTTTTGCATGGCTTTTCCGCCGCCAGTGATGATCTCGATCAACGCCTGGCGCGGCGTCTGTTCCGGTTTTGAGTGCTCTGGTTGTTGGGCTGGCTGTGCCACGGCAAACGAGCAAAGCAGGACAAAGAAAATCAAGGTAGCGCGGCTAAGAAGACGAATCATGGCTAGGACTCCTTCCTGAGCTCCTTTCATTGTGGCAGAGTACCTCCCCGGTGTCACCAGCAATCGGGGTTCAGCCCTAACTTTAACAATCACAATCTTTGTGGCGCGCTTTTTGGCCACAGAAATTCGCCTGTAACTTCTGTCACTTACAATACCGGTACATGAAAAAGCGGATCTATGTCACCTATACCGGCGGAACCATTGGCATGAAGAAGTCGTCCCAGGGATGGGTTCCGGCGCCGGGATATCTCCAGGAACAGATGCAAAACAGCCCGGTTTTCCGTATTGAAGGGATGCCGGAGTTCACGATCCATGAATTCAGTCCTCTGTTGGACTCCTCCAACATGACTCCCCAGGATTGGGTAAACATTGCCGTGGACATTAAGGAACATTATTCCGATTATGACGGCTTCGTGGTTCTGCATGGTACGGATACTATGGCCTATAGCGCCTCTGCCCTTGCATTCATGTTTGAAGCGTTAGCGAAGCCGGTGATCTTTACCGGGTCGCAGGTGCCTCTTTGCGAACCTCGCAACGATGCCCGGGAAAACCTGATCGCGTCTCTGATCATTGCTGCCGACTATCCGATCCCGGAAATATGCCTCTATTTTGACAACATGCTGTTTCGTGGCTGCCGCGCCGTAAAGTCCAACTCCAATGCTTTTGCCGCATTCGCTTCGCCCAACTTCCCTGCCCTGGCAACTACAGGAATCAATATCAACGTGAATTGGAACCTGGTCAGAAAAACGCCGATGGAGTCTGAAGCATTGGTCGTTCATGAGCGGATGGACCCTTCCGTGGGAGTCTTGCGGCTCTTTCCCGGAATCACAGGAGCAGCGATCCGCAATTTTCTCCGCCCCCCGCTGAAGGGAGTCGTCATCCAGGCTTATGGCGAAGGCAATGGCCCTGCCGATAACCGGGAAGTCATGGCGGCCCTGGAAGAAGCCAACAACCGGGGCTTGGTAATCGTAGCCTTGACCCAATGCTGGATGGGAACTGTCGACCTGACCGCCTACGCCACCGGGCTGGCCCGAGTCGGAGCTGTCAGTGGGTACGACATGACTCCTGAAGCAGCGCTGGGCAAACTTTTTTATCTCTTCGGCAAGGGTTATTCTCCCGAACGAGTAAAGGAATTAGTAACAGAAGATCTACGAGGTGAACTCACTAAACCTTCGCCCGATTGGCCTGGAAAACGGTATCGAAGCTTGTGAGAGCAACGTTCTCCGCCCTTAACCGCCAAATACTCTGGCAAATATCTTATCCACGTTCCTCAATTGGCGCTTCAAATCGAAGGCCCGCTGAATTTGTTCCGTAGGGACGCGGGCGGTGATTTCGGGATCTCTCATGACCAAGTCATAAAAAACCAAGTCTTCTTTCCAGGCGCGCATGGCATGTTTCTGGACCAGCCGATAGGCGTCCTCACGCGACATGCCGTGCTCAGCCAGATCCAGAAGCAACTGCCCGCTAAATACCAGCCCGCCGGTGCTTTCGAGGTTCTTCATCATCCGATGAGGATAGACCAGCAGGGTCTCTAACAGGCTGGTGGTCTTTTGAAGAAGATAATCCGTCAAGATGGTTGAGTCGGGCAGGATCACTCGCTCGACCGAAGAATGCGAGATGTCCCGCTCGTGCCAAAGGGCAACATTCTCAAATGCCGCCTGGGCGTTAGCGCGAACCACCCGGGCAAGCCCGCAGATCTGCTCGCAAGTGATGGGATTCCGTTTGTGAGGCATGGCGGAAGAGCCTTTTTGTTTTTCACTAAAGAACTCTTCTGCTTCCCTCACCTCGGTTCGCTGCAGATGCCGTATCTCGGTAGCAATCTTGTCGAGCATCGCAGTGATGACCGCCAGGGTAGCCACGTAATAGGCGTGGCGGTCCCGCTGGATCACCTGGGATGAGATAGGCGCCGCTTCCAGCCCCAGCCGGCGGCAAATCCTTTCCTCCATCTCCGGCTCCAAATGCGCGAACGTGCCTACGGCGCCGGAGAGCTTGCCAACACGCATTTCCTCGGCTGCACGTTCAAACCGGGCAATATCACGCACCACCTCCGCGTACCAATTGGCCAGTTTGAGGCCAAATGTGGTTGGTTCAGCGTGGATGCCATGGGTCCTGCCAATCATGGGTGTGTGCTTGAATTCCTGGGAACGGCGATGGAGGACATCCTTAAGCCGGTGCAGGTCTTCCAGGATGATCCTCGATGCCTCTTTCACCTGCAGGGCCTGCGCCGTATCCACAACATCGTTGGAGGTGAGGCCATAATGCAGCCAGCGTGCCTCGGGGCCGACCTTTTCGGCGACCGCAGTAGTAAAGGCAATCACGTCGTGCTTTACCTCAGCTTCCACTTCGTGGATGCGCTTAAGGTCGAAGTCGCCACGCTCAGCAATGGCCTTTGCTGCAGCTTCGGGGACCATGCCGGCCTCAGCCAGGGTGAGACTTGCTGCGGTCTCAACTTGCAGCCAGCAGCGAAACTTATTTTCTTCATGCCAAATGCGGCCCATCTCCGGGCGCGTATAACGGGAAATCAAGCAGGCTCCTTGGTTTTTTCGAGATGCGAACTGGATGATGATAAATGCCGGAACACGTAGCTAGCAAAGAGAGCTTGCAGATCGTGGCGTTTGCCCACGATAATGGGCAGCACACCGAGAGATATCCCAGCCTTTGCCGATTTCGGGGCGGCTATGGCAACCAACATGTGGACCACCAATGAAGGGAAAAGAACATAAGCCGTTGAACGACGCCGAGTACTTGGCGTTGGCAGAGTTTCGATACCAAATCCGCAAATACATGCGGCACATGGAATATAGGGCCAGGCAGATTGGCCTGAATCCACAGCAATATCAGGTATTGCTGGCCATCAAGGGCCTACCCAAGGAGAAGTCCCCGACCATCAGTGCAATTGCCGAACGCATGCAGCTCAATCACAACAGCATGGTAGAACTCGTAGACCGCTGCGAAGAGCGGGGCTTGCTTCGCCGCACGCGGTCCATTTCAGACCGGCGCCAGGTAGCCCTTGCGCTCACGCCTGAGGGAGAGGCACTCATGCGACAACAGGCCGCCGCAGCGAGGCAGGAACTGCGGACGATTGGCCCCATTCTTTCGGAATCCATTCGGCGACTGCTGGAAGATACTCGCAAGGTAAAAGATTCCTCGGAAGGCGAGCGGCCAAGCACCGATAAAAAAGGAAATCACTCCATAAGTGAACCGCATCAGCACAAATGACCTGGGCAACTCCATCCCTCTTGCTGAGTCAATTAACTGTAAGTAACGACTGAAATCTTGTCGAACTTCAAAACATCGTCGTACTTTTCTTCCAACGACTCAGACCGAACGATGGGGACCACGGTTACCTTCATGGCTTTGCCTTTGCCTGCCCGGCGCAATGCTTCGGTCGCGATCAGCACTTTGCGCGCGGGCGTGAGCGGATGGGCGGGGCGCGGATCGAATTGCCGAGGAGTGCCGCGCACTTCGCAGTGTCCTACGTCTCCGAAGCACCCACCGTGGCCAAAGACGTTGAAAGTCCCGGCATAGCCGTTCTTCGGGTCTTTGGGGGTCTTGGCATCGGCTTTTTCGTTGTTGAGGAACACCCGTGCTTCAAAGGACGGACCTTCGTGCTCGACACCATCAAAGATCAGGTCTGCGCGGCGAAACGGCTTCTTCAACGAATCGCAAGGAATATCCTTTGAGACATATTTCTTCGATGGCAGCTTGATGGGCGGGTCGGTGTTACGACTCTTTACATTGGTCTTTTTTTGTGCCATGCGGTCCTCCTCTTTGGCTAAGCGTTGACGGATACGGAACTTTGGGCGTACTCGTACCCAAGGCTGTTGATGTCTAAAACGTCCCTTACCGTAAGAGCGAAGGGGGCCAAAGGTTTGTCGAGGTAGTCTGCCGGAATATTGTTGATGCCATTCTGCAACTGCCAGAGATACCAGACGCGATCGATCATGCAATGATGCGACCAGAAGATCGGATCGAATGCCGAAGTGGCAACCACACCCATATCACCACCGACCCATCCGTGCACTCCGTCGTGGATGTCCTGCAGTTGGTTCGAGAAATCAACATAGTTGCCAAGGCCCATCAGATTCTGAACGTCGTCGGCGCTGGGCAAGTTACCTGGATCATCCGGGGCCCGCCGGGTATTCCTGGCCGGTCTTCTTTGCACAGCCGGCATCGGACCACTGGCCAGCGGATTAG
>DASZFK010000540.1:0-4782 GCA_035939855.1 Candidatus Angelobacter sp.
GGGGCGCAACGTTGTAATTGAAAAGAAGTTTGGATCACCCACCATCACCAAAGACGGTGTAACGGTGGCTAAAGAGATTGAACTGAAAGACACTCTGGAAAACATGGGCGCGCAGATGGTGCGCGAAGTTGCCAGCAAGACCAGCGACGTGGCCGGCGACGGCACCACCACCGCCACCGTTTTGGCGCAGGCTATCTTCCGCGAAGGCGTAAAGACCGTGGCTGCCGGAGCCAATCCAATGGCCCTGAAGCGCGGCATTGAGAAGGCCATCAGCGCCATCTGCGGCACGCTCGATAAAGAAGGCAACCGCAGCAAAGGCTATCTCGATAATCTTTCGAAGCCGGTCAGCGGCGACATGATTGCCCAGGTGGGCACCATCTCTGCCAACAACGACGATACCATTGGCCGCATCATCGCCGAAGCTATGAAGAAGGTCGGCAAAGATGGCGTGATCACGGTAGAAGAGTCCAAGACGATGGAAACGCAACTGGATGTCGTCGAGGGCATGCAGTTTGACCGTGGTTATCTCTCTCCCTACTTCGTCACCGACCCCGAGCGCATGGAGTGCATCCTTGAGAATCCCTACATCCTGATCTACGAAAAGAAGATCAGCTCCATGAAGGACCTGCTTCCGTTGCTTGAGCAGGTTGCCAAGAGCGGCACGCCCCTGTTGATCATTGCTGAAGACGTGGAAGGTGAAGCTCTGGCCACTCTGGTTGTCAACAAGCTGCGTGGCACACTGAACGTCGCTGCCGTCAAGGCTCCTGGCTTTGGCGATCGCCGCAAAGCCATGCTGCAGGATATCGCCATCCTCACCGGCGGCAAGGCCATCACTGAAGACCTGGGTATCAAGCTCGAAAACGTTCAGATTCAGGATCTGGGCCGGGCCAAGAAGATCACCATCGACAAGGACAACACCACCATTGTCGAAGGCAAAGGCAAGGGCGCGGAGATTGAAGGCCGCGTGCGTGAGATTCGCAGCCAGGTTGATAAGACCACCAGCGATTACGATCGCGAGAAGCTGCAGGAGCGTCTGGCGAAGCTGGTCGGCGGCGTAGCCGTGATCAAAGTCGGTGCAGCTACCGAAACCGAGATGAAAGAAAAGAAAGCCCGCGTGGAAGACGCCATGCACGCCACCCGCGCGGCTGTGGAGGAAGGCATCGTTCCGGGCGGAGGCGTTGCCCTGGTTCGTTGCGCCACTGCTCTGGAAGGTCTCAAGTTGAAGGGCGATGAGGCGACCGGCGCGGAAATCGTCCGCCGGGCGCTGGAAGAGCCGCTGCGCCAGATCGTGGCCAATGCCGGCGAAGAGGGTGCAATCGTGGTCGGCAAGATCCGCGAGTCTGATTCGCCCAACTTTGGCTACAACGCCCAGACCGACAAGTTCGAGGACCTGGTCAAGGCCGGTGTAATCGATCCCACGAAAGTGGCCCGCACCGCCCTGCAAAATGCTGGCTCCATCTCGGCCCTCATGCTCACCACCGAAGCCCTGGTTTCGGAGATTCCCGAAGAGAAAAAGGAAGCTCCCATGCCCGGCGGCCACGGCGGCGGAATGGGCGGCTTCTAAGAATTCCTTTACTGAACCAACTTCAGCCCCGCAGAGATGCGGGGCTTTTTAGTGCTGACGTATCACGCCAGAGTTAATGATCGCCGAAAAGGGATTTTGCAGCACCAGTTTTAAGCCCATGCGGTTTGCACTGAATACGCATTTTGCGTAATAATTTACTTATAATGCGTAAAACCGTTGTGCTTGACACCCTTTTCCCAGAAATACGGCAGGGTATTCTTGCGGCCACACTGCTACAGCCGGACAAATGGTGGTACCTCTCAGAGCTTGCCAACTCCCTTCGTACGACGCCCTCCAGCCTCCAACGCGAGCTTGCGGCGCTTGTCCAGGGTGGACTATTGGAACAACGACGCGATGGACGTAGAGTTTACTTTAGGGCAGAGAGTCGGTCCCCAATTTTTCGAGACCTGCGCAACATATTTGAGAAAACAGTGGGCCTTATACCGGCTTTGCAAATCATGCTGCGTCCTTTCGAGGACAAGGTCGTCTACGCGTTTGTCTATGGTTCCGTTGCTCGACGTGAGGAGGGCGCTGCGAGCGATGTAGATATGATGATTATCGGCGCAGTCGGACTGGCACAACTGTCGCCGGCTCTGCGGAAAGCGGAGAAACATCTAGGCCGTGAAATAAATGTGACAACCTATTCAGTAGATGAGTTCCGGAGGAAAATCAAGGAAGGCAATCATTTCCTGACAAACGTGATCGGGGGAAAGGTTCAATTTGTAAAAGGTGAGAAGCGTGACTTGGACGCAGCTACTCGCAACTGACGAAGTCAAGAGCATAAGACCAAACAAGGGCACCCTGCTAAGCGGAATTTCCTATCATAACCAATTCAACCTCTATCGTGGACAACCTTCTCACGTAGGAATGGCCCTTTTATTCGTGCTGGGTTGAGGCTCCAACGACGAAAGCAGAGCATTTTGGATGCGGATCGCATCGATCTAAGCAGAACCTCGCGGTCCTGAGTTGGCTCGGCCCGCGCAGTCCTACCTGCTTTTGCAAGTTGCCTGTGCTCTTTTATACAGACTTGCCTCCTTGAGACCGGATATATTGTCAGGTGTCTGATAGGTCCAAAGGTGAATTCCAGTTCACTAAGAGGGTTGCGAGTATCTATTGGCCGTTCGGGAAATGAAGAGCATCAGCTATGATTTCGCTCAGCGGAGCGAATCTAAGACCAAGGAGCATACGCATGAAGACACTTCTTGTCATTCCATTCCTTTTCGTGATTGCCATGAGTGGAGCACATGCCAGATCATGTGGGATCGACAAAGCCCTCGATAGGTATGAGGCATCGGACCAAACATACCAGGATGCGCTACCTGCACTAAAAGTGATCATGCTGGCGGAGGACGACGACTCGTATATGCATTGTGAAGTATCTGAATTACGTCGGGCCGTTGCGTTTCTGGACACGGTCGTTCAGTTCATCAGGGATGCCGACCAACCGATGGCGACACAGGAAAAGGCGATTAATGAAATGCGAGGTTCGCAGCGAAAGATTCGCCGAGCAATAGCGATGCTAAACGATAACTGATCCGCAATCTCCATTCCCATTTTCTCTGCATACAAAATGTGTCTCGATTTTCGACCAGCAGCATCTTGTGTAAGATTTAAGATGGCTCAAGAGTCGCCCAGGGGGTGCAACTTTGGGTGGCTCTGTCTCCTATACCCGCACGTATTTGTAGAAGTCTTGCAACACTCCCAAAGGCTGAACTTGAAACTGCCCAGATAAAACACCTGAAGAATCTTGACGCGTTTGCAAACGAACGCGCACTGCTAACAGGCGCCGCCGCAAGAGGAACGTAATTGACTATGATGACGCCAATGTCGCCACTGAAACCGAAGCACAGGAACTCGTGGCGAAAGCTAAAGATTTCGTTGATCTCGTCGAGCGATGGATTGCCAAAAACCATCCCACGCTGAAAGCCTAAGAAGAGAAGCTCTTACAACAACTGGCAAACTGTTACGGGAGTAACGTCGGCCCAGCGGGTTCGCAGTGTTAGAGTTGTCTAATATTGCCCCTTGGGAATGTCATCCACGAAAGAAGTTTGCGCATGTCGTTCATCACGCTGCATGTTCGTTTTGCTGTGCTTTTATCGCTCCTGTTCATCACGGGAATAGCTTCATCTGAAGTATTACAATTAACCAGCCAAGCCACAGCAAATAAAGAAGTTCCACTCACCACTTCTTCTCCAGAGGCCCGCCAACTCTTCCTGAAGGGAAGAGAGGCCCGCGAAAACTGGCATCTGCCGGAGGCGCTGGACGCGTGGCGGGCGGCTGCTCAGAAAGATCCTAAGTTTGCTCTGGCGCATGTTTATGTAAGTTTCTATACACCGGACCCGAAAGAAGAGCTGTCAGCACGGAGTGCTGCGAAACGGCTTGCTACCGGAGCAAGTCCGGGCGAACAGCTATTGATTCGCTGGTTTACGGGAGCCAAAGAAGGAGACTTCATCCCGGCGATTTTTGCCATGAACGACCTGCTAGCCCAATTTCCCAAAGACAAATGGCTGCTCTTTCAGGCCGGGCGCTGGCTCATCCTGCAGCGGCGTTGGGACAAAGGCATCGCTCTCCTGCAGAAGGCGCTCGTCATCGATCCGGATTACACCGCGGCGCTCAACCAGATTGGATATGCGTATGCCTCGTTCACCTGGCAATTCGACAAGGCCTATGCGGTGATGGAGCACTATTCGAAGATCAAGCCAAGGGAGCCGAATCCGCTTGACTCATGGGGCGAAATCCTGCGTGAGGGCGGCGAGTTTGAACAATCACTCGAAAAATATCGAAAGGCGTTAGCCTTGGATCCGAATTTTTACAGTGCGCAACTTGGGCTGGCCGATACCTATGCGGTCATGGGCCAGGAAGATCGCGCGCGTGCTGAATACGAAAAAGCCATCCAGCAGGCAAGCAATCAACGCGACCAGGTCAGCTACATGAACCAGATGGCGCTTACCTACGTGCGCGAGGGCAAGTACGATCAGGCTGACTCCACCTATCTGAAATCAGCCGAACGTGCCCGTCAGCTTGGATTGTTCGACATGCAGGCCGATGCCCATCGTTTTATGGCCATGTACCAGCCTGACATCGACAAGGTCCTCGCCCATTTGGACGAGGCCGCGAAAATTCTTCATGAAAACCGTTCCATCGCTGCCGAGAACATGCAGCTTGTGCTATCCCGCGTGCTGTACATCCGTGTCTGGAGGGCGACAAGAGCCGGAAAG